>NZ_MRYB01000004.1:0-232337 GCF_001921755.1 Psychrobacter sp. Rd 27.2 | reverse complement strand
TTCTTCAGGTGTCTTAAAAGTCTCATTACTTCCTTTAGGGTAAATAGAAAGATCACGAATAACAACTTGCTCACCCAACTTAGGCAAAAAGTGGCTAAATCCAAAGTGAATAGTAGCAACTCCTTCGGGAACCTTAGCACTATAAAGCTCGTCAACCTCACTACCAGTAGGTGCTAGATACTTAAAGTGAGCATCAAAAGCTTCTGACCAAGCCATCTGTTCAAAAGAAGTGTCTACTTCGTTACCAAGCTCGTCATATGCTTTGATTAGTAATAATGCTTTACGTTTACTTGCAGGGTCTATATCTAAGTACTCAACTAGGGCTTTGATATTGATATTATTGCCTGGCTTCACTGCCATCGGATACCATACTGGACTGTCTTGTGATAGCTCTAAGCTTTCAACCTGGTGTGTTGTAGGTATTTGAGGTTCTTCAGGTGTCTTAAAAGTCTCATTACTTCCTTTAGGGTAAATAGAAAGATCACGAATAACAACTTGCTCACCCAACTTAGGCAAAAAGTGGCTAAATCCAAAGTGAATAGTAGCAACTCCTTCGGGAACCTTAGCACTATAAAGCTCGTCAACCTCACTACCAGTAGGTGCTAGATACTTAAAGTGAGCATCAAAAGCTTCTGACCAAGCCATCTGTTCAAAAGAAGTGTCTACTTCGTTACCAAGCTCGTCATATGCTTTGATTAGTAATAATGCTTTACGTTTACTTGCAGGGTCTATATCTAAGTACTCAACTAGGGCTTTGATATTGATATTATTGCCTGGCTTCACTGCCATCGGATACCATACTGGACTGTCTTGTGATAGCTCTAAACTTTCAATCAATAAAAGACTAGGCACATTTATATGCCTACCTACTTCACCCTTAGCGTTATGCATTATCAACTTTCCCGTCAGATCTAATGTTTGTTAAAATACTTTACGTAATACTATTCAAAGTTTTGTACTACATCTAAATCAATTCATATGTAGAGAATGCTTAAGTTCAGGTTAAACCTCTATTAAGGCTTTACCCGTCTCCTCATAATATTCATCTATATAATGAAAAGGTGACAGTCCCCATTTATGATTTGAGTTAGCGACTAGCAAGCTTGGGTCAACTTCAATAATACTAGATTTCGGCAATTTCTTTTCAAGGTGCTCATACATGTCACTAAGTTTTTGGTTATGACGTTCAACCTGCCATTTGCTATTCAATGTATCTGTATCTTTTGGATTACTCGCGCTACTCGCCCAATACACCTTATTTATTTTGAGTTTGTCCAGACCTATGGTTTCATTTATCACATTAATAAAGTTATCTACACCTGTTTGCCATAACTCCATGTACTCAGGAGAAAAGGTGTTCATTATTTTATCTGGCTGTATGCCAGACTTTAAGAATTCGTTTGAACGAGTCACTAATTTATTTGAAACCTGTGCTAAATGGAATCTCTCGTCAATTAAATCAATTAATAGCAGGTCGTAGTTATTAATATTGACTATATCTAGCACTTTATTTTTGAAGTCGTACTCAACCATTCGCTTTTGAAACTTAGACTCAATTTTATTTAAAGCCTCAAAGTAACTATGCCCTATATCACTCTGTATGTTCTTTTTATTAAGCGTTGCAATAGAGCTTCTTGCATTGTAGCTTAATAGGTCCAGTTTGTCGGTATCATTAAAACTCAATATATCTCGTGAAACGCAACTACCATAAATCCTGACCTTCATATAAGCCTCATAAATATTCTTTAAAAAAAACAGCTACTCATTCTTCAGTAGCACCACCTGAATGATGTAAATCAAGTACTTTAGACTAACACTGTTAGGCGCTAAAATTGTAAGAAATCAACTTTCACTTTTAAGTTTTCACAATAATAAAGTATATCAATAGAGGTAGTGTTTAAACACTCCATATCACCATTAAATTTAGTATATATAGCATTGCCAACTGTGATACTTTCTATATCATCTAACACAGTAATTTTTACGCGACAGTTGTCTTTTTTTACTATTAAACACTTTGAATTGACAAACTCAACACTGCACCCTACTGATAAAATAAACCTATTTAATTTTAAAATAGGTAATTGACTCGAGTTAGTGCATGAGTAATTTAAAGTTAGAGACTTAGGTTCTATACTAGTATGAAGATGAACTGTAAACCCTTTAATCCGCTCATGCGTCATGTTATAGCTAAGCTGAGCACCATTGTAATTTAGATCTTGAATTGAGTTGGACTTTATAGGCTCATCAAAACTGATCCATTCAGAGCCTATAACATTGAGCGTAGAATGAGCAAATGAAGATTTTAAATAATCCTGCTCTTCTTGACTCACAATAGCATTGTATCCAGCATCTATAAATATATCCGTATTATCTATACATAAGCAAAAAGAAAGCTCATCATCTTGTTTATGGTTATTAGAGCCATACATAACGGTCTGACCAAAGTGGACTGTATAGTCTTTTTCTTTATGTCTATATAGAACCAAGCCATGCTTACAATAGTAACCTGATTCTGAGCTATAAGGAGCTAATAAATCTCGTGCTGATTGTGATAACTCAGTATCATCTGCATTATTATTAAGAGCAGACAATATTTCAAGCTTTGGATCACTAAACGTATCTCCTAGCTCTAAGTATGTATCATTCTCTCTTAGAGCGTAGCCTAATAATACCTTTGTCTGAGATTTAATTACATTAAGAAAGCTAAATAGGCTTTCCAGAACGGTAGGATTCACTTCTAAGCTATCTAAATCAGTTAGCTGGTCACAAAACTGATTAACAATATTGAAGTTATATTCCTGATAAGAGATTGAGTTTTCTCTAGTTACGCCATCTTCATAGAACATTTGACTCAAAGTTGCATATGCTCGATTAAGGACATGATTCAAATCTACCAGATGTCTCAACTTAGGAATATCAATTGCACACTTAACTAAAGCCTTATCAACCATTAACGCATGGTTATGACCTGCTCTATACATCTCCTCTGATAGCAGATTATTAATATCTGACTTTAGTAATCTAATAATAACTCCGGGTAAAGCTAGATCTTCATAATCTTTAAATCTCTCATATTCAAAGCACAACCCATTAACTCTTTCAGCCGCAGTATGATCACCTCTGATTGTATTATAATGAGGATTATTGGCCCCTTTTCTAACATGATAATTATAGAAGTCAGTTAGTAGAAGCTTTAGTTTAAGAGGCTCCATCTCTTTTTTCAAAGCCCATCTTAGGCTCATGAAATGATGCACCCAATTCTTATTGCTAAATGGATTTTGTCTCCAATTAATAGGCAGCTTTAGTATGATATCTTCAAAGCTACTTCTTACAATATACTTTTGACTACTGATCTCGTTGTTCATAACATATAAGGCTTATTCTAGGGCCTGTCCTCATTTTAAAAATGGCGATAAAAATGAGATAAATTGCCGCCAAGCAAGGAAAATAGCGCAGATAATATCAAGATATTCGTCAGCTATTTGACACCGTTTGGCCAGACTTAGCCGTTTTTAGCCCATTTAGATGGCTATCGATTGAATTGAGGACACGCCCTAGTAGATTAAAGATATTTGAAATGTGTTTCTAAGACTCTTATTACTGAAAATATAGCTTAGTTTATAAAAACCTCATTCTCATTTTCATATTCACTGAGTCAGTATCATAAAACGCCATAATTATTACCTGACTGTCCTCATAAGTATTCACTGTATTAGACACAATGCTATAAACGTTACCATTAACAACCCCACTTTTAACCTCCATTAAATCAGGTTGAGACGATAGGGTTATTAATAGCTTTCTATCCTGCTTTGTTGACAGTATTTCAAACCCTTTATCAGTGAGCACTACTTTTTTGTCTTTGGGTATATGCAGCAACAACCTAACTTCTCTATCACTCTCATCTAGACATATTACACTGTCATGTATAGTAATTTCTTTTTCAATGTTATTAAATTCTAATGTTCTTTTCTGCTCTATATGCTTTAGAACAGTGTTCCTTGCAGATACATGCGCTTTATCATTAGTTATACTATAGTCATATATCTTCCAGTTCTCCATTCTATGATTGAAGTCCAATTCATAATTGGTATTAGATATGACTGGGATATTGTGTGCTTGTCTTCTACGAGCATAATGTCGGATAGGATCATTATCAATATAATTATATAGCCCCGAATCAATTAGCCAATCTTCTCCATAACCATATAAGACGAAATTATTTTCATCCTGCTGGTGATGATATCTGCTTAGACATCCTGCCTTAAAAACGATATGAATGCTATTAGCGAAGTTATTCTTATTCCCCCATCCACTTCTAAATATTGCATACCCTGATTTTGGAAAGACTATGTTATTTTCAACTGGCGCAGTGCCCCTATGGCCTTGACTGAAAGCATACAAAAAATGCTGATAATATATAGATCCTTTAAAAAAATCTCTATACCCATCTGTGGTCGGTTTAAGTTGGGTATCACCAATAATAGGTAAGTTTCTATCCGGTCGTAATATATATGTTAAAAACTCAAGCGAATGACTGGCTCTATCTCTAAAATCGACTTCTAGATTACCAAGCACTGATTTGGGTAGCTTTCTAAATATAGAGATAAATAATTTAAATACGAACTGATGATAGCCCGGACTATTTTCTTTATGTACGCCTTCATCAGTAAATGAAAAATCAAGCTCACTTTTCAAACGAGTCAACGCTAAATCTTGCCAACTATGATTTTTAAAGACCACACTAAGCGTTAATAACATTCTGACTTGTTCTAGCCCATGATTAGTATGTTTAGAATAAAAGCTTTCTTCAGACAGCTTATGTCCTACTTCAATCAATAGATTAACCAATTGATTAATAAACGTAATATTCGCATCTAACCATTCAGTGTTATAAGATTGCAAGTAGTAAATAAACAGTAAGACTTGCTCAGACCTCAAAGCTGTAGCATGGTCATGGAGTATGAACTCGAAGCTCCCATCATAGCTCATTGAGTAGGTATTCATCCAACTAGTAAGCGCTCGCTTAACTTCTTCAAGAGCAGTAAGATCGCCGGTTCTGTAGTGGTAGGCCATTAAACCTTTAATAAATTCGAACCAGTGTAATGTCCACTGCCAAGATCTATTGTTAAAAGGATCGTGTTCCCATTCATCCCAAGAGCTCCAATTAACGGCGTCAAAGCCTGAAAGCTGTAATTGATTACTTTCAACTAAAAGCCTACCACGCTCTATGAAGGTTTCACTATCGAGAATATAATCGAGCTCTGTCTTCCAAAGTTGATCCATAAGCTCATTTTTGGACATTTCTGCATAATTCAAAATAGCATCAATACTACTTGATAGATCTAATGACACTGAGCTTCTTTTAGCAGTTGATCTCTCATGAAAGAAAAACCTTATTTTTAATGACTTCAAGCTCTCTAGGTTATAAGAAAGTTTAAAAACTGGGGAGTCCTGATAATGAAATTTATATATCGCATTATCAGCATAGAAATAGCAGGCATAACTATATTTGCTACTGGGTACTCGTAGTTTAATAAACAACTCACTCAAACTATTATTGAGATAGTAATCAAAATTCTCATCTGCTGAAACTTTAATCATGGATATTCTACTTAATCACTAAATAAAAAAAATAACATCTATATAATTTTAACTTATATAGATGTTATATCTATAGTCAATCCTACTTAAAAATGTTATAAACTAATTATCAAACCCAATTGTTATTATAAAGACCATGACTTACTCACTAGATTTCCGCAAACAAGTACTAAAAAGCTTAGACGAGGGTATGACCTTTGCCGAGGCAGCTAAATTCTATAACCTCAGCCCAACCACCATATAAAACTGGAAGAGACGTGTTCATAGTAAAACAACCAGGCAAACCAAACCCTATAAAATACCAGATGACGTGCTACTCAATGATGTCAAAGAACATCCTGATGATTATCAGTACGAGCGAGCACGTCGTTTAAACTGTAGTAAAACAGGCATTCATCATGCCCTAAAGCGCCTAGGCATCAGTCAAAAAAAAGACTTTAGAACATCCAAAAGCCTGTCCGATCAAAAGAGTGGCGTATCAGAATAAGCTTGAGCACTTTAAGCAGCAAGGCTACCCCATTGTATATATGGACGAAAGCGGCTTTGAGTCTGAAACCATTCGCTCTCATGGTTATGCACCGATTGGTAAGCCTTGTATCGATAGCTACAACTGGCAAGGTAAAAAGCGAACCAACGTTATTGGTGCTCTGTATGAAAAGATGCTGTTTGCGCTTGATTACTTTGAGACAAACATCAACAGCATCGTCTTCTATCACTGGTGCAAACAAACCCTAATCCCAAGTCTTAAAACAAAATGCGTGATTGTGATGGATAACGCCAAATTTCATAAGAGTAAGCAAGCGTATTCAAAAGCTACTAAACAGGCACGGGCATCGTATTTTATGGTTGCCACCGTACAGCCCAGACCTAAACCCTATAGAAAAGAAATGGGCTCAGGTGAAGTTTCTACGCCAAGGCTGGATGGAAAA
Organism: Psychrobacter sp. Rd 27.2; assembly: GCF_001921755.1. NCBI lineage: Bacteria > Pseudomonadati > Pseudomonadota > Gammaproteobacteria > Moraxellales > Moraxellaceae > Psychrobacter > Psychrobacter sp. Rd 27.2. The sequence goes on along the minus strand of NZ_MRYB01000004.1, from coordinate 225,801 downwards.
TGACTTATCCAAATTGTTTTATGATGTTTGCCCTGGCCATAACAATTTTATTTTGAGCTGACTATATAATCGAATCAAAAATGTATTTAAGACTTATTATGCGTAATCAAATCCAACTCCTTACGTATTGTTGTCTCAAAACCGCATTGTTCTTTAGCTCTCTCATTAGCTGATCTTGATTTTTTTAAGAAAGCCTCAGAATCATTAATAATTTCTTTAACTCTCTCAACCATTTCCTCTACATCTTCGGCCTCAAATAATGCACCTTCAGCATCTGAAATAAACTCAGGAACGGCAGCTACCTTATTTGTAACCACTACTAACCCCGATGACATGGCTTCGTCTCTAGATACTCCTTGAGAGTCCCATCTAGTCGGATTTAAGAATACACCGTGTTGCTTGTGAGCCTCAGCTATTTCATCATGTGTTAAGAAGCGCTTATGCAGATGAACATTTTCAAATTCAAGTAAAGGCTCATTGATAGTATCAAACTCCTCACCATCACCATAGATATTAATCTCTAGATCTTCGAAAAAGTCATATTTTGATAGCTCTAATATTGCATCTCTCGTTATATCATTACCATACTTAGGACCTGAGTATGGTCTAATGGATAAGAGCTTTAATCTATCACTAACATTTTTTTCTTGATAGTTAAATATACTACTATCTACGTAGTTATGGATGACCATTTTATTGTCAGTTGGAATAGTTAACTCTAAATCTTCTTCAACCTCACTGAGGAAAGTATTAGATACAAATATTAATTTAATATTTTCATTTAACTCTTCATTGATGAGTTGTTTCCAAAACGCAATTCGATTATCAGCAAGTTTTTTCTTTCTCTCTACCTCAGTATCGGTAAGACCAACTAAATCAAACTCTCGGCGCTTCCAGCTTTGTATCTCAGCGCCATGCAGCCATATAGTTATTTTGATGGAATCTCGGTAGTCTTTTATGATATTCCACATATTCTTGTCCATTAAATGAACAAAAATATTTGTTATTTGACCTGATTCTAGAGTGTTTCTTAGATGACTTTCATTACCACTAAATACATCTATAGACTCAAATTCTCTAAAACCTAAACTTGAGTTATCGTTTGTAAATCGTAGTATGTCTACAATATGATTATGATTCTTATATGCTCTAACTCTACTATGTAGGAAGCCATACTTATATAGATCATCATATGCTGGATACTGCTTAGCCAGCACCAAAGTACTGCTTTTGGCAACCAAATCATTTACTGCTTCTCGTTTTTCACCAATGTTTATTGACTTAATTAATGAATGACCATTACCAGTCACTTTGAAGCCAACCTTTATATAAACACAATCTGGAGGGATAGGCATCGTATGATTAAAACCAACTGATGCTATATGATGCGAAAGTTTATTTTTTTCTGCATCTAAGAAGACAAATACGGAACGGGTATCCATATTAGCTTCAGCATTAACAACAAACTGGCTATTAAGTTTTAAATTAACTTCTTCTCTAGTATAAGTTTTTTTGAAATAGATATACGCGTGCTTATCATCAGGAAGAGTAGACTTAATCTCTACGCATCCTTTATCCTTATTAATTTGGATTTGTTTGCTTTGAGGTCTAATTAGTTGCCCATCTATCTCATTGGCTGAGAATATAAATGCATTTGAGTCTTGATAGCTTCCTAACTCCTCATTAGCACTATTCATATCGATAGCTTCAGCTACTTTAAGAAGCCTGTTTTCATAATCAACACCTTCATCTAATGATAGTTGACCATGTGCATCGAATAATGTGTCATCGCTCAGCCCAGCACCATTTAGCACATAATTGAAACAGTCAATTGAGAATGCTTTATTATGTACCTCTAACTCAAGTAGAGCGTCAAGCCCTTCATTATCGACAAAGAGTTCCTGAAATAAGTCAGCTCTAATCAAGCTCTTATTACACTTGAAACTATCGACTTCTAAATATTCATTACCTTCGACCAACTGTATTTGATTATTTACACTATCAAAGTAGCTGTCTTTAGTAATAACTTTAATATCCGAATTGAAACCTTCATTCAAGTAAGTATGGCTCTGAACCAAATCAAATAGGTAATATTCCCCATAGCTATCGTTTGGATTAAATACAGCAATATAACTATCTTGTTTTGTACCAGCTAAGGCATCAAATAGGTCATCCTCATCACGATAAGTTTTGATGTTACTTCCTAAAGTGTTTGGAAGCTCTACATCACCTAATATATATAACTGTTTATCTGGATACCATTGACTTTCAAAACTGTTCAGAACGCTATCGAGTTCGTTTGAATTTTCAACCTTTGAAATGACTGCTATATGATAGTTGTTGATATCCAGCTCTGTTTCGAATGACTTTTCTAGAATATACTTTAGTCGATGCTGATAAGTATGATGACTTAATACTTTTCTTAGACCTTGAAGCTTGTATTTCTTTTGAGTAATGATATCTTCAGTAAACTTCTTTAGCTGCCTTTTAAGCTCACTTGCTTCATCAGAGCATATGACTAAATCACCGAATAGCAGCCTTGTACCACGTGAATAGTTACTTAATACGATAGTATTAGAGGCAAGCATTTCAAATACACGTCTTGCAAACATCGTTTGTGACTGTTTAATAGTATTCATATTGATACCATAAACATAGCCCTTATAAGCTTTATCTATCTCAGACGGATCTAAACTGCCTAAGATCATTGAACGATATCGCTCTGGAAACTCGTAATGTGGGTGTGGCTTATGGAAGTTACGATCATAAATATCAAGCCCTTGGTAGTCCTGTGCTACTTCAGACAGAACACTGAAATCACGCTGTCTAACTGGATATTTCAGATAATATGATCCCGCAAAGTTAAACTTGTTTTTGCGCTCATAAACCTCAATAGGATTGTGTGTTTTTGGCTGTGCTGCAAAACATAATAAGTACACTCTATCATGACCTAAATGTTTTTTATATTTCTGAATACAATCGATGTCTGTTGTAAATACAACATCAACCCGTTCAGCAACCCCCAAGAACGTGCCAAAATGCACAGGATCTTCCTTGCTCCAAAAAACTGTTCTTATATTATTTTTTTCACAATATTTAATTAGTGCTAACAGTTCATCAGCCTGATGACTAACTTTGGTTTGCCACAACCCATCCTTACCTTTCCAAGCAGACTCAATAAACAACATATCAGGCTTAAATTCTGATATTTCTGACTCCCAGTTTTCTGGCATAATATGGAGAATTTCGGCCTCAGGGTTGAAACATAACGATGTGAACTCATCCATAATTGCCGCAATTCTAGTATTTTTATCATTAAACGACTTTTGCAAGCTGAGGTAGTTCACATGTTCATTATTAAGCTTACGTACTTTCTTAACTTTCTTAGGCGGCTCCAAAGCTTCACTTCTGTTTGGGTAATTCTTTTGGACTAATTTTTCTACCCTTTCATCTCTTTCTTTTTGCTTTTGTTCGTTAAGCAGCACCACTTTAGACAATAAGTTGGCTTTACTTAAGTCACGATTCTTTCTACTCAATGAGTCCACGTAAATAGAATAAAGCTCTTTACCAAAAGTCTTGATTCCTGTTTCTCTTTTAGCGACATCAATAATTGACTTGCCAAGCTTATAAGAAATCGTGTTTTTCTCATTAGCTTTACACCTCCTACTTCTTTCGTTCTCTAGCTCTAGCTCTCTAATATATTCCTTTAGAGCTTTGACAGAGCCTCCACGCTTTTCAATGAGTTCACGGATAACTTTAAGATCAGAGTCACTAATTTCCTTTATATTGCTTGAGAACATACTAATAATTTTCTTTTTCATGAGTCACCAAAATTATTTAAGGCAGAAGTGAATTGAGGATTAGGCAAAGCAATATAGATGTGAAGCAAGCTAAAATAGAAAAATATACCTAGCCATAGATTCTTTTAATCTACGACTAGGCATAAGTAAGGAGTTAATAACCATTAGTGACAAAGTTAACAACTTGTTTTTTCGATAAATTTAGGTTTTCAAACTCACTATGCGCGACTAATACAGCAACAATATCTGCTTGTTCTAACGCCAAGTCTAAATCAACTAAATTTCCTACTGTTAAACTCTTAGGTAGCTCATTAATATTTGGCTCAACTAATAACAGCTTAGCCAAATCAGCATCTAGCATGTCTCTCGCAATATTAACCGCTGGGCTTTCACGTAAATCATCGATATTAGGTTTAAAGGCCAAACCTAGTAGTGCTACAGTAGGTCTATCTATGCCGTTTTGCTTAAGCGCTTCTATTTGCTCATTAATCTTTGCGATTACCCACTTTGGCTTACCATCATTAATCTCACGTGCCATACGTGTAATACGTGCTTCTTCAGGATTCTGATTAACAATAAACCATGGATCGACAGCGATACAGTGACCGCCTACCCCAGCGCCAGGCTGCAATATATTGACCCGTGGATGATGATTGGCCAGCTCAATCAGCTCCCAGACATTGATATCTAATTTGTCTGAAATAATAGACAACTCATTGGCAAAGGCAATACTCACATCACGAGAGGCATTTTCGGTCAGCTTTGCCATTTCAGCCGTACGAGAGTTGGTCGCTAGCAGGTCGCCTTCCACAAAGATACGATATACTTCCTGCGCCTTTTTAGTCGACTCTTTAGTCATACCACCGATGATACGATCATTTGAGATTAGCTCTTCGACTACTTTACCTGGTAATACGCGCTCTGGGCAGTAAGCCACAAAGATATCCGCTTCATGATCAGGCTGATAATAATCAGGGAAAGTCAGATCTGGACGTGCTGCCGCCAGCCACTCTACCATTTGCTCTGTAGCGCCTACTGGCGAAGTCGACTCTAGGATCACCACATCGCCCTTCTCTAGCAGAGGTGCGAGCGCTTTACTCACTGCCTCAATATAAGATAGGTCAGGGGTATGGTCGTCGCCCTTAAATGGTGTGGGTACGGCGATCAGATAAGCATCAGAGTGTTCAGGCGTGAGGCTAGCCTTAAGGTTACCATCATCTACGGCTTTTTTTACAATGGCTTCTAGGCCAGGCTCTACGATGTGGATTTTGCCTTGATTGATGGTATCCACCGCATGTTGATTGACATCGACCCCAATGACACTAGCGCCATGATGCGCAAACATCGCCGCGGTTGGCAGACCGATATACCCCAAACCAAATACACAAATATTTTTCATTTATATGTTATTCCATTTATCTATAGTTGATTCAATTCTGTTTAGGCTTCTTTTGCTTCAAAGAAGTTGACAATCGTCTCTGTGATACGTTGTGAGGCTTTACCATCACCGTATGGGTTATGCGCTTCACTCATTTTTGCATAGACAGCTTCGTTTTCGATAAGATTGCTCACTTCAGCCACAATAGTCGCATGATGCGTACCGACCAATTTAACGGTTCCCGCTTCGACTGCTTCTTGGCGCTCCGTGGTTTCACGCATGACTAATACTGGAATACCGAAAGATGGTGCTTCCTCTTGGATACCACCTGAGTCAGTAAGAATCAAATAACTGGTGCTCATCAGATAAACAAATGGCAGATAATCTTGCGGTTTAATCAGTTTGACATTATCAAGACCATTGAGCAAACGCTCTACGGGCTCCTTGACATTCGGGTTTAGATGCACAGGATAGACAAACTCATACTCTGGATATTTTTTTGCGAGCTCTTGAATGGCTTGGCAGATCGACTCAAAGCCATTACCAAAGTTTTCACGGCGATGCCCTGTAATCAAGACACGGCGTTTACTAAAGTCTAATTCTGAAAACTGTTGCTGTAATTCAGCTCTCAGTGCGTCATTCGTTTCTAGCTTATTTTTGACATTCAATAATGCGTCAACCACCGTATTACCTGTTACATAGATAAAATCAGGATTATTATGCTCATCATATAAGTGCTGAGCCGCTCTTTTGGTTGGTGAAAAGTGCAGTTTAGTAATGATACTGGTCAGCTGTCTATTGGCTTCTTCTGGCCAAGGAGAATAGATATTATAAGTTCGCAGTCCAGACTCGACATGACCGATAGGAATCTGCTGATAAAAAGCTGCTTGCGCGCCGCATAACGTAGTCGACGTATCACCATGCACTAAGACTAAGTCTGGCTGACACTCTGCAAGAATGGGCTCAAGCGCAAGTAACATTCTTGAGCTAGCCTGTGTCAAGCTCTGCCCTGATTTCATGATATTTAAGTCATAATCAGGGGTGATTTCAAATAACGACAATACTTGATCAAGCATCTCTCTATGCTGAGCCGTGACACAGACCAGTGATTTGATATGAGGGCTAGCTTCTAGCGCCTTGACGACCGGAGCCATTTTGATCGCTTCAGGGCGCGTGCCAAATATACTTAATACTTTTTTCATAAATATCTCTTGTAATATTAACTTGTTCTCAAAATAAAATTATAGCGCTGTGCTATAGCCACTCGGATTTTGACTTTGCCAGCGCCAGGTATCTGCACACATTTCAGCGACAGACAGCTTAGCTTGCCAGCCAAGTAGCGCTTTGGCTTTATCGGCACTGGCATAGCAGCTGGCGATATCTCCGGCACGCCGCGCGACAAACTGATACGGCACACGCTGCCCTGTGATCTCAGTAAAGGCATTGACCAGCTCTAACACCGACGTACCTGTGCCAGTCCCTAAATTGATAGGCAAAAACCCTGCTGAGCTTTGCTGTACATTGACTTGCTGCTGTAAATAATTCAGTGCCGAGACATGACCTGCTGCTAAATCAGTGACATGGATAAAATCCCGCACGCCAGTACCATCGATAGTCGGATAGTCATTGCCAAAGATGCTAAGTTTTTCCAGCTTACCGACAGCGACTTGCGAGATATAGGGCATGAGATTGTTTGGAATATCGTTTGGGTCTTCGCCTATCTGCCCTGATGGATGCGCGCCTACTGGATTAAAATATCTCAGAGAGATTAGACTCCAGCTAGTATCGGAGACGGCTAGATCTTCTAGGATATGCTCGACGGTCAGCTTGCTCTGGCCATAGGGATTGGTACAGGAGCGCGGGGCAGTCTCGTCGATAGGGAGAGTCTTAGGATCACCGTAGACCGTAGCTGATGAGGAAAAAACAAGATTTTTAACATCGTACTCAGCCATGACTTCGAGTAAGGTAATGGTGCCACTGACGTTGTTATTATAATAAAGTAAGGGCTTGGCCACGGACTCACCGACAGCTTTAAGCCCTGCAAAATGTATGACACCAAAGAATTGATGCGCGTCAAATACTTGTCTCAATGCCTTGGCATCACGGATATCACCCTTAACAAACTCAATAGGTGCACCGATAAGGTGAGAGACCCGATTTATCGCTTCACGGCTACTATTAGATAGATTGTCATAAACAACTATCTCGTAGCCTGCCTGATGCAAGGCTATACAAGTATGAGAGCCGATGTAGCCTGCGCCGCCTGTGACGAGGATTTTATTCTTCATAATTTTTCAAACAAAAAAAGACACCCCATTGTAGAGGTGTCTTTTTGATAATTCAACACAGCTTTCGTGGCTTTTTGTAGACTTATGCTGACGTCTACCTTACCAGCCAGTAACTTCTTTTAGCTTATCGCCCAGCTTCGATGGGTCACGTGTATACGCGATACCAGCGTCTTCAAAGGCTCTGAACTTCTCTTCTGCAGTACCTTGACCACCAGAGATGATCGCACCAGCATGGCCCATACGCTTGCCTTCTGGAGCAGTGACACCAGCGATATAGCCAACCACAGGCTTCGTCACATGGTCTTTGATATAAGCAGCGGCTTCTTCTTCCGCAGTACCACCGATCTCACCGATCAAGATGATCGCCTCGGTCTGTGGATCTTCTTCAAACAGTTTTAGCGCGTCGATTTGGTTCATACCAGGGATAGGGTCACCACCAATACCGATACAGGTTGACTGACCAAAACCAAGCTTAGTAGTTTGAGCTACAGCTTCGTAAGTCAAGGTACCAGAACGTGAGATAATGCCCACTTTACCTGGCTGATGGATGTGGCCTGGCATGATACCGATTTTGCATTCGCCTGGCGTGATGACGCCTGGGCAGTTTGGACCCACTAGACGCACATCGCCCGCTTCTTCTAGATAGCGCTTGGCTTTTAGCATATCGAGAGTCGGTACGCCTTCAGTGATTACAACGATCAGCTTAACGCCCGCATCGATTGCTTCAACGATAGAGTCTAGTACAAATGGTGCTGGTACGTAGATTACAGACGCGTCCGCTTGAGTCGCTTCCATCGCTTCCGCCATAGTGTTGAACACTGGTAGGCCTAGGTGCGTTTGACCGCCTTTACCTGGCGTGACACCGCCGACGACTTTGGTGCCGTATTCGATGGCTTGCTCTGAATGGAACGTACCATTTTTACCCGTAAAACCTTGTACCAATACTTTGGTATCTTTATCGATTAATACACTCATTATTTTTTCCTTGTATTCGGTTGTCTTGTGACAGCGACTTGACGACTGATGACCACTATCAATGATGATCTGACAATGACGATCCGAGCCTAGCAAGTGCCATCACGCTTTGACGACTATGCGATAGCGCTTATATGCTTAGAGTTTGGTTTTATCGCCCTACTCTAAGGCGCTGGCGCAATCGGTATTAAGCTTGTACAGCTTCGACAATTTTTTGTGCAGCGTCTGCGAGGCCCTGAGCTGAGATCAGTTTTAGACCAGACTCTTCTAGGATTTGCGCGCCTTTTTCAGCGTTGTTACCTTCTAGACGGACGACGACAGGTACTTGTACGTCGACTTCTTTGACCGCAGCGATGATGGCTTCTGCGATCATGTCACAGCGTACGATACCGCCGAAGATGTTGATAAGAACGCCTTCTACGCTGCTGTCTTCTAGGATGATTTTGAACGCTTCTACAACGCGATCTTTGGTTGCACCGCCGCCCACGTCTAGGAAGTTAGCAGGCTTGCCGCCGTACAGTTTGATGATGTCCATGGTTGCCATAGCAAGACCCGCACCGTTGACCATACAGCCGATGTTGCCTTCTAGGGCGACGTAGTTTAGATCAAACTCAGCAGCTTTTAGCTCACGCTCGTTTTCTTGCGTTTTGTCTTGTAGCGCAGCGATCTTTGGTAGGCGATATAGAGCGTTTGAATCGATACCGATTTTGCCATCGACACAGACGATTTCGCCGTTTTCGCGTACGGCTAATGGGTTGATTTCCATTAGGGCAAAGTCGTTTTCGACAAAGGCTTTGTATGCGCCAGTCATCAATTTTACGAACTGGTTGATTTGTTTGCCTTCTAGGCCAAGTTTAAACGCCACATCACGCGCTTGGAAAGGCATAAGACCGACTAATGGATCTACATGTACTTTAAAGATTTTTTCTGGTGTCTCATTAGCGACTTCTTCGATATCGACGCCGCCTTCGGTTGATGCCATAAAGGTCACACGGCGGGTAGCACGGTCGACCACAGCACCAAGATATAGCTCAGTCTGTACTGGATACATATCTTCTGCAACCAAGACGAAGTTGACGGGTTGGCCATCAGCATCAGTCTGGAAGGTGACCAAGTTGGTACCGATGAGCTCTTCTGCCACTTGTTTGGCTTCTTCACGAGTCTTAACCAGCTTTACACCGCCCGCTTTACCACGGCCACCAGCGTGTACCTGTGCTTTGATGACGGCGATATCGGTTGGGGTTTTGTCAAAAGCAGCAGCAGCTTCGTCGCCATTGTGGGCGATGATGCCTTCTTGAATAGGCAATCCGTAGCTTTTTAATAGCTCTTTTGCTTGATACTCATGTAAATTCATTGATTGTATCCCTTGTTTTTTACAATTAATAAAAAGTGAAAATAAGTGCGCGTAGACCAGAGCCTGGCGCACTCATGACCATAGCAGCAGCGCCGATAGCAGCACTATCATTGACGCCTAAATAGTCAAGTCATAAATCGATACTTGCTTATTTGTTTGCTTGTTTTGCAACGGTAGCGAACGACTTATTTTTTACGCTTTTTACGCTGGATAGCGTGAATGGCGCGGCCATCTGCAGATAGCGCCGCTTCGTGTACTGCCTCTGAGATCGTTGGGTGAGCAAACGTCATCAGCTGCAAGTCTTCGATACTAGAAACAAACTCCATCGCGATCATGCCTTGATGGACGATATCGCCTGCGCCTGCAGAGATGGCATGCATACCTAACAAGCGATCTGTTTTGGCATCGGCGACGACTTTGATAGAGCCTTGGCCTTCGCTTTGCGCAAGCGCACGACCGTTGGCCGCTAGGTTAAATGAGCCAGTTTTGACTTCATAACCAGCTTCTTCGGCTTCTTGCTCAGTCATGCCAACCCATGCGATTTCTGGATGGGTATAGATGACGTTGATGATGGTGTCGTAGTTGACCTGAGCTTTTTCGCCATGGATACGCTCGACGGCCATCATGCCCTCTTCCATCGCTTTGTGCGCAAGCATAGGGCCACGTACCAGATCACCGATGGCATAGACGCCGTCTAGATTGGTTTTACACTGATCGTCGACATCGATTAGACCGCGCTCGGTCAAGGTGATACCGCTGTCTTCGCCCAGTAGTTTTTCAGAGTAGGCACGGCGACCGACACAGACGATTAGCTTATCAAAGCTCTCCTCGCTCGACTCGCCTTTGGCTTCGCTGGTCACAACGACTTGATCGCCTTTGACTTCAGCGTTGGTAACTTTGGTATCGACTCGGATATCAAGGCCTTGCTTTTTCAGCAGTTTGCCGGCTTCTTTGGCGATGTCTTTGTCAGCAGCAGCTAAGAAGCTTGGTAGTGCTTCATATACCACAACCTCACTACCCAAGCGGCGCCATACAGAGCCTAGCTCCAAACCGATCACACCCGCACCGATCACGCCAAGGCGCTTAGGTACTTCAGTAAAGTCAAGCGCGCCAGTTGAATCAACGATACGGTCGCCGTCAGTTTTGGCCACTGGAATCTCGATAGGCACAGAGCCTGCCGCAAGAATGACATTTTTTGCGGTGATGGTCGTTTCGCTGTCGTCTTCTAACGCGGTAAATTTAACTTTTTTCTCGCTACCTTTACCATCGATGAGCGTACCCCAGCCTTGTAGCCAGTCAACGCCATTGCCCTTGAGCAATGCTGCCACGCCGCCGGTCAACTGCTTGACGATGCCTTCTTTGCGAACGATCATCTGCTCGATATCGATAGAGACATCACCTGTGCTGATGCCATGCTCAGCTAGGTCATGCTTGGTCGCTTCATAACGATGCGAGCTATCCAGCAAGGCTTTTGATGGGATACAACCGACGTTTAGACAAGTACCGCCAAGCGCAGGCTCGCCTTTATAAACGCGTTTTTCGATACAGGCCACGCTCATACCAAGCTGACCTGCGCGAATGGCTGCTTCATAACCGCCAGGACCGCCGCCGATGACGACCAAATCATAATTGTCTTTCATAGTACGTTCCTATTTTTTTAGATTATTTTAGATTTTGCTCATGTTGTGTGAGGTATATCGGCACGATGGTGTCACTTTTGTGCAATAACGACCGATCTCATCTTTAACCACAGGGTTAATCATCTGTCTGGTTTTGATGACGTCTATAGTAGCCAATAGGCTGCCTCAAATACAGACAGCTCAATAAGGCGTACTAACAGCCAGCCGTCAAACGCCGCCCTATATGACTGCGTTTTCATTAAACGTCACAATTAAACGTCATAGCTAAACGGCTTGATTACTGCTAAGCTTAATTTTGCTCAAATGACAATGGCCGATACCAAAGTTAAAAAACTTGTATCAGCGATTGCCAATACAAGCTTAGAAGCTTACAGGTCTAAAAGAAGCATAGTAGGATCTTCGACCAATTCTTTTAGTGTCACTAAGAATTGTACCGCTTCTTTACCATCGATCATACGGTGGTCATAAGACAGCGCTAGGTACATCATTGGCAAGATCTCAACTTTACCGTCGACCGCCATTGGGCGCTCGTTGATCGCATGCATACCCAAGATAGCAGTTTGCGGTGGGTTCAAGATAGGCGTTGACATCAGTGAACCAAAGACACCGCCGTTTGAGATAGTGAACGTACCACCTGTCATTTCGTCTAGACCAAGCTTGCCTTCTTGCGCCTTGCTACCGTATTCACGGATTTTGGCTTCGATGTCTGCCATGCTCATACGGTCAGTATCACGCAGTACTGGAACGACGAGGCCGCGATCTGATGATACCGCCACACCGATGTCATAAAAACCATGATAAACGATGTCATCACCGTCTAGCGAAGCGTTTACCGCTGGGAAGCGTTTGAGTGCTTCGGTCGCCGCTTTGACAAATAGCGACATAAAGCCTAGACGTACCCCATGACGTTTTTCGAACTGGGCTTTGTACTTAGTACGCATGTCCATCAATGGCTTCATGTTGACTTCGTTAAAGGTCGTCAACATAGCGGTTTCTTGGGTAGCTGACAGTAGGCGCTCAGCGACACGCTTACGTAGGCGCGTCATTGGAACGCGTTTTTCGGTGCGCTCGCCAGTTGACTCTGCCACAGGACGACCACTATCTGACTTGATAGAGCTGTCAGCTTTTAGCGTTGGGTTTGCCATATCACTCTTGGTCACACGGCCACCGCGGCCACTGCCTTCGACGTTTTTCGGATCTACGCCAGACTCTTTGGCTGCTTTACGCACGGCTGGGCTTTGATCTTTATGGTCAGCTTCGGCTTTTTTGTCAGTGGCTTGTACTGGCTCACCACCATCTGTACCTTGCTTGGCTTGCACTGGTGCCGCTGGCTGGTCTGGGTTGACTGCTGGCTCATCGTTTGAGTCTGCGCTGCCGCTTGCACCCGCTTCAAACTCAGCGATCAGCTCGTCAGATAGTACTGTGTCATCTACTTGCTTGACGATTTTGGTCACAACACCATCATCAGGTGCCACAACTTCTAAAACAACTTTGTCAGTTTCGATTTCAGCCAATAGGTCATCACGGTTTACTTGCTGACCTTCACTGACATGCCATTCGACGATCGTGCCATCGGCAACCGATTCTGGAAAAACGGGGGCTTTGATATCAGCCATCGAGATACTCCTTAGATTTGGATATTTATATGCGTTATTAAGTCGTGATAGGCAGTCAATACTGTGTGCAACAATGTCACTGATAGGTATTGCCAGTACTGACTGTCATCGCCTGCCTCATGTGTCTTCTATAATCTATAACTTGTAACGTCTGTCACTTATCTTACTTTGCCAGCTCATCGACACTGATACCAAGACCACCAGCGATCAGTGCTTGCTGCTGCTGAGCATGCAGTTTTGGCGAGCCTGTCGCAGGAGCGGCGCTCGGTGGACGTGCCACTGGCTCCATGACTTTTGCCTTGGTTGGATGTGGTACGACGATACGGAACATATGCGGCGCTAGATAGTACCAAGCACCTTGGTTCAATGGCTCTTCTTGCGTCCAAACGATTTCTTTTAGGTTGCTGTATTTTTCGATCTCAGCAATCAAGCGTTTTTCTGGCAATGGATAAAGCTGCTCAATACGGACGATGGCCACATGATCAAGGCCTAGCGCACGGCGCTGCTCAAGTAGATCATAGTAGACCTTACCACCACAGAGCACCATACGAGTGATGTTGTCTGCATTGTGCTCATCCATCTCTGGCAGTACCGTCTCAAACTTACCGTTAGCAAGCTCTTCTAGGTGAGAGGTGGCCAGCTTATGACGCAGCAGGCTCTTCGGCGACATAACGATAAGCGGCTTACGAATCGGGCGTACCGCTTGACGACGTAAGGCATGATAAATCTGTGCAGGCGTCGTTGGGGTAATCACTTGCATGTTGTCTTCGGCACATAGCTGCAAGAAACGCTCAAGACGTGCTGAAGAATGCTCAGGGCCTTGACCTTCGTAGCCATGTGGCAGCAGCATGGTCAGACCACAAACGCGTTGCCATTTGGTCTCGCCGCTTGAGATAAACTGATCAATCACCACTTGTGCGCCGTTGACGAAATCACCAAACTGCGCTTCCCAAACGATTAGCGCGTTTGGTACGGTGGTTGCATAGCCGTATTCAAAGGCCAGTACCGCTTCTTCTGACAACAACGAGTTATAAGTGGCAAAACGTGCTTGGTCTTCGCTGATATGCGATAAGGGCACATACATGCTGCCGTCATTGACGTTGTAGATCTCACTATGGCGATGCGAGAAAGTACCACGGCCGACATCTTCACCAGTGATACGAACCAAGACATTGTCATGATCGACCAATGACGCATAGGCTAAGGTTTCAGCAGCGCCCCAGTTCAATGGCTCTTCGCCTGTCTGCATGGCTAGGCGCTGATCGACCATTTTTTGTACTTGACGCTGTAGCTTGTAGCCTTCTGGCATCTGCGCCATACGGCGGCCATACTCTTTTAATTTTTCGATATCGACGCTGGTATCCCACTCATCGACCAAATCATGGCCTAGATAGGGCTTCCAATCGACAAATAATGCTTCGTTTGGCTTGCTGACCAAGGCATTAGCGACATAGTCACCACGGTCTAGCGACTCACGGTAGTCATCTTCGTACTGTTTTTCTTCTTCTGCACTAAGGACGCCATCGGCGATGAGTTTTTGTGCATAGATAGTACGCGTCGTAGGCAGTTTTTTGATAACTGCATACATCAAAGGCTGCGTCGCTGATGGCTCGTCGGCTTCGTTGTGGCCGTTACGGCGATAGCAGAACAAATCAATGATGATGTCTTTGTCAAACTCATGACGGTAGTCTAATGCCAATTGCGCGGCAAACACCACAGACTCAGGGTCATCGCCGTTGACGTGTAAGATAGGAGCATGCACCATCTTGGCCACATCAGTACAGTACTCGGTTGAGCGGGCGTCTTCTTGACGGCTGGTCGTAAAGCCGACTTGGTTGTTGATCACGATATGAACCGTACCGCCCGTGGTATAAGCACGCGTCTGTGACATCTGGAAGGTTTCTTGAACCACCCCTTGACCGGCAAAGGCAGCATCACCATGGATAACGATTGGCAATACTGAGTTACCGTCTTGGTTGTCCATAAATGGCTGGTCGTTACGGCGAACTTGACGTGCACGTACCGAGCCTTGTAAGACAGGCGCCACGATTTCAAGATGCGAGGGGTTAAAGGCTAGAGCCAAATGCGCCTCACCGCCTGGTGTCATGACGTTAGAAGAAAAACCGTTATGATACTTAACGTCGCCTGAGCCTTTTTCTGGCTGTACCTTACCATCGAACTCATCAAACAAATCGGCAGGGTTTTTACCTAAGATATTGACCAATAGGTTTAGACGGCCACGGTGCGCCATACCAATGACCATCTCTTTGGTGCCATAGCCGCCAGCCCGTTGGATGATTTCATTGATGGCTGGGATAAAGCTCTCACCGCCTTCTAGACCGAAACGTTTGACGCCAGTGTATTTACGAGCCAGATATTTCTCGAGGCCTTCAGCCGCTGTCAGACGCTCTAAGATAGATAGGCGTTTTTCTTTATCAAATTCGATATAGCCTAGGTTGGTCTCGAGGTATTTTTCCATCCAGCGTTTTTCGGTGCTGGTGGTCACGTGCATGTATTCAACACCGATATAACGACAGTACACACGCTCCATAATTTCGATGATCTCGCGGAGTGTCGCTTCGTCTTTACCGATGTTTAAATCATTGGTTGGAAATACCGTATCGAGATCGGCCTCTGATAGATTGTGATACTCTAGCGTCAGATCTTCTACTTCGGCACGCGGATGCAGGTCTAATGGATCTAGCTTGGCGCGGCGATGACCACGGCGGCGGTAAGCTGAGATCAGCTGCTGTACACCCATTTGTTTAGGGTCCGCGCAGTCAGCACTGCCAGCAGGCGCGCTACTGGTGTCGGTGTTGACTTTATTGGCGGTTTGATTGCGGGCCAGCAATAAAAACTGATCCTTAATAGCATTGTGTTTGGCGTCATTTGGCGACTTGTACTGTTCAAAATACGTTTGCCAGTCCGCATCCACACTATCAGGATCTGTTAGGTATTGCTCGTAGAGCGCTTCGATATAATTGGCATTGTCAGCGGCCAGTTCAGTATGTCCTAGCTCTGCTGCGTCTTTGGTTATACTATTCATAATAATCGTCTATTTGATAGATAAATGAATGGAATCGTGCTTATTATTGTGTAATCTGTCGTATATCTGCTATGTAAACCTTGTGTCACATCAGCGGCTGAGCGTTTATTGACTGAGCGCTTGTTGGTGGTCAAAAGTCTGGATAACCTCTGACGTAACTTGCGTCAAGCAAGAGTCAAACAAATTGACCGCTGACCGTCTCTCGTCTATTTTTGCATTGCCGCTAACATACGGTGTCGACAATAGCTAAGTAGTGCTGATCGCAGTTATTACAATAGTGTTGGTAAAAATATAACTATTTGTGAACGCTCAGTTTTCTGAACCAACTCGTTTCACAACATTAATTTATATATAATGCAAAAAGCCATAACAAATCTATTAACTAACATTTATTAACCATGGGTTATCCATGCTGGTGTATGGCAAGTTCATAGTATATATCCACCTGACATATATGGCTGGTTAGGTGCGTATAGGTATTACGCTAGCAACTAATGAGTCGCCAGTCTTCCTGCTTTCAGCTAGTCTTTTATACGGCTATTTTGGCTGAACCGTTATCCTATCAATGAGATAGGTGACACTCTTAGCCAATATATATTGCTGTATAGGGTAGCATGTCTACTTTTTACGACATAGTTTGTTTGTTCAATACTAGGTATTTACATAATGAATATCTATTATCAATATAATGATATCATTATTGGCTGATTCTGGCTTGCTATTATACCTAAAGTGGCAAAATCTTCCTAAGCATTCGGCTCAATCAAGCACTAAAATTACCTAAATAAAGTCAGATAGCTCATCAAAACCCTAAGCTAATGTGCGCTTACCCGTATGACTTTTCTATCAGGTTACTGGTATTGCGTCTCTAATTATATAGGGCGCGCGCCTTTATCACAGGCCTTCTTACACATGACCAACGTACTGTCAATATAGCTTTACCATCATACTGTCATTGATGCACGCTAAAAACACATCGCGCTTGCGCTGCTGTCTTTAAAGGTAGGTGGCACAGTTGAGCAGCCCCCGCTCCCCCTAATCAATAAAAAACACCACCTAATGGCTAGGTGGTGTTTTTTTTACAGTATCTGTAAAAAACCATGCAATTATAAACGATTAACCTGCTTGGTCAATCAACATATTACGCAGATGACCAATTGCTTTGGTTGGATTCAAGCCTTTTGGACAAACTGACACACAGTTCATGATACCGCGGCAACGGAACAAACTAAACGGATCGTCCAAACGAGCAAGACGCGCTTGCGTGTCACTATCACGGCTATCAGCCACAAAACGATAGGCGTGTAGCAATGCTGATGGACCTAAGAACTTATCAGGGTTCCACCAGAATGATGGGCAACTGGTCGAACAGCATGCACATAAGATGCATTCGTACAGGCCGTTTAGCTTTTCGCGCTGCTCAGGTGATTGCAGACGCTCTGTCGGCGGTGCTGGCTGATCGTTGATTAAGTACGGGTGTACTTTTTCGTATTGCTCGTAGAACTGGTTCATATCGACGACCAAATCACGAACCACAGGCAGACCTGGCAGAGGACGGACGGTGACTTTTTCTGGCAAGGTGTTCATGTTGATAAGACATGCAAGACCGTTTTTGCCATTGATGTTCATGCCATCAGAGCCACAAATGCCTTCGCGGCAAGAACGGCGGAAAGTGAGGGTCTCATCTTCTTTCTTTAGGCGTAATAACACGTCAAGCAACATACGATCTGAGTCTAACAGCTCAATCGTATAGGTTTGCATGCGCGGCGCTGCGTCCACATCAGGATCGTAGCGATAGATTTCGATGGTGCGAGTACCTCGGCTCATAATGCTAAACTCCACACATAGGTGATGGCGGGCATACAAAGACTGCAATCTCGTTACGCTAACGACTGATTTATCGTTAGCGCGAGCAAGTGCATGTAGCTGGCGGTCACCTTTTAATAAATGAATAAGGGATAAAACGTTTGCGCAGTTTATATATCGAGTATATATCAGGCGCGGCGTCCAATATTAGTAGACGCGGACTTTTGGCTCGATATAGTCGACTGTCAACGGCACTTTACGAACTGGCTTATAAATGATGCGGTTGCCTTCAGAATACCACAAGGTATGCTTCATCCACTCGTGATCGTTACGGCCATTTGGTGCGTAATCATCATCCTCTGGACGATCGTAGTCAGAAACACTGTGCGCGCCGCGGCTTTCGTGACGATGCGCCGCCGAGATCATTGTGGCTTTCGCAACTTCGTATAAGTTTGCCACTTCAAAGGCCTCGATACGAGCGGTGTTAAAGACTTGTGATTTATCAGCCAAGTGGATCTTGTCGATTTTTTCACCCAGTGCCAAGATTTTTTCGACACCTTCGTCCATGATGGCTTGGGTACGGAATACGCTGGCATGTTTTTGCATGGTAGCGCGGATTTCATCAGCGACATCTTGCGCGTTGTAGCCTTCAGTAGACTGCTGCAGCTTGTCTAGGCGACGCATGGTGAAGTCAAGCACACGTGGATCTAATGGCTTATAGTTGTGGTCGGCATGGTGGAACTCATCAACGATGTGCTTACCAGCTGCGCGGCCAAATACCACCAAGTCAAGAAGTGAGTTGGTACCTAAACGGTTGGCACCGTGGACACTGACACACGCACACTCACCGATGGCATAGAGGCCTTTCACCACGTTGCCTTTAGCGTATAGACCGTTTTCATCGGTACCCGCTTCTAGATCTGGTACGATGACCTGACCATGAATCGTGGTTGGAATACCGCCCATCATATAGTGAATGGTCGGGATAACTGGAATTGGCTCTTTGGTGATGTCGACGTTGGCGAAGTTTTTACCGATCTCAAACACTGATGGTAGACGCTTCATAATGGTATCGACACCTAGGTGCGTCATGTCCATTACGATATGGTCAGCGTTCGGGCCACAGCCGCGGCCTTCTTTGATTTCTTGGTCCATCGAGCGCGATACAAGGTCACGAGGCGCTAGGTCTTTGACCGTTGGCGCATAACGCTCCATGAACGCTTCGCCATCTTTGTTACGCAAGATAGCCCCTTCACCGCGGCACCCTTCGGTCAATAGTACGCCGGCACCATGCACGCCGGTTGGGTGGAACTGCCAAAACTCCATATCTTGCAATGGAATACCAGCACGCACGGCCATACCAATACCGTCACCTGTGTTGATATAAGCATTGGTAGACGCGGCGAAAATACGGCCTGCACCACCTGTCGCTAGCACGGTTATTGGTGATTGGAAGACAGCGATGGTACCAGTTTCTTGCTCAATCGCTACCACACCGTTGATGTTGCCATCTTCGTCTTTGATCAAATCAAGCGCGATCCACTCGATAAAGAACTCGGTGCCTTGCTCTAGGTTTTTTTGATACAGCGTATGTAGTAGGGCGTGACCTGTACGGTCAGCTGCCGCACACGCGCGTTGTACCGCTTTTTCGCCATAGTTTGAGGTATGACCACCAAATGGGCGCTGATAAATCGTGCCATCTTCGTTACGGTCAAACGGCATGCCCATGTGCTCAAGCTCATAGACGACTTTTGGCGCTTCACGGCACATGTATTCGATCGCGTCTTGGTCACCTAACCAATCCGAGCCTTTTACCGTGTCATAAAAGTGAAAATGCCAGTTATCGTTACTCATGTTACCCAAACTTGCACCGATGCCACCTTGGGCTGCGACGGTGTGCGAACGGGTTGGGAATACTTTGGTCAAAACTGCAACCTTCATGCCTGATTCAGCCAAATGCAGTGAAGCACGCATCCCTGAACCACCACCACCGACGATGACGGCATCGTAGTTTAGGGTCTTAATATTACTAATGGTATTATCTTGTCTAGTTGCCATTACGGTTTTCCTAATGCCTGTTAATGCTTAGAAGTAAATAAAAAGGCTATCTGTCCTGTGTCTGTACACCAATATTTATTCTCTCAGTGCAGCTTACCTAAAGCACATGACACATCTAGCCTTTAACCACTTAATTTGCATATCTATCGTTATACTGGGCTGAGCGGTATTATGCTCGGCGACTTATCTATCGAGCGCCCTATCAGCGCATTTGTCTTTTTAATCATAAAATATTAGACATAATATAAATAAGCAGCCAAACCCAATGCTATGACTATTTTCGGCTATATATGAATGGCATTGATAACCAAGCTATCAATCACATTTACGGCCATCCATTTTTTATCGATATTTTGGCGTTACCACCCAATCTGGGTGCTCACCTCATCATTAAACAGCAACGACACCAAAGCCATTACCCCAAAAAATCATGATGCCCCAAAATAAAAAGACTAAAATAGAGATAATCATTAAAGTCTGTAATACCAAACGCAATCTTGGCGCGCTCTCACCCATCTTGCCTGAGGTGATATAGTCAGTAAATACGGTCCACATACCTACCCAAGCATGGCCTGCAAGTGCCACTACAGCGACCAAGCTAAACAGACGCATCGGTAAGCTGGTCATAAATGACGACCACTCAAGATAGGTGACATCGCCATGGGTCAAAAAGAAACCCAGCAACACCACACTATAAACGGCCAAAACGACCGCGCTGATACGCTGGACAATCCAATCACGTGAGCCTGAACCTGTCAGACCAGTTGCGCTTTTGATTCCTGAATCATTTTTAATCATTAGAACATCACCCATACAAATGACGCGACAATTAAAATCGCTGCAATCACAAAACTGACCTTAGATGCGGCGCGGCCAGATTTTAGCTCTTCGTTCATGCCCATATCAGCAAATAAGTGCTTGATACCCATCACAAAGTGATAAGCAATCGCAGCCACAAATATCCATGCTAAAAAGCGCACAAGTACGTTGTCAAACACGGTCTCAAAACTCTCAGGCGACGCCAATGAGTTCTGTAGTAACCACAGCATGACAGGAATCAATAAAAATAAAATAATGCCAGAGATACGATGCAAGATAGAAGCGATCGCAATCGGTGAGCGATTAACGCTAATCACTTGGCTTAAAGGCAGATCAATAGGTCGGTTGCTTTTCACAGCGGGCATCCTTTTTGCGGTTATACTCCTGTATCTGCTATCAACGCATGACATAGGTCGGGATTGTGTCAATTAAGCGTAGAGCAACACACGAGACGAATAAAGTAAGGAAGAGCTAGCTGACTTCGTTTAGTTTGTGCTAAAGGTGAAGAAAGAATCATGTGGTAAGGTATTGATACTTTGTCTACGACTGCTCGGTTTACAACTGCTTGGCAAACAGATCGGTCAAACAACCTGTCTATTATACAACAAAGAAAATAAACATGAGTAAGATCGATTAACTAGTCTATTTTTACTGGTCGCACTTATCACAAGATAACCGTGTTTTGTTATCTTGTGATTGTGTTATCTATAAGGGTGCAAACCTGACGCTAAGTGTTTAAAAATAGAACAGTTAACAAGAACATTCAAACCGTCGGTTGGGTTTGGGTCTATTGACATTGTCCAGCTGTAACCAAATATGAATACCAGTATGAATAGAGAAGCTCTAGACGACACTATATCATGACCACTTATCAATTCGCACAAAACTCGTGCCAGTTAAGTAGCTGCAATTATAAAATGACTGGGCGATAATTACAAATTTATCCATTATGTGGTAAAAAAGGAACAATCAGTTCACAATACAACAGCGTTTTGTCTTATCAAACATAGCGATACGACCAGCAATCCTAAAAAAATTTGCCGTACGTACTTTGTCTATCATATCCATACTGCTAGCTTGCACAGACAAATCATCTCGCCAAGTATGGATACCGAGTCTGATACTTATAAAATCCAAGTGACATCACAGCGCATCTTTGCCGCCAATAAAAAGTAAGATTTGCGGCAAAATAACCAATCAGACATATTTTGATACAAAAATTACAGTGAATAAACACGACCAAACCGTGCCAATTAGCGGCATTGATGGTAAAAGTCTTTTCAAATCGCAGGGAATTGCTGCTAATATACCCAGCATATTAAATGTGTTAAATGTATTTTGACCGTTTGACTGAGCATGGCGCGAGGGTAAGCGCCTGTAGTAATCCTGGGCGCGAGGGTATGCGTCTATAGTAATTTTATTCTAACAAGTTAAATCAATGGAGAGCAATTTATGGCTGACACTAATGCCAAACTAACCGTCAATGGTGAAGAATACGAACTTCCTATCATCAAAGGTACTTTAGGGCGCCCAGTTATCGATATTGCTGCTCTACAAGACTCAGGCTTTTGGTCTTACGACCCAGGTTTCAAAGTTACGGCTCCTGTTGAGTCAAAAATTACCTATATCGACGGTGGTAAAGGTGAGCTGTTGCACCGCGGCTACCCTATCGATCAGCTAGCAAACAATGCTGAATACCTAGAAGTGGCCTATGCCTTGATTCATGGTGACTTGCCAAACGCTGAGCAAAAAGCGGACTTTTTTGAAAAAATCCGTAAGCACACAGGCGTGCATGACCAACTACGTAAATTCTTTGAAGGCTTCCGCCGTGACGCGCATCCAATGGCGATCATGGTGGGCGTTGTGGGTGCCTTGTCAGCGTTTTATCATGACAACCTAGACGTCAGCAACGAAGCACACCGCGAAATCACTGCTATTCGTCTGATCGCAAAAATGCCAACGCTTGCGGCGATGAGTTATAAATACTCGCAGGGCGAACCGTTCATGTATCCACGTAACGACTTTAGCTACGCGGAGAACTTCTTGTACATGATGTTTGCCACGCCTGCTGATGTGGACTATGAGCCAAACGACGTGGTCACCCGCGCGATGGACAAAATCTTCACCTTGCACGCAGACCACGAGCAAAACGCCTCGACCTCTACTGTGCGCCTAGCTGGTTCAACGGGTGCCAACCCTTACGCCTGTATCGCCGCTGGTATCGCCGCCCTTTGGGGTCCATCACATGGCGGCGCCAACGAAGCTGTGCTTGAGATGCTAGATGAAATCGGTACTGTCGAAAACGTGCCAGCATTTATGGAAAAAGTGAAGAGCCGTGAAGTGAAGCTCATGGGCTTTGGTCACCGTGTTTACAAAAACTTCGACCCACGCGCCCAAGTCATGAAAGAGACCTGTGATGAAGTACTCGGCGCACTAGGCATCAACGATCCTAAGCTTGAGCTGGCCATGGCACTAGAAAAAATCGCTTTAGAAGATCCGTTCTTCGTTGAGCGTAACCTGTATCCAAACGTTGACTTCTACTCTGGCATCATCCTAAAAGCCATTGGTATCCCAACGTCTATGTTTACCGTGATCTTCTCATTGGCGCGTACCTCAGGTTGGATCAGCCACTGGTTAGAGATGCACAGCGCACCGTTCAAAATCGGTCGCCCACGTCAGCTATACACTGGCGAGACGCATCGTGACTTTGTCAAAGTAGAAGACCGCAAGTAATCTGCTTAGATACGGCATGTGTATAAAATAATCATAAAAAATCCCGCTATATGCGGGATTTTTTATGAACGATAGATAAGCACTGTGATGCTGGCTGTCGCCGTCATAGCTTGAGCGGTGGCTGTTTATTCAAATGCTTTAAGCGTTTGTTCGTACTTGGCAATTTGCTCATCATAACCCTTGATGGTCTCGTTAAACTTGGCCATAAGCGCTTCAAACTCTTGTTGTTGATTGAGCTTCATTTGCTGCATATCGATGACTTGCTGCGCCTCTATCTGCTCCCAAACCTGATGCTGAATGATAAGACGTGCCAGCGCCGGGCTCTTGGCACTAAGCCTACCTGCAATCTCAGCATGCTCAAACAGTTGCGGCACCAAAGTCGCTATGTTTATCAAGGTATCTACCTCGTCAGCGCTCAGCGGCGTGATCACTGGCTGATAAAGTGCCGCCGTTGCCTGCTGGTAGCTGTCGATGATCTCATCTTCTGTTTGCATGACAGGCTTGCGCGGCTCGAGGCTAATACGTTTGAGGACGGTCAAATCGCGCTCACCCACTTCTGTGCTGGTATTGATGTCTGCTGCTGCCTCATCGCCACGCTCACTATTTTGAGCCGTCGCGGCGGCATTGGCATTAGCACTGATATTAGTATCAGAGTTAGCATTAGCATCGACGTTGCTATTGTTATTGGCAGTCGCGGCGTCACCGCTATTTGTCGTGTTATCGCCTGCTGTATCCGCACTATTTAACAACAAATCTTCTGCACTTTGGGTCGAGTCTGCCGCTTGCAGCGACTCATACTCGGCCTGTAGCCGGCGCTGAAGCCTTTGCATTTGCGTCACATAAATTGGCTCAAACTGCTCAATACGCGCCGCCGCCGACTCACTTTGCGGTACAGGCTTGCTGTCTTCGCTAGCTACTTGCTCAGTCGCTTGGCTATCATCGACAACAGGCGCGGTCTCGGTCTGCTGCTGACAGCCGCCGAGTAGCAATGCACCACTCAACGTCGCAGCCAGTACAGTCATGGCAGCATACTTACTATTAGGTGATGGTGTTTTATTCATATGACTATCATGAGCGGTATCATGACTCTTGGCTTTATCTGGTAAAAATTTATACATCAGAGTACATATCCTTTGTTGACGCAAAATAATGAGTTGACGCAAAATAATAAAAGGTAGGCGTATCACCGCCATCCGTTGCTGAGTGATACTGTGCTAGCGTCTGGGTCATAAACCTCTCATAACACTATTTAGCATAGTGGTTATTGATGTCAATAAGAAGCGTCAATTGTGAACGGAGTGTCGAGCTGGCGACGTTGACAGTTGATTTGTGACAACAGTAGACTTGTGGCATTAAACGTGTGACCTCAGACTCAAGAAGCGGTCGTCAAAAACGGTATACACCGCTCAAAATCACGGCAGTCCTGACCACGCTGGCGGCGGATAAAATAGTCTTGTACCATGCGCGCCTGCTGCTCAATACCATATTTAAAAAAGGGCTTGCCTACTGTAAATACGTAGTCATAACGCCGATCAACCAACGCCCCGCGTACTACCTTGATACCCTGCTGTAGCTGCCAAACGTGCGTTAGCTCATGTATCAGCCAGCTTTGCTTACTTAAGGAGGACTGGCTAAAATCTGTAATCCAGTCTGCTGGATGAAAGTAAATATGACCATTGGGGCTGACAGCATAATGTCTAAGCACCCACCACGCTGTTTTTAATTGCACATCCTCCAGCCTAATACTGTCGCCAAATACCGAGCGAGCCAGCGCAACCTCACCTGCGCTCAGATGGCGCGACCGTCTCTTTGGGCGCTGATGACTTGATAAACGCCGCGCTTGGCTCAATAACTGCTGTATGGTCTCACGTATCATAAACAATCAATGCCGTTATGTAGGTGCATAATATAAGTACCGTTATATAAGATATAAGTGCCTAGATAAACACCTAGGAAGTACAAGTGCTGCTATAACTGGTGCTGTCTTATTTGTTTAATAAGGCTTTTGATATAAAAATAAAAGCCGCGAAGACAGAAGTTATACATTAGGGTAAGGAGTGCTAGGATAGTGCTACGCGTCATTGATATCCTATGACATATAGTCGATACATTTTAATTTGATACTGAGCCTGTGCTTTTATATTGACTATCCTTTTGCCGCCCCATTGATTAACGATAGAGAGTGTTATGCCGCCAAACTTTCATGCCGATACCCCGCTTGCCCAGCGCATGCGCCCAGCGACGCTCGATGCCATCATCGGTCAAGAGCATCTGCTGTCAGCTGGGGCACCGCTACGACGCTTGGTCGAGCAAGGCCATCTGCCCTCTATCATTTTGCACGGTGAGGCAGGCATCGGCAAAACCACCATTGCTATGCTATTGGCTGATGCCGTGGGTCGGCCGTTTCATGCGTTGTCGGCACTCAATACGGGGGTCAAGCAGTTACGCGAAGTGCTGGAGACTAAGGACTCATTGAGCTTTGAGTCGCCGGTGGTATTTATCGATGAGATACACCGCTTTAATAAAGCGCAGCAAGATGCCTTACTTGGCGCGGTCGAGTCTGGGGATATTACCTTGATTGGGGCAACCACCGAAAACCCCTCATTTAGCGTCAACAATGCTTTGCTATCACGTTGTCAGGTTTATCGCTTGGAGCCACTGACACCCGAGCAAATCGCCGCCGTATTGCAGCGCGCCATTTCAGAAGATAGTATTTTCAAAGACTTGGCCGTGGATTTGCAGGCACAAGACACCATTGGCCAACTGGCGCACGGCGATGCCAGAAAGGCACTTAATCTACTAGAGCTGGCCATACAAACGGCGGATACCAGACAATCGCCGCTGATCATCGATGATGCGCTGGTCGCTCGCGTCGCACAAACGGCGCTGGTACGCTATGACAAAGACGGCGAGCAACATTACGATATTGTCTCCGCCATGATAAAGTCCGTGCGCGGCTCCGACCCTGATGCGGCGCTCTACTGGATGGCGCGGATGCTGGTGGGCGGAGAGCCAGCTGAGTTTATCGCGCGGCGCTTGGTCATCTTGGCGAGCGAAGATATTGGCAATGCCAACCCCAATGCCCTACTCCTCGCTGATGCCGCCCTGCGTAGCGTGCAGTCCATCGGTATGCCAGAGGCGCGCATTATATTAGGACAAGTGGTGGTGTATCTGGCGACCAGTGCCAAAAGCAACAGCACTTATAAGGCAATAAATGCGGCGATGGCCTTGGCAGAAAAAGACGCCTCTCCCGTACCGCTACATCTGCGCAATGGCGTGACCAAATTGATGCAACATCAAGGCTACGGGCAGGGCTACGCCTATCCACACGATTACCCCAATCATTATTATCCGCAGCATTATCTGCCAGATACGCTGCTGGGTACGCGCTTTTATTATTTTGCTGATAATCAGCGAGAGCAGCACAGCAAGCAGTTTATGGATTGGCTAAAATCCCAATCTGCCAGTAATTCTTAAAACCTGCCCGTTTATTAGTAATACTGAACGCTGTTTTTGACAGACTTCGGGATATAGTTTGGAGATGGGGCAGCACGATAGGATGAAAAGCGTTAAAATGTCCTCATAATGATATATAAGCAATGAGGCAATCGTGCCTAGCGTCCGTACCTATAGCCGGGTCGTGCCCCTTATCGAATCAATGTAGCCAGCGGCGCGTTGCCTAATCGCAACAGCCTATGGCGTCAGCGGCTGTTACAATAGGCAGATCATGCTATATATGTTACCTCACACCTATCTACACATAATAAAATATTGAGACTTACTATGAGTTTAAATACCATTCCTGAGATTATCGAAGACATCCGTGCTGGAAAAATGGTCATCTTAATGGATGATGAAGACCGCGAAAACGAAGGCGATATCATCATGGCCGCCACCCATGTGCGCCCTGAAGACATCAACTTTATGATCACCCATGCTCGCGGCCTAGTGTGTCTGACCCTATCGCAAGCGCGCTGCCAACAGTTGGCACTACCGCTGATGTCTGATCGCAACGAAGCAAAGTTTAGCACCAACTTTACAGTGTCTATCGAAGCGGCTGAAGGCGTCACCACAGGTATCTCAGCGGCTGACCGTGCGCGCACTATTCAGGCTGCGGTCTCTGCATCAGCCAAACCCGAAGACATCGTACAACCTGGCCATATCTTCCCTATCATGGCACAAAACGGCGGCGTCCTGCACCGTGCCGGCCACACCGAAGCAGGCTGCGACTTGGCTCGCCTAGCAGGATTGGAGCCTGCAGCAGTCATCGTCGAGATTATCAACGCTGATGGTACGATGGCACGTCGTGACGATCTTGAAATCTTTGCCAAAGAGCACGGCATCAAGATGGGCACAATCGCTGATCTGATCAATTACCGTATCGCCAACGAGCAAACGGTAGAAGAAGTAGAGACGCGTCCTTTTGAGACCGAGCATGGGACTTTTACCTTGCACCGCTTCCGTGAGTTTGGCGCTGAAGAGACGCATTTGGCGTTGGTCAAGGGCGATGTCAGCGAAGGCGTCAGTACTGTCCGTGTCCATGGCTTCCATCCGCTGCGTGACTTGTTTGCCGCCAAAAACGATATGACGGGTCGTAGTGGCTGGAGCGTACAGTCAGCGTTGGAAGAAATCAGCGCCTCGGAGCGCGGCGTGCTGGTTTGGATTGGTAGCAATCAGCCCGTTGATCTAGGCGATGCGCTGGATAAAGCGGCGGACAATCAATCGCAATCAACCATCACCCAGCAGCCGTATCGTAGCATCGGGGTTGGCGCACAGATTTTGCGTCATTTAGGCGTGCGTGATATGCGCTTATTGTCATCGCCCATGAAGTTTTATGCACTGTCAGGCTTTGATCTAAACGTAGTAGATTTTGTGCATGCACCCAAGCAAGGCTAGGCGCTGTGATTATTATTTAAGCACTATTCGATAGCGATTAAGTGGCCTTATCAATCATAAAAAAAGCACGCTTATAAACTGAGCGTGCTTTTTTATGTGCGAATCTATAAAAGTTGAGGCTCAGACCTCAGGTGTATGACCAACGGTCGCTTCTAATGCCAATAGGCGCGCGCGCTCGGCGCTGCTCCACGGCAACTTGTCCTTGCCAGCGCTATCCAAGCGCACCACCACCGCCTCAGCCGTCGCCACTACCAGACTTTGCGCCGTACTATAGTAACTATACTCCATCACGATACTGGTACGGCCCAAACGCTGGCAGCGCACTCCTAATAACAAAGTATCAGGGTAGACCACAGGACGCAAATACTGACAGCTTGACTGTGCCAATACCGTCACCATGCTGCCATCAAACATGCCTAATGCCTGCAGATAAGCAATACGCGCTGACTCAGCATAACGATAAAACACCACATTATTTAGATGGTTAAAGGCGTCCATCTCGCCCCAGTGAATCGGTTGATGATGAATAACGGGATAGTGAGCCAGCTCAGTCGGCAGGGGCTCATTGACTGTCGGTAAATCGGCTGGTAGGGAGCGGTTCATAAAGTGTCCTTTTTTATCATCCTATTTTTTATTATTTGGGTGTGTCTTCTCATCGAGCACCAACGACTAGCGCTGCGATTTGGCTAAGACTTGCGTGGTCAATAGCGCCGTGGCCTTGGGTGCTTCGACAATCAATTGATCTAGCCAATTGATCACCTCTGCCACGTCGTTGGGCGCTTGCATCATCGTGATATTGGCCGTTTGATCTGACGCTTGCAGGTTGGCCTGTGTCTGTTTCTGCCGCTCATCAGCGCTTGGTGTGAGGGTTATGAGCTGTTTGCGCGCCTGCGACAGATAACTGATGAGCTGCTCACGGTCGCGCATATTGCTGGCTTGCATGGCCAAATTGAGCGTCATAATGGTCTCGTGGATGGCCAGCTGTCTACGGGTCAGTGCCTCTTTGTCTTTAGCTGTGTTTGCAGCTGGGGTTTTATTGTCCTTGCTACCCTCTTTATGATCGTGACGCTCATGGCGCTGCAAAAAGGTTTGGATATTTTGCATGGCCAAGTTATGCATCTGCCACGGGCTTGGCTGCGCGCTTTGCGCTTGTAGACGCTCAATGTCTTTTAGCAGGCTTTGCTTAATCACCACCGTCAGCGCAGGGGCAATCTCATTACTGCTTTGCGACAGCTGCCAGTGTAGCCCCCGCAGCAAATCAATCGCCGCGCTATCGTTGTTATCCACCAGCAGCCTATCCACCGCTTTTATTTGAATACGCAGTAAATCCAGCTGATTTTGCGCTTGGCTACTGGCTGCCACGCGCGGCTCAGGTAGCGTCTGCTGACTCATGGCAAACAAGCGATCATCCATCTCGTTTAAACGGCTGACAACTTGCTCGTTACTTTGCAGACGCTCGTGGACATTCTGCTCAAAACGCTGCTGGCTGATATATAACCAGAGTAAGGCGGCGATAAGCAATAAAATCGTCAGCCATTGCAAGCGTATGAGTAGCATATTTGCTTGCCGGCGCTGCTGAATAGCAGAAGGGTCCTTGGATGAAGACTCAGGGTTCATAGACATAGTACAGCACCGTTACTGGTAGATTGGGTCATGGTTGTCGCAAGCCGTATAAAACGGGAATAATCATCCTGATGACAAAACAGCCATATCCTAGGCGTATCAAGCACTGATCGCAGCCAGTATGGTGGCTGGTGCTAAATCCTCCACCCGCCAGTAGCTCAGCTGCTCATCGGCCACCATATTGGCCAAGCGCTCACCCAGCACCACATAAGCAAAGTCCGACAGCTTGAGCTTGGGCAACCCATCAGCCCCTGTACTGTCTGCCAATGGCTGCTTTGCAGTATCCTTAGCACTCGTTTCATCAGTTGCTTGTCGCGTACCTTGACTGACCACTTGCCGCCAATGCTCAAAGGCGGTGGCACTACTAATGATAACGACCGGTTTTGACTGTTTGGGTATAGGCTGTGGATGCTGAGCGGTGCTTGGCGCTGCTGGTTCTGCAGGTTCTGCAGGTTCTGGTGCTGATGCTAATGTTGATGATGGAGAGCTAGGCAAAGAAGCGGCCGTAGCAAACTGCTGTAACCACTGATTGTATTGCGTACAGGCCTCATGAGGCATAATACGCTCGTACCAAGCGATGCTATCGATATGGACACCGCGCGCTTGTAACGTGTTAACCAATAAACGGCGGCCACCAAGACCGCGCCATACCAACAGCTTGTCCCCTGCTTGCAAGCTGTCGATCTCTGGCATCGCAAGCATGCCTTCATTATTGGCCACGCGCGGCTGCAGCACGTGATAGCTTGCCGCCTTGATTTTTGCCTCATTTAAGACCGCAGCTGTCGCTTCTCCTACCGCAATCAAGTGACTGGGAGCGCTGAGGGTTTGCAGCTCGGTAGTTTTTTGGCTTTCATCATTTTGGTTATCACCATTCGTCTCAGAGTGCTGGGCATGGCACTCGCGGGCAAGCGCTTGCCAAACCGCTAGTCCCGCTGCTGCTGCCGTAGGACTGACGATGACAAGTGCCTGATAGTCGCCTGCAAACCACTGACGCATCAGCGCCATGTCCGCATCTGTGGTAGGACGCGGCTGTAACGTCAGCATCGGAATCTCTACCACGCTTAGACCCGCAGCTTGTAGGTGCTGCGTCAGCGGAGCGGCACGCTCTACCGGTCTGGTATTGATGACCACGCGCGCAGGCGCTGATGGGGCCGCGCTCTTATGCCGAGCGGTAGATGTTGGATGAGATGAGGTGGATGACATAGACGTACCATGACAAAAATCAAAAGAAATAAAGAAGTCGCAAACCCGTCTTAATTACTGGCTTGGAGTTCAGACAGCGGTATCTGCGTATTATTTGGTATCATAAATCGCTGATAAAATAGCGCCTGCGCCATCTGCAAGTAACATATCAGCCACATCGATACCCAGCTGATTGGCCTGAGTTTCTTGCTCGTCTTGGTTACCAGTTAAGGTAATGCGTTTTTCTGCTTTTAGCAGCTCGCTACCATCGGCCTGCCCCACGCGCCCGCGCAGCCACAATATGTTGCCGTCGTCATTGTTGCCATTTTCGGTATTTTTCGCACGATCGTCTTCGGTCTCGTCTGCCATTTGCAAGACCGCATAGGCTGCGATCGGTACCTGACAGCCGCCTTCTAAATGACGATTGAGGGCTCGCTCAGCAATCAGGCGAATACGCGCTTTATTATCATTTAGCGGTGCCAATAGCTGCAATACTGCATCATCGCCCTCGCGGCACTCAATCGCCAACGCTCCTTGCCCAACCGCAGGCAGACAAGCATCGATATCCAGCTCACCGCGAATACGCTCGTCCAGCTCAATACGCTGCAAACCACTGGTGGCCAAAATAATCGCGTCATACTCGCCTGCGTCCAATTTGCTCAAACGGGTACCAACGTTACCACGCAGGGTTTTGATTTGTAGATCTGGGCGATAAGCCTTGATTTGACACTGACGGCGCAAGCTTGAGGTGCCAACGATAGCGCCTTGCGGCAACGCATCGATACTATCGTATGTATTGGATACAAACGCATCGGTCGGGGCGGCGCGCTTGCAGTACACCCCCAACGTCAAGCCTTCAGGCAGCTGCATGGGCACATCTTTTAGCGAATGCACGGCGATATCTGCGTCTTTATTATAAAGCGCTTGCTCAAGCTCTTTGACAAACAAACCCTTGCCGCCAATTTTTGCCAGTGGCGTGTCCAAAATTTTGTCACCCTTAGTGACGATTTTTAGCAAATTAATCGTCATCTCAGGATATAGCGCCAACAGACGATCGCGGATATGCTCAGCTTGCCATAAGGCTAATGGGCTTTGGCGCGTGGCGATGTTTAAGGTAGTCAAAGCAGGTTGCTGCAGATTGCTCATAAAAGGCCTCAATAAGTTTGATATACAATATCAGTGCGAATCATCTCTATATGAAACGATACGGTCAATTTGCCACAAAAATGGGCGCTATCACTCGTTGATAGTAAACGCTGACGCAAAAAAATACCCCTATTTAAGCTTGACTTCCTCCCCTCCCTAAACGGAGGGGATTCCTACTAAAGACGGCCAAGCCCGACCGCGAGAATGTTTTTTGCTCCATTAACATCTCTGTTATGGGTCGTTTTACAAGAACGACAAAACCATACTCTTATACCAAGACCTTCTCTACCTTTCGGACTGTCTTGGCGGGAGCCGCAACACGAGCAGGTTTGGGTGCTGTACGCTTCATTGACTTCGATATAGTGGCAACCTGCGTTCGCGCATTTGTAGTCCAGTTGCCGCTTAATCTCAAACCAACCAGCATCATAGACGGATTTGGCCAGTTTGGATGAAGTGAATGATGTTGATTTGATTTTACCAACAACGATTAAGCTGTTGGCCTTAACAAGCTTTGATGTGAATTTATGGATTAAGTCTTGACGGGTGTTTTTGATCTTGGCGTGAATGGCCTTGACCCGTTTTTTGTTTTTAGCACGTTGGGCAATGGCCAGTTTTTCAGCATATTGATGCGTGACTTTGATTTGTAACTGATCACCATCACTACTGACTGCTGAATCCTTACAGCCTAGATCAATACCGACTTGACCCGTGCCGCACTTAATCTTTGGAAGTTCTTTGACGGTGATACAGGCGTACCAGTGACCACGATTGTCTTGTACCAATTCGCAAGTGTTGATGTTG
Source organism: Psychrobacter sp. Rd 27.2 (assembly GCF_001921755.1). Lineage (NCBI taxonomy): Bacteria > Pseudomonadati > Pseudomonadota > Gammaproteobacteria > Moraxellales > Moraxellaceae > Psychrobacter > Psychrobacter sp. Rd 27.2. The sequence continues at coordinate 192,640 of NZ_MRYB01000004.1, read as the reverse complement.
TAGAGCGAGAGGTTATAGCTGTCCCATAGATCTATAGTAAGTTTTTTGCCTTTAGCGAGGCTTAGCTGAATAGTAGATTTAAGGCTTTTCTTGCCTGACTGACGGGTTGAAAGGTGTTTTATGGCTGTCTTTTTAAAAGGAATCCAGCCCAAACTTCTTCTCTTGGCTTTTGGGTTGTTGGTACGCCAGTTGAGTTTGGCTTTTTTGAATTGTTTACGAGCCTTGGCATGGGTTTCAGAGATGGCTTGTAGGGTTTGGCTGTGCAGATTTAGATATTCGCCACTACCTTTGGTATAAGCTGCCAAATCATAGGCTGAAAAGAATTGACCTGTACGCTTAAGATGTTTAAAACTAAGCTCATTGACGTAATTCCAGACAAAGTTAACCGCCCCAGCCAAGATATTGAGCTGAGCGGCGTGTTTGTCTTTGATGCGTAGTTTGAGCGTTTTCATGGAATCATTATGATCTTAATGCAGTTGGTTATCAAGGTGTTCACAATATTGTACGACAACGACTGACACCTGATATCCACGCCCTAGAAGAATGTAGATATCAGGCGCTGGTTGATAAAAACAGTCAGTTACAGATAGCGCTTTACATGCTTTGGATTTTATCGCGTAACGCTGGCAGGTGGCGACGACTCACCGCCAATGTCTCATCAATGCCTTTAAAGCGCACTTGATATTGTCCGGCATCCAAGGTTTCTAAGTAGTCCAAAAAGCTCAGATTGATAATGGCATTGCGATGGACGCGGAACAACCGGTCTTCAAACTCTTGCTCAAGCTCTTTTAGTGTCTCATCAATCAATACGATACCACCCTTGTGACGGACTTTGACGTATTTTTGATCGGCAGTAAAGTAGTAGATATCTGTGAGCTTAATCAATTCGACGCCGCGATGGGTACGAGCGGCGATATGCTCACGTATTGGCCGCGCTGCCGGGTCTTCAAGCTTACGGATTTCGTTGAGCTGGGCGGCGTTTAGATTTTTGGCTTTATTTAGCGCCTCCAGCAGCTCGTCTTTGTTGGCAGGTTTGAGCAAATAGCCGATGGCATTAGCCTTGAGAGCAGCAATGGCATAGTGATCGTAGGCGGTGACAAAGATAATGGCTGGCGGATGCTCAAGCTCGTTCAGCGCTTGTGCACAGCGCACCCCATCCATCTCGGGCATACGAATGTCTAGTAATATGATATCTGGCTGCTGGGTTTTGACAGCGACAATGGCTTCTGCCCCTGTCGTGGCTTGTGCCACCACCTGATGGCCTGACTCTTGTACAATTCTGACCAAACGCTCGCGCGCCAATGGCTCATCATCGCAGACTACGATCCGCATGCAAACTCCTGTTTTAGGACATACTTAATACGATTTAGTGAAATAATTCATCAACCTACTATCAATAATAACACTAACACCCAAGGACTTAGCATAAAAAAATGTTTGATTATTGCAGGTGTTTTAAACATTTAATGTAGGTCTGGCCGCGCTTATTTATCGGTCAAATATATAGTAGATATTGACGATTATCGTGCCGATTATAAACAGTACGGTGCAATAACTGTGCCATATTTTATATTAATCGTATTAAACAAAAGTTTGTATTAGTAATAGGTGGCTATTGATAATCGCTAGCTTACAGATAGCTAGATGACAGACCACTATATCCCGACGTCTTGTAGCGGATAATCAATCAAGGTAATGATTTGGCTGTTGGTCACTTTGCTTCTGATATCGGCGCTTTGGCCAAAGTACGAACGCAGACGCTCTGCTTGGATATAAAAATTCATGTGCTGGCGCAAGTCATGATTGATCATCAAAGTTTTTTTGGGGAGCTGGACGCTGATGGTGATGCTGACGCGGTGCTCATACCAAGTGACTTTGATATGAATAAAAATCGTCTCTGTGGTCATCTCCACCACGTTAAGGAGCATTTTTTCTAACACACTTTGCAGCGTCAAAGCGGTGATGACCATGTCATACATGATGTTTTCATCTGGCAGTTGCCATGTGACATCGAGCTTGTCAGATAGCCGGCTAGACTCGATGGCCAAATAGTGCTCACACAAAGCGATTTCTTCTTCAAAGCTGATCTCACGCGCGCCACTAAAGCTGGCGCGAAACAGCGCTGAAACGTGCTGTAGTAACTGGGAGGCGCGCGCTGGATTGGACTCAATCAGCGACACCAGTGTGTTGATAGTATTAAAGAAAAAATGCGGCGTGATACGGGCTTTGATTAAGTCGTTTTGGGCGTTTAGTTTGTGCTCAAAGGATTGATTAAGGGCATTCATCTCACGATAACGACGCAAAAAGTACAACAAAAACACCAAGGTAAAACCGCCTGCAAGGATTAAGTCAAAAATCACTTCTAACACGAAGTTTTGTAGGCTGTATTCGTGCCAGCCCATGTTTATCATGACCAGCAAGACCAGTGCCATAGAGACAGCAGAGGCCAGCATAAGGATGGCGAGCACATACATACTGACCTTGGGTATGCTCATGCTCTTAAAAACAGGGCGCAGATAATCGATGATATATAAAGAAGGGATGATGCTTAAGGTGTTTTGTATCACTCGGCTGCCAAACTTGATTATAAAGTCAGACCAAGTAGCTAGGTCATGGCGGTCGATCACCGTCACAAACAGCGACCAAAAAAAGATATAAATCAGCCACTGCCAAGGCTTCATGACTTCCATGAGCTTGGGGATAAAAAACTCTAAGCGCTCCGCTAGTAAGGCAACATCATCATTTGCTATACTTGAGTTCTTATTCTCTTGACTTGTCTTGTATCGATATGAACGCCAACTCTTCAAACCCTAGTAATCCTGAATTAAATAAAAACGTGTCAGTCTCTGATTCTAGCACAGATGACTCTACAACAAATAACGCGGCGCAAAACAGTCCTGCCAGCGCGCCAGGCCAGCAGATGTGGGGCGGACGCTTTAGTGAAGCGACAGACAGCTTCGTTGCTGCATTTACCGCTTCAGTCGGCTTTGATCAACGCTTTGCCCGACATGATATCCAAGGCTCTATCGCTCATGCGACCATGCTCAAAGAATGCGGGATTTTGACCGCTGATGAAGTGGCGACCATCATCGATGGTCTACAGCAGGTATTAGCTGAGATCGAAGCAGGCGAGTTTAATTGGTCTATCACCCTAGAAGACGTACACATGAACGTCGAGTCACGTCTGACTGATATCGTCGGCGCGGTGGGCAAAAAACTACACACTGGCCGTAGCCGTAACGATCAGGTGGCCACCGATATCCGCCTGTGGCTACGCGAAGAAACCGACAACATCATCGCGCTGTTGGTGCGTTTGCAAAACGGCTTGCTGGATTTGGCCGAGCAGCATACGGACACCATCATGCCAGGCTTTACGCATCTACAAACCGCGCAGCCTGTCAGCTTTGGCCATCACGTGATGGCATGGTTTGAGATGCTCTACCGCGATACCGAGCGCCTCGTCGACGCCCGTCGCCGTATCAATCAGATGCCACTTGGTAGTGCCGCGCTCGCTGGTACGACCTTTCCGATTGACCGTACCATCACCGCTAGACTGCTAGGGTTTGATGGCATTTGCCAAAACTCACTCGATGCGGTCTCAGACCGAGATTTTGCCATTGAGTTTACCTCAGCGGCCTCTATCCTTATGATGCATATGTCGCGTATGAGTGAAGAGATTATCCTATGGATGTCGGCGCAGTTTAACTTTGTACAGATACCCGATCGCTTCTGTACTGGCTCATCGATCATGCCGCAAAAGAAAAACCCTGACGTGCCAGAGCTGGTACGCGGTAAAGCGGCGCGGGTCTTTGGTCAATTAATGACATTGTTAAGTCTGATGAAAAGCCAACCGCTTGCGTATAATAAAGACAATCAAGAAGACAAAGAGCCGTTATTTGACTGCGTCGATACCTTGACAGGTTCGCTACTGGCATTCGCTGATATGCTACCAAACATCACACCAAATAAAGACAGTATGCGTCAAGCGACCATGAAGGGCTATGCGACAGCGACTGATTTGGCAGATTATCTAGTACGTCAAGGCGTGGCATTCCGTGATGCCCATGAAGTGGTCGGCAACGCTGTGGCTTTAGGCATCAAAGAAGGCGTTGATTTAAGTGACTTGTCATTGGCGCAGCTTCAGCAATTTAGCGACGCCATCGGCGATGACGTCTTTGATTACTTAACGCTAGAGGGCTCACTCGCCGCCCGTGATCATCTGGGTGGTACCGCGCCCAATCAGGTCAAGCAAGCGGTGGTTAATGGACGCGCGCGCTTAAAAGCTTTTGCATAATTTGCATAAACAGAGACATGATATTTCGACGCAGAACGGGTATAAACTTTCCTTATGGGCTGTGCCTACGCGGACAGATGCTGCGTAAAACTCACCCCAGTCTCTCTGTATCGTTTTTATCCTGAACTCACTATACAACACCCGCGCCTAGCACTTATGACTTAGCGCGGGTTTTTTTTGTCATCACATCGCCAAAACTTTCATCAAACCGCTTGGCTGTTACCGTCTATACACCCGATAGCCTTTGCTAAATTTACTCAGATCGTTATCATAGGGTGATATTCATATTTTATAAGGAGCCTCTAATGACTGAGACTTTTAACCCGCAAGCCAATACCGTGTTTTGCCGCAAATACAAGCAAGAGCTACCAAAAATGCCGCATCCACCCTTCCCCAATCAAAAAGGCAAAGAGCTACAAGAAACAGTCTCTGACAAAGCGTGGAAAGAGTGGCTGGAGCAGCAAACCATGCTAATCAACGAAAACCATCTAAGCATGATGGACCCTGAGGCCAAAAAGTTTTTGACTGAGCAGCGTGAGAAGTTTTTGGACAACGAGGATTATGAGCGCGCGCAGGGCTGGACACCAGAAAAATAAAAACTCGGCATTACTTTTATACTTATACCAGTATAGTTAGCTGAATGTAAAAGTGTTATGGATTTAAACGCGCTACTGGTGTAAATTTTACTTGCGTGCTGCGTTCCCAGAGGCTGCGCAAAATTCATCCCAGTAGCGCTATGACATTTTTAGAGTGTATCGACTATATGTTAAATATTAGAACGCGCTATCTTTAAATAGCGCGTTCTTTTAGTGCACACTTAGTGCACACAAGGTAGGATTTTTATAAATTCCCTTATCACCTTTAATCCGTATCTGGCAATCCAACGTCCGTGGTTGACATGTTCGCTGACATTGCGCCAACGTGACGTGCCGCCATCCGATCATTGGCTTCTTGTACCGCTTTTTCGACCAGTGCATAGTCTGAGTGGCGTACATCTTGGCCGCTGATATAGTTGATGACCAGCTCAGCGATGTTTTGCGCATGATCTCCAATCCGCTCGAGCGCGCGCAACACCCACACGATATTGATGACCTTGGAGACGTGGCGCGCATCTTCCATGATATAAGTCATCAAGGCACGCATCGCTGATTGATACTCTTCATTGACCACATCATCATTGCGCATCACCTCAAACGCCTGCTCAGCATTGGACTGACTAAAGGCCTCTAGCGCATTGTGCAGCATCAGACGTACTTGATTGCTCAGATGCTGCACTTCGGCATAGCCATACGCTGACTTGCCTTGGGCGGCGAGCTTATTGGCCATTTTGGCGATTTTGACCGCTTCATCACCGATGCGCTCCAGATCCACCACGCCTTTACTGATGGACATCACCAAACGCAAGTCACCGGCCGCAGGCTGGCGCTTGGCGACCAATAACAAGATATGCTCATCGAGCTCGACCTCCTGCCGATTGATATCAAAATCCATCTCGATGACTTCTTGCGCCAGTGTGTCATCCTTGTCGATAAGGGCGTGAATGGCTTTGGCAACTTGGCTGGCTGCATGGTCGCCCATCACCAAAAACAGACGAATGGCTTCATCCAAATCTTGATCAAAACTTTTGGAGATATGCTTGTCACTTTGCATAAGAGGTATTCCCTGAATATCTGTATATTGATGGCGTGCTGCTGGCATGGCTGTATTTTCGTTCTTGAAGACTAACGATAGTTTTAATCTGTACAGCATTAGCCATAACGACCCGTAATATAATCTTCCGTGGCTTTTTGCGCCGGTGTGGTAAATATCTGATCGGTCTCGCCCATCTCCACCATATCGCCCAGATACATATAGACCGTGTAGTCTGAGACGCGCGCCGCCTGCTGCATGTTGTGAGTGACGATGGCGATGGTGTAGTCTTTTTTTAAGTCTTCAATCAAATCCTCAATGGCGCCCGTCGAGAGTGGGTCAAGTGCCGAAGTTGGCTCATCGAGCAGTAGCACTTCAGGCTTGGTAGCGACACTACGGGCGATACACAGACGCTGCTGCTGCCCGCCTGATAGCGACAAACCTGAGGCTTTGAGCTTGTCTTTTACCTCCGGCCATAGTGCCGATTTTTTTAGCGCCCATTCCACCCGATTGTCCAGCTCAGCTTTGCTTAGTCTTTCATAAAGACGCACACCAAAGGCGACATTGTCATAGATAGACATCGGAAACGGCGTCGGCTTTTGAAAGACCATACCGACCTGCGCGCGTAGCAAATTGACATCGATGTCTTTGCCTAAGATATTTTTGCCATCGAGGTTGATACTGCCTTCTGCACGCATGCCAGGATATAAATCATACATACGGTTAAAAGTACGGAGCAGGGTTGACTTGCCGCAACCTGACGGGCCGATAAAGGCGGTGACTTTTTTATCAGGAATGTCGATATTGATGTTTTTTAGCGCCTGAAACTCCCCGTAATAAAAGCTTAAATCACGAATTTGCATCTTCGCTGCTGGCATGTCTTTGGGAATATCATGCAGTGTTTGCTTGGTTAAGTTTGCCGAATTTGGCTGCGACAGTTGCGTGGGCGTCGCCATCGATCTATGTAGTAAGCTGGCTGTGGTCGTATCAAAGTTGCTGCTATCTGCTGTGCTACGCGTTTTGCTGATGACGTCATTCATAATGTTATCCAACCTAGCTTGATGAATATAAATTTAAGTAAATGCTGTATGTAAAGTGATTTGGCGGTAGGCGTTATCGACTCTGGCTGCTATTTGCTGGAGCTGCGACCACCGATAAACCTTGCCAATACATTTAGTACCAGTACCGAAGCGGTAATCAGCAATGCAGCGGCCCATGCAAGTGCATGCCAGTTGTCATAAGGGCTCATGGCAAACTGGTAGATAGTATTTGGTAAGTTAGCAATCGGCTGGCCCATATCGGTACTAAAGTATTGATTATTCAATGCCGTAAATAGCAATGGCGCGGTCTCACCGGTGATTCTGGCAAAGGCTAATAGCACACCGGTGGTCAGCCCCGCTCGAGCCGCCTTAATCGTCACTTGCGTGACCATCTTCCACTTCGGCGTGCCCAGTGCATAGGCCGCTTCACGAATGCTATTGGGCACCAGATTGAGCATGTTTTCTGTCGTGCGTACCACCACTGGCACCACAATCAGTGCCAATGCTAGTGCACCCGCCCACCCAGAGAAGCTTTGACCTTTGACCATCAGCGCATAAATAAACAGACCAATGACAATCGATGGAGCAGAGAGCAAAATATCATTTAAAAAGCGCGTCACTTTGCCAAGCAGGCTGCCTTGCGCAAATTCAGACAAATAAATCCCTGTCATCAGGCCAATGGGCGCACCGATAAACAATCCTGAAAACGCCAACATCACCGAACCGACAATGGCGTTACGTAGGCCGCCTTCGCTCATCGGCGGCGGGGTATCGGCGGTAAAGATAGGCATCTGTATCATGCCCTGAAAGCCTTCGACAAACAGCGTCACCAATATCCAAAACAGCCAAATCAAGCCAAATACCATCGCCGACATGGCAAAACCCAAACCCAGCTTATTGGCCCAGCGCCGTTTGTTATAAAGGCGCTTGTCGTAGCGGCTATCAAAGCCAGTCTGCGCAGGTAACGCTGAGTGCATCGCATTAGTAGGCATAAAACTCATTTCCCATATTTTCATCAGTACCAATAATCATCAAAACCTATCAAATCAATCGAATCATTAGCGGTTGCCTGCTTTTTGGTCCATACGCATTAGCATGAGCTTAGCCAGCGACAGCACAATAAAGGTGATGATAAATAGTATGAGGCCAAGGTGCAGCAGCGAGGCCAAATGCAGCTCACTGGATGCTTCGGCAAACTCATTGGCCAGTGCTGAGGTAATGGTGACGCCAGAGGTAAACAGACTTGGACTGATATTAAAGGCGTTACCAATAAGGAAGGTCACGGCCATGGTCTCGCCCAGCGCCCGACCCAGTCCCAAGATGACACCACCGACCACGCCTGCCTTGGTATAGGGCAAGATAATCTTAAACATCACTTCCCAAGTGGTCGCACCCATGCCATAAGCCGATTCTTTGAGCAGGTCTGGCACGACAGAGAAAACATCACGCATGGTAGCTGCAATAAAAGGAATGATCATAATGGCAAGCACTAGTGAAGCGGTAAACATACCGAGACCCATTGGCGCACCGGTAAACAGCTTACCGATGATAGGCAAAGGGCCAACGTGTTCGATAAACCACGGCTGAATGTGATCGCCAAAAAACGGCGCAAAGACGAACAGCCCCCACATACCGTAGATGATAGAGGGAATACCTGCCAGCAGCTCAATGGCGATGCCGAGAGGCTTTTTTAAGAAATTCGGACACATCTCGGTCAAAAATATGGCAATGCCAAAGCTGACGGGTACAGCGATTAAAATAGCAATAAACGACGTCACCAGCGTGCCATAGATCGGCGCCAGCGCACCGTACTCATTGGCAACCGTGTCCCAGTTGTTACTGGTATAAAACCCGAGACCAAATGCTTGAATACTCGGCCAAGCGCCAATGATCAAAGAGAGCAAAATACCGCCCAATGATAGCAGCACGAGGATAGCAAATGCCTTGGTGGCATTGACAAATAGTGCATCGTAACGTTTTTGTTTTGCCAGTTGCGACCTTAAATCATTCATAAGTGTCTCAGCATTAAATAATATTAAATCAAAATCTTGAAAAGACTCATCAGGTCTTATCACAGCAAACGAAACCTTAATAAAGGGTGCTATTAACGGTAATGGATGACGCAACTTTTGAATTTGTTGTGATAAAACCTTTGAGACAACCACCGGAGAATAGGTGTCTCAAAGGGGCTTACAAGTACTGCTATACATATATAGACAAACTACTGAGCTGGAGTGTAGACAGGCTGTCCATCATGGCCTTTGACCTCATTCCACTTGTCTTTAAACAGTGCCACTGCGGTATCAGAGAAAGGCACATAATCAAGCGCCATGGCACTATCATCACCTTGGGCATACGCCCAATCAAAGAAGTTCAACACGCCAGCCACTTGCTGCGGGTTTTCTGGCTGCTTATGTACCAAGATAAAGGTGGCAGCGGCGATGGGCCACGCTTGCTCGGTCTCAGAGTTGGTGATGACTTTATAAAAGCCTGCTTGCTGTGACCAATCGATATCACCTGCCGCAGCAAAGGTCTCAGCAGATGGCTGCACGAAGTTGCCCGCCGCGTTTTTGAGGGCAGCGTGCGCCATGTTGTTTTGCTTGGCGTAAGCATACTCGACGTAGCCGATAGCGTTTTTCATGCGGTTGACGTAGCTTGATACGCCCTCGTTGCCTTTGCCGCCTGCCCCTGTGGCAGAGGTTGGCCATTTGACGGTTTTATCGACACCCACGCTGTTTTTCCAGTCAGTTGAAACCTTCGCCAAATAATCGGTAAAGTTAAAGGTCGTGCCTGAGCCATCTGAGCGAAACACGGTGGTAATGGCAGCATCTGGCAGGGTCAAATCTGGGTTCAAGGCGGTGATGGCAGGGTCATTCCATTTGCTAATCTTACCCAGATAAATATCGGCTAAGGTTGCGCCGTCCAGCTTTAGCTCACCTGGCCCCACGCCATCGATATTGACAATCGGTACCACACCACCGATAACGGTCGGAAACTGAATAAGGCCTGCCGCGTCCAGCTCTTCAGGGGTCATCGGGGCGTCAGATGCGCCAAAGTCGACGGTTTTTGCTTGGATTTGTTTGATACCGCCTGAGGAGCCGATAGACTGATAGTTGACCTGACCGCCAGTCGCGGCATTATAGTCATAGGACCATTTGGCATAGATAGGCTGCGGGAACGACGCGCCCGCACCAGTGATGTTCATGGCGATGTTTTCAGCTGATTTAAAATCGCTTGCTGGAGAGGATGTCGCTGTGTTGGTGGTTTCGGCCACTGTCGCCGCGCTGGTGTCACTCTGCGCTGCTGACTCTGCGGTGTCGGTGGATTTATTACAAGCGGTGAGTACTAAGGTGCAACTAACGGCGACTGCCAATAACGAATAACGCATGTAGGACTCCTAAAGTTTGACAACGATTGAACAAAGCATGATTGGTGACATGTGTGACATCTTGACAAGTTTTTATGACAGTTTGATGACAACCGCCCAACTCTTTTATGTGCGTGACAAATAGGGTCAAATCAGTCGGCGCTTGAGGCTAACACTCATTAGCCTGCGTGTCATAACTCACGGTATTTTGCACACGTTGACTGACATACCGATGGTCAAACACCAGTAGCCCTCATGGCAGAAGTTTGTTAGTATGAGACTGATTTACAACACTGACAGACTCGGGGTGCGGTGTACGAATGGCTGACTGCCTTTGTACATTCGCTGAGAGATCACCCGCCGAACCTGATGCGGTTAGTACCGACGCAGGGAAGTCTTCAGCACTTTATTATGTATGGCAAAGACGGGCAGAAATGCCTTGTTATCCTCATGACTGTTAGCCTAAATACCCGCTTGGTGGTGCTAAGCTTTATAGGGTTAAGTAGTGCTCAATAATGATGAGGGATACCAAGCGTCGCTTACAGGTTGATGACATCCTCCGCGAAGGCAGGTTTTCGCGATGATAGATTTGACAGCCAGTAACGACGACGCAGAAAAAATTGTCTAGATGATAAGTGCTACCCCCGCAGCTTCTGGCGGTGTTGCTTTTATTCAAAAACCAACACGCTAGGACAGCATATGACAACCTCAACCCTACCTCCAAAGACCCAGAAAAACGCCTCTGACAAAAAAGCTGACGCGCTAAAAACCCCTGCGCACCGTAGCGCCAAAGACACGCGCTTTGAAGAAGACGCGCGCGACCTACACCGCATTCTCCCCGCCTCGCAAAAAGTCTATATCGAAGGCTCTAGACCTGATATTCAAGTGCCGATGCGCAAGATTACGCTGGATCCCACGCCTATTCAGGGCGTTGATGAGTCCGACTGGGAGCAAAACCCGCCTTTTTATGTTTATGACACCTCAGGCGTCTATACCGACCCTGATGCCCAAATTGACCTAACCCGCGGCTTGCCCAAACTGCGCGAGGGCTGGATAGCCGAGCGCGGTGATACAGAGCAGCTAAGCGGTTTGTCCAGCTCATACGGGCAAGCGCGTGCGCGTGATATCACCACAGCCAATCTACGGTTTGCCCATATCGATAAGCCGCGCCGCGCCAAAAAAGTCAATGGTAAAGCAGGCAATGTCACCCAGATGCACTATGCGCGCCGCGGTATCATCACCCCTGAGATGGAATATATCGCCATTCGTGAGACGCAAAAGCAGCATGAGCTGACCGATATGCGTCAGCATGACGGCGAAAGCTTTGGTGCCAACACCCCAAAAATCATCACCCCTGAGTTTGTACGTAGCGAGGTCGCGGCCGGTCGCGCCATCATCCCGAATAATATCAATCACCCTGAGTCTGAGCCGATGATTATCGGGCGTAATTTTTTGGTAAAGATTAACGCCAATATCGGTAACTCAGCGCTCGGCTCCTCTATCGATGAAGAAGTCTCGAAGATGACATGGGCGACGCGCTGGGGCGCAGATACCATCATGGATTTGTCGACAGGCAATCATATCCACGAGACCCGTGAATGGCTGATTCGTAACTCGCCTGTGCCCATCGGTACGGTACCGATTTATCAAGCATTAGAAAAAGTCGACGGCATCGCCGAAGACCTAACGTGGGAGATATTTCGCGATACACTTATCGAGCAAGCTGAACAAGGCGTTGATTACTTTACCATTCATGCAGGCGTGCTGCTGCGCTATGTGCCACTGACGGCCAATCGCTTGACAGGTATCGTCTCGCGTGGCGGCTCGATCATGGCGCAGTGGTGCCTTGCCCATCATACAGAGAGTTTTTTATACACGCATTTTGAAGAGATTTGTGAGATCATGAAGCAGTACGATGTGGCTTTTAGTCTAGGCGATGGTCTGCGTCCTGGCTGCTTGCAAGATGCTAATGACGAAGCGCAGTTCGGTGAGCTGCGCACGCTTGGTGAGCTGACAAAAATCGCATGGCAGCACGATGTACAGGTGATGATCGAAGGCCCCGGACATGTGGCGATGAACCGCATCAAAGAAAATATGGACTTGCAGCTAGAGACTTGCAGCGATGCGCCGTTTTATACTTTAGGGCCGCTGACCACCGATATCGCACCCGGTTATGACCATATCACCAGTGCTATCGGTGCGGCGATGATTGGCTGGTTTGGCACCGCCATGCTCTGTTATGTGACACCAAAAGAGCATTTAGGACTGCCGAATAAAAAGGATGTGAAAGACGGTATTATCACGTATAAAATCGCCGCGCATGCTGCTGATCTCGCCAAGGGCCACCCAGGCGCGCAAGCTCGCGATAATGCCTTGTCCAAAGCGCGCTTTGAGTTCCGCTGGGATGATCAGTTTAATCTGGCACTCGATCCTGATACCGCCCGCGAATACCACGATGAAACGCTGCCAAAAGACGCGCATAAATCGGCACACTTTTGCTCGATGTGTGGGCCTAAGTTTTGCTCGATGAAAATCACCCAAAACGTCCGTGAGTACGCCAAGGGTTTGGATGCGGCAGAAAGCTTAGGCACAGAAGCGATGAGTGCAGCTGATATTGAACAAGGCATGCAAGAGATGACTGAAAAATATCATAGCGAGGGTCGACAGCTGTATAAAGAGGTATAACTTCTCTAATTTGACAGCTGTATATTTAATTACTTTATATAGCAAAAAGCTCGCTTCTACATGCATAAGAAGCGAGCTTTTTTATGATAAGTATTTCTTGGCCAAAGAGCTGTTTACACATTTGAGGCCTGATAGATCTCTGCAATCGAGGCATTCATGGTATCAGCAAACTCTTTATCGCTTTGTTGTTTGCTCAACCCTTCGGTAAACGCGCGTGAGAAGCTGGCAATCATACCAGGATTTTGCTTAAGCTTTTCGCAGGCCTCACGACGACTATAACCGCCAGACAATGCCACGACTTTGAGCACTTTTGGATGATCGATCAGCTCTTGATAGAATCCGCCGTCGGTGGGCAAGGTTAGTTTGAGCATCACTTGATGGTCGTCATTTAGACGCTCAAGGTTACGCAAAATATCCGCTTTGAGTATCACTTCACACTCATGCTTTTGGGCGCTATCGATATTAACCTCAGGCTCTACGATAGGCATAAAGCCTTTGGAGAGGATTTGCTTAGCCACATCAAACTGCTGCTGTACCACCAGCTCAATCCCATCGACACTTGGCTCATAAATGACTGAGCGCATTTTGGTGCCAAATACCGGATAGTTTTTGGCTTTATCCAGTAGCGCGTCTAGCTCTGGCATCGGGCGCATGACTTGTACGCCGCTCATTTGCTCGGCCAAACCCTTATCCACCTTCAAAAACGGCACGATGTTTTTATCTTCCCACAGATAGTTTGCCGTTGGCTTGCCATTGACCGCACGCTCCATGGTGTCTTCAAATAAAATCGCCCCCAGCACGCGCTCGTTATCAAAGCAGTCGCAGGTCATGATGCGTGCGCGCATCTCGTGCACCAGACCAAACATCGCGTCATCATTGTCATAGGCATCGCTGCTGATGCCGTAGTTTTCTAGGGCTTTTGGTGTGCTGCCGCCGCTTTGATCAAGCGCGGCGATAAACCCTGAACCATCCTTTATACGCTGTCGTTGTTTTTGGTATTCCATTGAAAAGGTATCCTATTTTTATTGATTGAAACCAAACATCACCAGTCGACTCAATCTATATGAGCCTTGCTATTTGTAGATAACCTTACCATAGGATGCTTTATCTGCCTATATAGGATGCGTGACAGCGCCGCCAATTTTTATGATATATCAGTTAAAAATAGCCAGTTGAAAATAAAACGGTTATATAAACTTAAACGCGCTACTGGTATAAATTTTACTGGCGTGCGGCGTTCTCAGAGGCTGCGCAACTTACGTTTGAAAACAGCATCCCAGTAGCGCCATGCTCTTTTAAAGTGCATCGACTATAAATATAAGAGTTTTATGCCAAATCATGTACACCAAAGCCTTACATCAAACTCTTATGCCAAAACCTTATGCCAAAAACAGTACCGCCACACAGCCAATCGCCAGCAGCAAGCCTAGCACATTGATACGACCGAGCCGCTCTTTAAACACAGCCACACCGATGAGCGTTGCGACGGCGATGACCCCGACGTTCATCCCAGTAAAGACAATACTAGGAGAGTCGGACAATACTTGGTGGGCGCGCACATACGCATAGATATTGCCCATGTTTAGAGTGCCCAGTAATAGCCCTGCTGCCAAGGCACTACCCTGCCAACGCACGCGTGTCACAAGCAAATAAATCAGCAATAACAATCCTGCGACGCCAAAGCTGACAAACAGCGTCAGTGGAAAGGCCGTGCCTTGTTTGGCGACTTGTTTAAACAAGATATCGACGATGCCATAGCCTGCCCATACGCCAAATAGCCATAGCGGGGTACGCGCGGCGGGCGGGCTTATACTAGCGTGCTCGCCGCTGCCGGTATGTTTGGGCCGGTAAACCAAAGCCCCCAACGCCAAAAACCCTAAGACCAGACCAAGCACTCGCGTACCCGTCAGCACCTCACCAAATAATAAAAAAGCAGCGATAATGGGAATAATCAACGACAAACGCTGGGCGGCATCGGTTGCGACCATGCCGACCGATACAATCGCACGGCCCAAGATAATAAAAACCGTCGGCAGCAGTATCCCAAGCGCCAGAATGATGCCCCAAGCGTTGCCAAGCGTGCTTATACCGCTGACATCTGGCGTTAATAAAAACCATGTCAGTAAAAAAGCCACAGGATAACCTGCGACGATGGTCTGGCGAATATCGATATTTTTTTGCCGCAGGATTTTGAGCAGTACCGAGACGGCCACACTGCACAGTACTGCTACCACCAAATACATCATAATCCCTACCTCTATCCTTTATTCATGTCAGAGCAACATCGCGCGTCAGCAATATGCAAAGCCATAGCAAACAATACAAAAACCATAAAACGTAACAAAATATTTCCAATACAACAATGGCTTTTTGGTGTTTTATTGTGCTGATATTCATGGCATCTATATGCACGCAATTACAATTAGCCTGCAGGTCTGACAGGGAATTTTGCTAAAATAGCCAGCACTCCCAATCACAAAGTAAAGATTCAAAATAACGACCGTCATCGTTTGTTTTGGCGTACTGCTATTGATGTTTTATCACTGCCTATGAATGCTCTATTTCGCTTTTTTGAAAACCGCTTACCGGCCTTCCCCACCACCCCCATGCCGCTGCCCTCGCCTCGTGACGGTATGCTACAGTTTTTGTGGGCTTGTACAAAGGGACTGCGCGGCTGGCTGCTGCTGTTTATGGTGTTATCAGCAGGCATCGGTATCTATGAAGCGATGCTGTTTGCGTGGATTGGCGATATCGTCGACTGGCTTGGCGTCTATACGCCGCAGAACTTATGGCTAGAAAAAGGCGATATGCTGCTGCTGATGCTGGCGGTGATGATTGTCAGCCCGTTTTGGATTGCTTTATCCTCGTTTATTCATTTTCAGACCTTGCAAGGCGTGTTTCCCATGCAGATGCGCTGGCGTTTTCATCAGCGTATGCTTGGGCAGTCCATGCAGTTTTATCAAGACGAGTTTTCTGGACGCGTCTCGGCCAAGGTCATGCAGACCGCGCTTGCGGTGCGTGATACGGTGATGACCGTCACAGATATGTTTATGTATGTCACCGTATATTTTGTGACCAGTGGCATTATTTTATTTAATTTAGACAGCTTACTATTGATTCCCTTTATCCTGTGGTTTGGGCTGGTGGCGCTGGCGATATGGTATTTTATTCCAAAGCTCAAACAAACCGCCATCGTACAAGCAGACGCGCGCGCGTTGATGACGGGTCGTATCACCGATGCCTATGCCAATATCATGACCGTCAAGCTGTTTAGCCACTCACGCCGAGAGCTTGGTTATGCCAAAAACGCCATGGGGCAGTTTTTAGGAACGGTACATGCGCAGATGCGCTGGGTCAGCTATTTAGAGGTCTTCACCCATCTTATCAGTGTGATTTTGGTCAGTAGTACCGCAGGGATTGGCCTGTATCTATGGCAACAAAGCGCGGTCGGGGTCGGGGCGATTGCCGCGGCGACGGCGATGGCGCTACGGCTCAATGGCCTGACGCGCTGGATCATGTGGCAGACTGCCAGCCTCTTTGAGAGTATCGGCACGGTACAAGACGGCATGCGCACGCTATCCGCGCCGCAGACGATCGTCGATAAGCCAAACGCAGCTGCACTAAGCGTCACCGAGGGACATATCGTCTTTGATCATGTCGACTTTAGCTATGAGAATGAAGACCACGATACCCATCACGCCACCGATAAAACGTTTAAACCGTCGGTAGCGACCACTGACATGGCGCAAGACAACTCGGTCAAGCTGCTTGATGACTTTTATTTGGATATCAAACCAGGAGAAAAAATCGGCTTGGTCGGGCGCTCAGGAGCGGGCAAATCCACGTTGGTCAACTTGCTGCTGCGCTTTTTTGATGTCGATCGCGGCAAGATATATATCGATGGTCAAGCGATCGATGACGTCACACAAGACTCTCTGCGTCAGCAGATCGGTATGGTGACCCAAGACACTTCACTGCTGCATCGTACCGTACGTGAAAACATCGCTTATGGCCGTCCCGACGCCTCTGATGAAGAGATTATCCATGCCGCCAAACAAGCCCAAGCATGGGACTTTATCAAAGACTTATATGACGATAAAGGCAATACAGGTCTTGATACTCAAGTGGGTGAACGTGGCGTCAAACTCTCTGGCGGTCAACGTCAGCGCATCGCCATTTCTCGTGTTATGCTAAAAAACGCGCCGATCTTGTTATTGGATGAGGCCACCAGCGCGCTTGACTCTGAGATTGAGTTTGCCATTACCGAGAGCCTCAACGATATCATGACCGGCAAAACTGTGATTGCCATTGCCCATCGCCTCTCTACCATCGCCGCGCTCGATAGGCTGGTGGTGATGGAAAAAGGCCGAATCATCGAGCAAGGTAGCCATGACGAGCTGTTGGCACAAGGCGGCGTCTATGCGCGCTTGTGGCAGCGTCAAAGCGGCGGGTTTTTGGGCGAAGACACCCCCTAGACCGCCATCATCATAAAAATAAAACATAAGGAAGTGGGCAGTTTATGGAAGCCTTTACCCATCGTATCAACTTAAGCGGCAAACAAGCACGCTACTACGACCTTGGCAGTCTCAACCCATCAGTAGCAGCAGAGCACAACAAACGTGCGCCTGCGCACTTTTATGGGGGCAACAGCTTTACGGTCGGTACTTATACGCCGCTGCTGCATGAGCTGGCAGCAGCGTTTGATATCAGTGCGCTTGCCCTACGCGGCTACTGGTACGATAAGCCGCAAAAACGCCGCCTCACTCGTGAGCAAGACGCTGAGCTATTGATTGAATTTTTGGAGCGCACCCAAGATCGGCCTGTGGTTGGTATCGGTCATTCGCAAGGTGCCACTGCCACCGCCATGGCCGCCGCCAAACGCCCAGATTTATTCTCCCAGCTGTATCTGATAGAGCCGGTCACCTTTACCAAAAACCAAGCGCGGCTATATAACTTATTGCCGCGGCGGTTTTTGCTCAGTCGAGAGCCATTTAAAAGCACGCTGACCAAACCCGCTATTTGGGCGAGCGTTGATGCGTACTATCAAGCCCTACGCGCCAACCGAGCCTACAAACGCATTAGCGATGCGCATTTATACGTGTTTGCTGAGCAAAGCTTGAGCGTCAATGCTGATGGTAGCCACACGCTGATGTTTGCCCCAGAGCAAGAGCTTGCCAACTATTTTGGTGCGCCGCATATCGACACCGCTCTAAAAAAACTCCGCTGCCCTTATACACTGATCACGGGTAAGCCAACCTTATTTATCAGCAATAAAGTCCGTAAGCAGTGGCAAAAATTTGTCCCTGCCGACAGTATCATCTCTTTGCCAGATTACGGCCATCTTTTGCCAATGGAAGCGCCCAAACTGTGCGCGCAAATTATCAATGAGCATTATGAAAATAGTCACTAAACTAAGCAATATAAGCCATGAGCGACCTTTTTGCCCCTGCCCCAACCGATAACTTACTGCCTTATGATGGTAGGGTAAATGACTTCGGCCGTATCATCGAGGATGATTGCCAGCTCTACGATGCATTATTGGCCGAGCTACCATGGCAGCCTGATAGCGTGACCTTATTTGGCAAGACGCACATCACCACTCGCCAAGTGGTATGGATGGGTGAAAAAGATCTGAGCTATCAGTACTCAGGGCATACCCGTCACAGCCTGCCATGGTCAGATACCGTGTTTCACGTGAAACTTCATATCGAACAGCAACTATCAAGCATCGGTATTGATGTCAGTTTCAATTCTTGTCTGCTCAATTATTATCCGACAGGTCATGATGGTATGGGCTACCACGCCGATGATGAAAAAGAGCTGGGCGCGCGGCCTGTGATTGCTTCTTTATCACTGGGTGCCACACGCAAATTTGTTTTTAAGCACAAAAAAACTCAAGACAAAGTCGCGCTTTATCTTGAGTCCGGTCAGCTAATCGTCATGCATGGCGAGACGCAGCGCTTTTGGAAGCACAGCATCACTAAGACAAAAACCGTCGCCGATGGGCGCATTAGCCTAACCTTTCGGCACATACAGTCAATTTAACGAATATAACTGCATGGGTATGGCTAATCGGTTTTTTATTTTACTTGTAAAACTATCTTGCCAAAGGCATCGCCTTTTTGTAGCTCATGATGCGCCGCCACCACTTCCGAGAGTGGGTAGACGCTTTGAATCTTTAAGCGTAACTTTCCATCAGCGATGAGCTGTAAAACGCGCGCCATATCATCACCGCTGCGCTGCGCTTTGTAGCCTGTGACCGTTAGCTGCTTTTGCTCACCTGCTGCTTTGAGTTTATCAACCCAGATAGTCGGCAACACAAAAACCCGAGCCGCAGGCTTGAG
This sequence comes from Psychrobacter sp. Rd 27.2, assembly GCF_001921755.1. Classification (NCBI taxonomy): domain Bacteria; kingdom Pseudomonadati; phylum Pseudomonadota; class Gammaproteobacteria; order Moraxellales; family Moraxellaceae; genus Psychrobacter; species Psychrobacter sp. Rd 27.2. Next base: position 173,281 of record NZ_MRYB01000004.1, on the reverse strand, counting down.
CACGCTCAGCGCTCGTACGCCTGCCTCATCACCGACCAGATCCAGTAGCACATCAGCTTGCAGATCAGGAAACGCCGCGTCTTTGGTATAGTCAATCCAGCCTGCCAGCTTGTCTTTATCGATTAAGTCTGCAAGCCTGTCATACTTCTCAGGTGAGCAAATGACCGTGACCTTGATATCGTCGTTGTCTACTTTATCCATCAATAGCTGTATCGCTAGGTGCCCCACCCCGCCTGCGGGTGCATTGATGACGACGTGCTGGCCTTTTTTGATATCAGCAAACTCAACAAACTGTAGCGCGGTTTGGCCAATACAAGGCAGTGCGCCTGCTTGCTTTAGTGTGACAGGGTTGGGCACTTTGGCCAGCAGTTTGGCATCTACTGCCACATATTCAGCGTAGCAGCTGCCCTCAAAGCTCAAAGCCGCCACCTGGTCACCGATGGCAAATTTATCACTACGGCTATCTACCACCGTACCTGCGACATCGAAACCCAAAATTGCTGGCTCGTTTTTATCAAACTTATTGTTTTGAATAGCCTCTGCACCCCAGCCTTTGCCTTGACGCGTCTTATAATCGACGGGGTTTATCCCTGCATACGCCACTTCGATCAAAACTTGCTCGTCTGCCAACGATGGCATCGCCACCCCGTCTTGATACTGCATCACCTCAGGTGCACCAAACTCTTTGATGAGGACAGCGTGCTGCGTGGTTGGCAGTGGTTTTTCGGTTGTTAAATTAGACATGGTATATATCCTTATTCGTCTATTGATTAAAGTATTTTTGGCTTTTTATACATACGTTTATACACGTACTCATACATCAGGGTCGGTGTCGTAATTCTCATAAGCTGCACCCGCTATAAGGTCAGCTCAGCACTGAGCGGCAGATGATCAGATAGGGTCGACCAAGGCTTGCCCGTGTGCACCCATGCGTCTTTGACCGTCAGATTGCGCACATAGATGCGATCTAAGCTGAGGACTGGTAGCTTGGCTGGAAAGGTGGGCAAGAGCTTGCCATGACAGTGCTTAAAGGCTTCTGTCATGCCGAGGCTGGCCGCCAGCTTATCACAAGACATTTTCTTCCAGTCATTAAAGTCCCCGGCCAAAACCAGAGGTTGGTCGTCATCGATTTCGTTACGTACATAGTTGGCGATGGCCTCGTACTGTTTGATACGGTCGCGCTCAAACAAGTTTAGGTGTGCGCACAATACCACCACTGGCCGCTCCCAGCCGACGGGTTGTACTTCACAGTGGAGAACGCCGCGCTGCTCTAGCTTATTGACGGTGATATTGACGTTATGCTTTGGGTCTAAGGGGAAGCGGCTGAGCACCGCGTTGCCATGATGGCCATTTTCGTACTCTGAGTTTTTGCCGTAGCTGTTTTGTAGTTTTAGGTACTCGCCAAACCACTCGTGCTGAGACTGGTCAGGGTACTCATTGTATTGCATATTGCGCTTTAGGTTTTGACCCTGCACTTCTTGCAAACACAGCACATCAGAACCTATGATATCGAGCGCTTGCGCGATGCCTTGTATTTTGACTTGGCGATTCATCGGCGACATGCCTTTATGAATGTTATAGCTGGTTAAAACAAAAGAAGTCGTGGTAGTCATAGGTTTGGTCATAAACTCAGTATGTAGGATAAGGGCGGCATGGTCTGCGGTGAGCCAAAACCGACGTAAAAAGAGCATTGATTCGTTGTGAACCAATGCTCTTATGTTATACCTAACTGCCGCCGATGGCTAATGCGTCATCGTATAACGCCAGTATCTGGCAGCCCCGGTTTAGTAGCGAGTCACCAGAGCAATCGGTTGGTCTGCACCCATGATATCTTGTGGCATAAACACCGCTTTACCACCATTATGGATGACATGCTCAATGATCTCACCGATGGCATCATCCGTCACGCCATCAGCAGCTGGGTCGTCTGCGAGGCTCAGGGTCTGCGCTTGTTCATCTATCTGTGCAGGTTGGATATAACCGCGGCGGACATAGAGGGTCTCGCCCACGCCTTGATAGGCACTGCGATAGACTTCTTGCAAGTCAGTCTGGAGCATACTGGCGCCACGTGCTTTATCTATCTCACCGAGGGCTTCTTGATGTAGCGACGAGCGATAGCCCTCGACCGCTTCTTGTACGCTATCGATGATATGCTGGGCGCTGCCATCTTCTAGGTTGGTCGCATTGGTGACGGTAGCAATGATGTTGTCAGGACGATCACAGACTTCTTTATAGTAGCCGATGTTTTTGGCATCACCCACGATGACCAGCGGCATTTTATTATCGCCCCACAGCTCTTGCACGCTTTTATCGACTTGATTAAAGAACTCTTTAAGATAGCTGCTTTCGTTGTTTGATGAGCGATCTGAGCCACCATCGCCTGTGGTATAGGGGCCATTATTTTCTACAGGAAATGGGATATTTTCCATGTTGTTTTGAGCATCGTCATCTTTATCAAACTCTCTGATGACACGATCGTTCGAGGCTTCGATGAGACGCGCATGTTCGCGGGTTAGCACCACGGTGTAGTAGTGGACGGCACTTGCCATATCACGTACTAGATCACGGGTGGCAAAACGATCTGAGATAACGACGCGCTCTTGGGTATCGATCGGCATACGGATGACTTTTACATCATCGGTGCTGGCAAATATCGCTAAGGTGTCAAGGTTATAGTTGTGATTGAGCTCTTTGGTTTTTGCGTAGATATTGTCCAAAATAGCAGTAGCCGTACGCTTATCATGCTCGCTATTTAAACGCTCTTCGACGACTTTTAATTGGTTTTTTAGGGCAATAGGGTCTTGATCGTTGGCAGGGTGCTCACGATGCGTTTTTACAAAGATACTGACCGCAGGGTTGGCTTTGGTTTCACGTAAGCTCTTTAGAGTTGCTTTCATATATTGCTCCTTGTTTTATTATGATTTCACGGCTTTTTAGTATTCATTAAACCTAATATTTTTACACTTAGTATTTATTAAACGATGTTTTCTATTAAAAAAACTGCTTAGAAAAAACATCCGCTTAAAAGACAGAGCTGTTTGTTTTTATGTTGTACTGCTTGTCATGCCTATGCTGATAGTCCATTACCTTGATGCTAACAGCTAAACCTCACGCTCTATAGGGTGAATTTGCAAGCAAATGATAGCGCTTTGTAAGCGAAACACTCTTTATTGTATAAATCATTGTATATAAAACCACCTGACTCAAAAAAAGCCGCCCTGCTTACACCGTTTGCGATTTTGCACTGTTTGCGGTATGACTGGCGCGTAGGTTGTATTTTTGGCAAACGAACCCATCTTTTATACAGCTTATAAATAAAACAATAAGGCCGCCTACACCACCTCATGCCAAACGCATGATTGTCAATTATTCATATCAGATACCGGACGCCACTATGACAGCCATTTCTCCAGCATTACACCTTGTCGATTTTGACAACGTCTCACCCGCCACTCTACAAGACCAAGTCCGCAGCGCCATTGATGCGGCCAATGCTTTTTTAGATACGATGCCAGATTTAGACTCCCTGCCAGCTGACCGCCAAATCAGTGCTGAGCAAGCACTGGCAGATGTGATGAGCTTTGACCATATCAATCTGGCGTTGGACCGCAGTTGGGGGATTTTGTCGCATCTAAATAGCGTGATGAGTAATGATGATATCCGTCAGGTACATCACGAGCTGCTCCCCAAGCTTTCCGCTTATGGCACACGCGTCGGCCAACACCAACCGCTCTTTGGCCGTTATCAAGCCATCAAAAATGACACAGCGTTTTTTGCAGCGCTTGAGCCTGCGCTCGCACGGGCGATTGAGCTGGCACTGCGTAGCTTTGAGCTATCAGGCGTGGCATTGCCAAAAGAGGAGCAAGCGGCTTTTGCTGATATTCAAAGCAAGCTCTCAACTTTATCTGCGACGTTTTCAGACCATATTTTGGACGCCACTCAAGCCTATGCTCTGCCGCTTAGCCAAACGCAGTTGGCAGGGTTAACCGAGAGTGGCTTAGCACTGCTAGCAGATGCAGGTGAGCAATATAAAGCGCGTGAGCTGGCTCGTGGTACGCTCTTGCAGGCCGATGTCGATGCACTACCGACGCCTTATTATGTGGCCAGCTTAAACATCCCGGTATATTTGGCCATCATGACCCATGCCGACGACCGCGATTTGCGCGAGACGCTATACCGCGCGTATGTGACCCGTGCCTCAGAGTTTGACACGCATACCAATGCCAAAGGCGAGTCGCTAAATAACGCGGATATCATGAGTCAGATTTTGCAGCTGCGTGAACAAAAAGCCAAGCTGTTGGGTTTTGATAATTATGCAGAGGTTTCTTTATCGACCAAGATGGCGGACAGTGTGACGGAGGTCGAAGACTTTTTGCGCAACTTGGCCACGCAGGCCACGCCAGCGGCGCAGCAGGACTTAGCGCAGCTACAGACATGCGCCCAAGACTACGGCATTACTGAGCTACAGCCATGGGACAGCGCTTATATCGCCGAAAAAGTCAAACAAAGCAAGTTTAGCTTGTCGCAAGAAGAGATCCGTCCATATTTCCCCTTACCAAAGGTCATCAGCGGCTTGTTTGCAATCGTTGAGCGCTTATACGGTATCAAGGTACAAGAGCACAGCGAGTCGGTGTCGCGCTGGCACGATGACGTGCGTTTTTATCAGTTGTTTGATGCCGATGATACATTGCTTGGAGGGTTTTACTTCGACTTGTTTGCTCGTAGTGGCAAGCGCGGCGGCGCATGGATGAGTGGCTTTCAGTCGCGCTATCGTCATGAGGCCGCAGAGCATCAGCAGCTACCAGTTTGCTTTATGGTTGGCAACTTCACCCCTGCCTTAGATGGCAAGCCAAGCCTATTGACCCATGATGAGGTATTGACCTTATTTCATGAGTTTGGTCACGGTCTCCATCATTTATTGACCCAAGTGACGGTCGGCGATGTGGCTGGGGTCAATGGGGTTGAATGGGACGCCGTCGAGTTGCCCAGTCAGTTTATGGAAAACTGGGCATGGGACAGCGAGGGCATCGCGCTGATTAGTAGTCACGTCGATACTGACGAGCCACTACCAACCGATAAGCTTGATGCTCTACTGGCGGTAAAAAACTTTCAAAGCGGCATGCAGACCTTACGTCAAATCGAGTTTGCCTTGTTTGATTTGCTGATTCATGCACACACGCCAGCACTTGATTATGAGGGTATTTTGGCGACACTAGATGCGGTACGTCGTGACGTCGCTCTCATGCATACCCCCGACTACAACCGTTTTGCCAATGGCTTTAGTCATATCTTTGCAGGCGGCTATGCGGCTGGCTACTATTCGTACAAATGGGCAGAGCTACTCTCTGCCGATGCCTTTAGTAAGTTTGAAGAAGACGGTATCTTTAACCCAATCACCGGTAAGGCGTTTCGTGAGACGATTTTGTCGGTCGGTGGTAGTTTCCCTGCCAAGACCAACTTTGAAAACTTCCGTGGCCGTAGTGCCAGTATTGATGCGTTATTGCGCCATAGCGGTTTTGTCGCGACTCAAGGCATGCAAAACACCGATACTACTCACAGCACGCGCGAGGGCATCTAAATGCGTTATCAATCATCAACCCCCAAGCGCCGATTTTTAGCAGGCGTTCGTTGCCCTAAATGTCAGGCGATGGATGCGGTGGTGCAGGTAAATATCGTCACGCCCGTAGCTGATGAATATATCGAGTGTACCCAGTGCGGGCACACAGAGCGCCGTCCAGACCCTGATGCCATCAGTGCCAAGACCCATGCCGAAGACCAGCTCGCTCGCGATGCCATGGCGACAGGCACCAGCGGGACAGTGAAGTTTAAGCCCTAAACGGCACATATCGCTATTTGATGATAGCGATGTGTTTTATTCTTTAACGGTGTTTTAAGCCTATCTTTTAATAGATAGGCTTTTTATTTTGAGTTTGCTATAGTATGGCCTCTGATATCTTTGACATAAATCGACCAAAGTATGAAAAACAAAAAACCGCACCCTTTATTAAATAAGCATCTAAACAACAAGCCCTCTAAATCGCACTCAAAAGCCGCAGTCGCTGTGATATTGGTTTTGCTTGTTGCAGCTTTTGGTTACTTTATTTGGACGCAGTCTCAGCCTAAAGTAAGCGAGCCTATCGACCAATCCTCGTCGGCCTTAGCTGAACAGACTAAAACAACAAATACGGTAGCGTCTCCCGATGTCTCATCAGATGATATAAAGAGCGATATAGAAAAGAGTGATGTAGAAGGTAGTATAGATGACACGGCTGATGATGGCACCAGCCGTGATAATGATACGATAAATACCGAAAACAATAGCACTGCGATGGCCAGCAGCCAAATACCAGATCCAAAAGCCATCCTACAAGCACCGCTACCACAGAATAATAGCTTAGCAAAAGAAGAGATTGATCGGTTAGAAGATGAGCGCCAACGTCTCGCCGAGCAAGAAAAACTCGCCGCTGAGCAATTAGCAATGAATAAAAAACTTGCAGATATGAAAGCAGAGCAAATCGCTCTACTCGAACAGCAAATCGCCCAGCTAGAAGCGGATAACGCCAGCAAAACCACTGAGCAATAAGGATTTTTTTAAGGGGCTGATCATGGCAAGCATCCAACTCACTCACGCCCCTATCTTAAATAGTAGCGCGCAGCTGCTTATCCTGCCTGTCAATACTGCTGGCATTTTGTTAGACCCTATTCTCGCGCGCGCCAAAACGCTGTTTCCTGACAACTACCAGCACTATCATCGTGCCTGCCGCGACGGTAGCTTGCACGTGGGCAGCTGTCTTTTGCATAAGCGCATGCGCGAGCAAGCGGGACTTGCAGCCAGTAGTAATGGCAATCAGCCAAGCCACATTGCCAACCTTGTGATATCAGACCATCCCTACCATTCGGCTCGTATGCGCTGGCTGACTGCCGCGTTGATACAGCTACGTGAGCAGCTGATACCATTGATACGCTATCACGGAATGCGTAGGGCCGCTCTTCTGGCCCGTCCCCTAATTTATGATACTACGCGGCAGCACTCACCTGCTACCGCGCATTTAGCAAACGCCGTACCGCCAGATTGGGCTACAGAGACATTACCGCTTTTGATGCAGCATTTACAAGATCTGCCCAAACTGCGTGTCGATGTACACGTCCCCAAGCATTTTGACATTTAAGCATCCATTAAAACAATCTGCCAAATAGCATCCGTGCTTGCTTAAGTCTAACCGACACACCAGTCGACACCAGCAACATGTATATTGATTGTGTTGTATGAGCTATCGGCTTTATAACGGCCAAAAAAAACCGCCTTAAGCATTCATAAAGAACAACTTAAAGCGGTTTTGGGTGTTTATAAAACGCATCACACGTTTATAACGACAGCTTAGTTTTGCTCAACACCCTTCATGGTTAGCTTGATGCGACCACGGTTGTCGACGTCTTGAACCAAGACATTGACTGCCTGACCTTCGCTCAGATAGTCTGATACGCTCTCGACGCGCTCTTCTGCGATTTGTGAGATATGCACAAGGCCATCGGTGTTTGGCAGTACATTGACAAAGGCACCAAAGTCTACGATACGGGCAACCGTACCGGCATACGTTTTGCCTACTTCCACTTCAGCCGTCAACGCTTCGATTTTGCCAATTGCCGCTTTGGTCGCTGCTTTATTTTCACCAAAGATACGAATCGTACCACCGTCATCGATATCGATGACTGCGCCAGTCTCTTCAGTCAACTGACGAATCATCGCGCCGCCTTTACCGATGACATCACGGATCTTGTCTGGGTTGATCTCGATGACCGCGTAGTTTGGTGCATGCGCGTTGATTTCAGTACGGCTTTGCGGCAAGACTTTATTCATCGCCTCAAGGATATGAATACGACCAGCATGCGCTTGCTTTAGCGCTTGCTCCATGATGTCAGGGGTGATGCCTTCGATTTTGATATCCATCTGCAGTGCAGTGATACCGTCTTTTGAGCCCGCCACTTTAAAGTCCATGTCGCCCAAATGATCTTCATCACCTAAGATATCTGATAGAACAGCAAAGCGATCGCCTTCTTTTACCAGACCCATGGCAATACCTGCCACAGGGGCTTTTAGAGGCACGCCAGCATCCATCAATGCCAAGCTGGCACCGCACACAGACGCCATAGAAGACGAACCATTTGACTCGGTAATCTCTGATACCACACGAATGACGTACGGGAAGCGCTCGCTGTCTGGTAGCATGGCTTGAACACCGCGGCGCGCTAGGCGACCATGACCGATCTCACGGCGCTTAGGGATACCTTCACGGCCTGTCTCGCCGACAGAAAAGTGCGGGAAGTTGTAATGCAGCATGAAATGATCACGAATCGTACCGCTTAGTGAATCAATCATATTGACATCACGGCTGTTACCCAACGTCGTGGTTACTAGCGCCTGCGTCTCACCACGCGTAAATAGCGCAGAACCGTGGGTATAAGGCAATACGCCAACTTGCACGTCTAACGCACGCACGGTCTCAAGGTCACGGCCATCAATACGCGGCTTGCCTGATAAGATATTGTCACGAACGGTGCGGTATTTCAGATCTTCGTAGATGTCTTTTATCTCAGAGACTTTGCTGTCGTAGTCTTCTGATTCGCTATCCCCTGCCAGCGCTTCGATGGCAGCATTCTTGATGTCATCAAGTTTGCTATAGCGATCTTGTTTGTTGGTGATGGTATAGGCATCAGCCACTTGCTCACCAAACTGCGATTTCATGCTACTCTCAAGCGTCTGATCTCGCTCAGGTGCCGCAAACTCTTGCTTGGCAGTGCCGACTTCTTCTGCCAAAGAGGCGATATTGTCGATGACGATTTGCTGCTGCTGATGACCGTATAACACAGCGCCCAACATCTGATCTTCTGACAGCTCTGCGGCCTCAGACTCTACCATCAATACTGCTGACTTGGTACCGGCAACCACCAAATCCAGATCACTACTCTCTAGCTGCTCAAGCGTTGGGTTGAGTACATATTCACCATTGATAAAACCAACACGCGCTGCCGCGACAGGGCCATTAAATGGCGCATCAGAGATAGCAAGCGCCGCTGACGCACCGATAAGCGCTGCAATATCAGCAGACTGAGTCTTGTCTGATGACACCACGGTGGCGGTAATTTGGATTTCGTTTACATAACCTTCAGGAAACAACGGGCGAATCGGACGGTCGATAAGACGCGAGGTAAGGGTTTCAAACTCGCTAGCGCGGCCTTCACGTTTGCCATAAGCGCCTGGGATTTTACCCGCGGCATACATTTTTTCTTGATAGTTTACGGTGAGCGGAAAGAAGTTTTGACCTTCTTTGGCTTCTGATTTTACTACCGCTGCTACAAGGACAGTCACCCCGCCCATATGAACCAAAATAGAGTTGGCTTGACGAGCCACACGTCCTGTTTCGATGACAACCTGCTGGTCGCCATACTGAAATTCGCGCTTAATAGTATTAAACATTGTCATATAATCTTCCTAATGTTGACTGACAAAAACTAATATCAGCATCGTATAAAGCTGATATCTGTCATTAAAATTCTTTGAATATAGCCGTTCGCTGACTGACATCGTTTGCTATGTCATCGCCGCGGCGGCATATCTCATTACGATCTTTGTATCCATGCCTGCCACAGATATTTTGCTGGTATGTATATGTGGCTGTGCAGATGTGGTCTTACTATCGTTTGATCGATCTATTATCTAAAACCAATGCAGCGCGCTTAGCTGCCTGCATCTTATGCTACCTTGTGCAATATATTTATGATGACTGCCTTATTGGCACTCCCTGCATAAACACCCTACCCACTGGCAAGTCCTCTATCTAACAACCGCTAAGCCATCAAGTTAACAATGCATTATTTTACAGTGATTTGTGGCTATTGACCAATCAATTACAAAACGGTACGTCCACCGCTGATGATCGACCATTATCACTATAACAGACAGTAAGAATAACACACAGCACACGTGCCACACGCATCACCGATGCAGACAGTATTACTTCTTAACTTCTTATAAATAAGCATAAAAAAACGGCGTGAAACTATTCCACACCGTTTTTAGAAAAATCTATTGTATCGATATCAGCAAGTAAGTGTGACGCGCTCTGCTAGAAACTTGACAGTTAGCGCCTAAAGGGGCGTCACTTATCTGAATGAGCGCTCGTACTATCGTCGCTGTATTAACGACGTAGACCTAACTGGCTAATAAGAGTGGTATAGCGACCAAGATCTTTACCTTTTAGGTAATCAAGCAATTTGCGACGCGTGTTCACCATACGGATAAGGCCACGGCGGCTATGATGGTCAGCTTTGTGCTCTTTAAAATGGTTTTGCAAATCATTGATACGTGCACTTAACAACGCTACTTGTACTTCTGGAGAACCCGTGTCGTTTTCGCTGCGCTGGTATTGGGCAATGATTTGTTCGCGATCAGTATTGGTTAGCATAAATATCTCCGGCAATGCTAAAAGCTCTAAATACGCTCGAATTTGAGCGGTATATAAAGCAGTAAAATAAAAAGTAAAACAGCTTATACGGCATTCAGGACAACCCTGCATTACTAGAGTTGACCTAGTGTCGCTAAGCTCAATCACATAAGGTCATCATCTAAAAAAGGCAGATAAGTAACGGCTCTATCTCGCTCCTTATGAGCGCAATAATTTAAGCCTAATGCTATCTTCAAACCAAATTTAAATGTGGCGGCAATTATAACAAAAAACTGCTGAACCCGCAGCAGTTTTTCATATTAGTTTGTGATAAAAAGCGAAGGATACAAATCGACTCAAACGCGTCAAAAGATGACAGTAGATCTATAAGTTATTAGACCAACTATAGTAGATTCAGTTTAAAAATATTATAACGCTACTGGTATAAATTTTACTTGCGTGCTGTATGCACAGAGGCTGCGAAAAATTCATCCCAGTAGCGCTTTGGAACTTATGACAGTTTTGTTTTCAACTGACTATAAAAGGCTTCTATTTTTTTGCGTCTGTTTGTGTTGCATGCGCGCCCAGCTCATCGTCCTCTAAAGGCACCGTGGTGGCTTCTGCTAAGCTATCTGGCGTCGCATCTTCACGTGGATTGATATCCTCAGCCAGTTTTTCAATTTCTTGTTCTTGTTGATCCATATTATCTGTGGACTGACTCATAATCCCTCCTATTTTTATTATTTCCGTTTAGTTACAGCTAAACTCAACTATAAATAAGCTGTATTGATTACTGATCTTTTTTTACATTTTCTAAATTATCAGCAATTCTATCAGCCGCCGCCTCAGAATCTTCTGTATGATTATCTTCAGTTTGGCTTTTTAGTGCCGCCTTTGCTGATTCTGAGCGTTGTTGTTCTAACTTTGTATCGTTTGGATTTGAATTGGCCATGATAGTTTCCTCTTGATAATAAAACTTGATTGTAAAATAAGTGTAAATGTTAGCTGTTGAAGCGTTTTAAACAGAACAAGTAATAGACAAAATATTGCACATACACAGTTACGATAATGCTTTGTCAATAGCAGCAACGAAATTGTCAATATCGTCTGGATTACGCGAGGTAATCAAATTACCATCAACTTGTACGGTCTGGTCTACAAAGTCTGCCCCAGCATTTTGCAAATCTGTCTTTAGCGAATGATAAGCCGTAAGCGTCTTACCTTTTGCGATACCGGTATTAATAAGCACCCAAGGCGCATGGCAAATCACCGCTAAAGGCTTACCAGCATCATTAATAGCATGAATCAGCTGATGGGCGTCTTGCTTGCCGCGTATGGTGTCAGCATTGACGGTACCGCCTGGCAAGACCAACGCGTCATAGTCGTTCGCGTCTGCTTCGCTAGCAAAAATATCAGCAGTAAACGTATCTGCTTTATTAACGTCTTGCTGCATCGCTTGGACTTGCTTGTCTTTGTTGGTAGTAATCAACACTGTCTGATAACCCTTATCTTTTAGCTGGTTATTGACATCTTCATACTCGGCTTGTTCAAAGTGATTATGTAATAAAAAAGCAATGGTCTTCATCGTTATCCGTATCCTTATCGTTGTCTCTGTTAGAAACTACTTTTTATCGATTTATAGCCACGTATTTATTATTTTATTTTTAGATAGCAAAATCATAATCCATTATTTTTATTTACTTATATTTTTTATTAATAATTATTACTATGTTCCCTCTCAATCCTATATAGTAAAACTATAATGCGTTTCTAATTTTTCTTATACTTTATTATTATTTTTATAATCCATTCAAACGTCCTGTTTTTTCTTATCTTAATAAAACTCTTAATTATTATCTTTATTATGAGTATTTTTATTATTATGATGTCACGTTTCCCTCGCTGACTTAATCAATGTACAAAAAAAACAGGTCTCACCATAGGCGAAACCTGCAATAAAATGTGACGATATGTGATTAGTGTAAACTGTTAGTAAGCCAACTGGGCAATAAGCTGCTGATCAACCAAAACGGTAACATTAACGTTGAATAAGCTTTTTCGGTTGTAGCCTACCGTTTAGACTGACAGCACCCAAACCCAAAAACTGACCTTGGTCATCTAGCAGACGAATATCTACTGGTACGTCAGAGGCGAGAGCTGTGTTGCTGACAGTCGTTTCGTGAGCCGCAGTAGCTTCTACTACTTGGCTGCTGGCAGACTGGCGAATGTTTTGGGATATATAAGCCTGTAGCTCATCTGTCAGTTGTGCAGACACATTTAGACGCTGTCCCATATGGACACGCTGACATTGCTCGGCCGTCAGCGTCATTTGCGCAGGTATCTCGATACAGGCATCTATCGGCATCAGCTGCGTGAAACGCTCGGCCAATGGCAGATCTTCTAGAGCAGATAAAGTGATGGCATTATCAACCTTAAAGCTACCCACTTGTAAGCGGCGCAGGGCGGTGAGATGGCCGAGTGTGCCGAGCGCTTTAGCGATGTCTTCACCCAGCACGCGCACATAAGTGCCTTTGCTACAAGTGACGGTTAGCTGAATCTGCTCATGATCGAGCGCTGTTAGGCGAATAGAGCGGATAATAATATCTCGCGGCTCACGCACGACGTCGATGCCAGCGCGGGCATATTCATAGAGCTTTTTACCGTCTTTTTTTAGGGCAGAGTACATCGGTGGTATCTGCTGCTGCGCGCCTAAAAACTGCTGGGCAAGCTCCTCTAAAGCGGCAGCATCAAATGTCGGCACAGAAGCCGTTGCAACTACTTGACCTTGAGCATCTCCTGTATCTGTCTGGCCGCCAAGCAAAATGGTGGCTTGATAAGATTTGTCGGCATCTAGCTGATAGTGGCTAAACTTGGTGGCCTCTCCCAGACAAATCGGCAACAGACCGGTGGCCATGGGGTCGAGCGTTCCCGTATGGCCTGCTTTTTTGCTGTCATGGGTTGGGGATTTAAACAAATACTTAACCTTGGACACCACTTGCTGCGAGGTCAGACCATAGGGCTTGTCCACCAAAATAACCCCTGAGACTTTTATCTTGTCATTTTGCTTCGCTGGGATAGACATAATATAGGCTTACTCGTCATGCTCGTTTTTTTCGGTTTTGCTGACGGCCTGATTGATCAAATCCATCATATAATTACCATGCGCTGTCACTTCATCATAGTGAAAACGCAAACGCGGGGTCGTACGCGTTTTTAGGCTGTGGCTAAGCTCGGTGCGCAAAAATCCTGCTGCTTTATTGAGCACACTGATGCTCTCTTCATGATTGGTCTTGGTCATCGCATCATCGAGCCCTGGCTCCATGATAGTGACATAAATGTCAGCGTAACCCAAATCAGGACTGACTTTGACACTAGAGATGGTGACAAAACCGGTCAAACGCGGATCATTGACTTCGTCGCGAATAAGGACGGCAAGCTCACGCTGGATTTGATCGGCTAAGCGTTGTAAACGTTGATTCATGTTATTACCTTAATATGAGTATGGCTTAGTTAATATGGCTTATTTTTATTGATTAAGTGACTTGGTCATGAGGACTTATCTATGGTAAAAAAGGCCTAGCAGGATGTACCTGTTAGGCCTCTGTACTACGGTCTATCCACTACACCTTTCAGACTTGGCTGATAGAGCCTATGGTCTGATGGGTGTTTGTATCTAGCTTTGTTTTTAGATAGTACGAGCAAACTCTTGGATTTCAAAGACTTCGATCTTATCACCCGCTTCGACATCATAACCACGAACCGCAAGGCCACACTCCATACCAGTACGTACTTCATTGACGTCTTCTTTATAGCGACGTAATGACTGCAGCTGACCTGTAAAGATAACCTTGTCATCACGCAAGACGCGAATAGGCTTGTTACGGTAGATTGTACCTTCGACCACCATACAACCAGCGGCGGCACCAAACTTACTAGAGCGGAAGACTTCGCGAACCTCAGCGATACCAAGGATTTTTTCGCGATGTTCAGGCGCTAGCATACCGCTCATTGCCGCTTTGACATCATCGATTAGGCCATAGATGACGCTATAGTAGCGGATATCGATATTGGCGACATCAGCTTTGCGGCGTGCTGTCGCATCGGCGCGGACGTTAAAGCCTAGCAATACCGCTTCGCTAGATTCAGCAAGCGTGACATCAGATTCAGAGATAGGGCCCACACCTGAGCTGATCACTCTGACTTTGACTTCGTCCGTTGATAATTCGTTTAAGGCGGCCAGCAAGGCTTCTAATGAGCCACGAACATCCGTTTTTAGCACGATGTTCAAGGTCGATACATCGCCTTGTTCCATCTGATCAAACATGTTCTCTAAACGCATTTTGTTCTGACGCTCGAGTTGACGCTCGCGCTCACGATTGGTTCTAAAGTCCGCAACTTCACGTGCTTTTTTCTCATCGGTGACGACTAAGAACTCGCTACCAGCGGCTGGCGTTTCAGGTAAACCTAAAATCTCGACAGGAATAGAAGGACCCGCTGACTTGATACGCTGACCGCGCTCATCTGTCATCGCGCGCACTTTACCGTAGTATTCACCTGCCAATACCAAGTCGCCTTGCTTGAGTGTGCCTTTTTTGACCAACACGCTCACCACAGGACCACGACCTTTTTCTAGTCTTGACTCGATGACCACACCTTGCGCTGAACCATCAAGCGGTGCTTCTAGCTCCATCAGCTCAGCTTGCAATCCGATAAGCTCTAATAACTCGTCGATACCGTCGCCTGTCTTAGCAGAGATACGTGCCATTGGGGTATCACCGCCCCAATCTTCTGACACCACTTCTTTGGTCGTCAGCTCATTGAGGACGCGATCTGGGTCAGCACTTGGCTTATCCATTTTGTTGATAGCAACGATAATCGGCGTACCAGCAGCGCGCGCATGGTCGATGGCTTCTGCTGTTTGTGGCATCATACCGTCGTCAGCGGCCACGACCAAGACGACGATATCTGTCGCTTGCGCGCCGCGCGAACGCATGGCACTAAATGCTGCGTGACCTGGGGTGTCAAGGAAAGTAATCACACCGCGGTCAGTCTTAACATGATAAGCACCGATATGCTGAGTGATACCGCCTGCTTCGCCAGTCGCTACTTTGGTCTCGCGAATCTTATCGAGCAATGAGGTCTTACCATGGTCAACGTGACCCATGATAGTCACAACTGGTGGACGGGTTTGCACGTTACTGCTGCGCTCATCGACAGCATCTTGTAGATCGTCTTCGACCTTGGTATCACTGACAGGGACAGGGTTGTGGCCCATCTCTTCAACGAGCAGACTTGCTGTCGCTTGGTCGATGGTGTCTGATTCGCGAGCGATTTCACCCATTTTCATCAGTAATTTAATGACTTCACGAGCCTTGACTGCCATACGCTGCGCAAGATCTGCAACAGTGATATGCTCACTGATTTCGACGTCATAGATGATTTTTTCGACAGGTTTTTCAAACTTGTGCTGTGAGGCTTGCGTTGAACGTAGACCGTTTTTGCGGTTTTTGAATTCACGCTCATCTTGGTTTTTACGGCGGCGGCCACGAGCGCCCGTGCTACTAGCACCACGCTTGATCTCACGGCGCTCTTTTTCAAACGACTCTTCTAGAGCATCACCGACCAGACCTTCGGCCAACGGCTCATCTTTACGCACTTCTGCCACAGGCTCACGATCGGTATATTTGCCTGCCATTTTACGCATTTGCTCAAGCGTACGCTTTTGCGCTTCTTCTGCTTGCTTACGGCGTGTTTCTGCCTCAATTTCACGCAGACGCGCTTCCTCGGCTTCGCGTGCTTCACGAGCTTTACGCTCAGCAGCGGTTTCTACCTTTGGTTTGGTCGTAGCGGCTTTTTTCTTCGGTTGCTCTTTTGGCTTCACTTCAGCGGCTGCTTTGCCACCTTTTTTTACCACCACAGAGGCTGAAATATCGTCGTTTTTATCGTCAGACTTTTTGCTTGAACCTAGGCTTGCACGCATAGCGGCCAGCGTTGCCGCTTGACGCTCTTC
Source organism: Psychrobacter sp. Rd 27.2 (assembly GCF_001921755.1). Lineage (NCBI taxonomy): Bacteria > Pseudomonadati > Pseudomonadota > Gammaproteobacteria > Moraxellales > Moraxellaceae > Psychrobacter > Psychrobacter sp. Rd 27.2. The sequence continues at coordinate 156,829 of NZ_MRYB01000004.1, read as the reverse complement.
TGCTTTTTTCTTAGCAGCAGCACGTTCTTCTGCTTCTTTAGCAGCACGAGCTTGGGCTTCGATTAAGGCTTGCTCACGAGCAGCCAACTCTTCAGCCATCTTTTCTGGATTGGGTTTTTCAAAGACTTTCTTTTTACGCACTTCCACATTGACGCTCTTAGACTTACCTGAAGAGCCGGTCACACGCGCGGTGCTAGTCGTCTTAGACTTCAGACTAATACGGCGCTTTTCTTGCTGACCATGACTTTGCTTTAAATACGTCACCAACTTCTCTTGCTCAAGCTCGGTGACTGGGTCATCCTCTGCGCGAGCAGGCAGCCCAGCATCCACCAGTTGCTGTCTTACAGCACTTGCGGTTTTGCCTACCATATCTGCCAGTTCTTTGACGGTCTTATCTGCCATTTATTATCACCTACTGTCTATTATTTGCTATATGTTCAATTCAGTTGTTGGCTACAAATGATTGGGGTAAGGCTGATTTCATGCGCTCATCTGTCCGTATTGATACGGCAATAATGCCTGTGACGGTATGAGTGCCTGTTATCAGCGCTTTATTATCAATAGCATATCACCAAAAGACAGCGATATGCAGTTACCGCTTATTCATCGAACCAAGATTCCCGAGCTTTCATGATGAGTTTTCCTGCAGTTTCAGAATCTAATCCTTCGATATCTTCTAAATCGAAGACGGCTTGTTCTGCCAAGTCATCTACGGTAATGATGTCTTTTTGTGCCATTTTATAGGCCCAGCTGACCGTCATACCTTCAAGATCTTGCAGCTCTTGACTTGGCTCTTTCATGTTTTGTTGTTTGACCAGCTCATCTGCGATGACCACTTCTTTTGCACGCTCTTGAATGATGTCAATCGCTTCGTCATCCAAACCTTCGATATCATAAAAAGTCTCTACAGGTACGTAGGCGACTTCTTCGATACTGGTAAAGCCAATATCCACCAGCGCTTGTGCCAGATCATGATCGACCTCCAAACGCTCATAAAACAGCTCAATAAAGGCTTTGGATTCGTTTTCTTGACGCTGCTGATACTCTTCTTCTAGCATCATGTTGAGCTTATAACCAGTCAGCTCTGAGGCCAGACGGACGTTTTGACCTTGTGAGCCAATCGCACGCGCGAGCTGGTCGTTGGTGCTAAAGATAATGTCAGCGGTTTGGGTATCTTCATCGAGGATGATACTGCTAACATCGGCTGGCTCTAGCGCACTGATGATAAATTGGGCTGGGTCATCTGACCACACCACCACATCGATACGCTCACCATCGAGCTCTTGCTGCACCGCTTGGATACGCGTACCACGCATACCAATACAAGCGCCAACTGGATCAATACGATGGTCGTTGGTCTTGACTGCTATTTTAGCACGAGTCCCAGGCAAGCGAGCGACGTTACGGATTTCGATGATTTGCTCTGCAATTTCAGGCACTTCTTTTTGCATCAAGGCTGAAAGCATCTCAGGGTGCGTGCGTGATAACAATAACTGTGCACCGCGGTTTTCACGGTTAACATGATATAAAATAGCGTTGATACGTGATTTTGGACGTAACTGCTCACGAGGCAACATCTGATCCCGTGATAAATAGCCTTCGGCATTATCACCTAAGTCGATGATATAGCCATCACGAGTTTGTTTTTTTACTTCGCCATACATCATCTCACCGATACGTGGCTCAAAAGCGTCTGCAACCAGTGCACGCTCCGCTTCACGGATCTTTTGAATAATGACTTGTTTGGCTTGTGTGGCAGCGATACGGCCAAACTCAATCGACTCGATCTGCTCTTCTTTGATGTCACCGATGGACCACTCGTCTTGATCTAAGTCACTGATGGCCAACTGACACGCAGGCATTTCGTGATCTTCATCGGCAACCACTGTCCAATAACGATAAGTATCATAGTCGCCAGTTGCACGGTCGATTGATACGCGCACCGCCACTTCTGGCTGCTCGGTATATACTTTTTTCTTGGTTGATACCACCAAAGCATCTTCTATAGCTTCAAAGATATCTTCAGGATTTAAGCCCTTTTCATTACTGACAGTTTCTACTACCGTTAAGATTTCACGACTCATGCTATACCTGTCCTATCATTTTTTAATTGACTTAAATTTTATCATTAATGTATTAACGTTGTTTTTCACCATAAACCATCTAGGTCATTTGTGCAGTCGCTCAGGTAGGCCACCTAAGCATCTTCGTATACCAGATTGGCTTTATCAATATTACTTAACGCAATATCAAACTGCTCGCCATCAGCGGCCGTCAACTTCAATGAAGTGGCATCGATACTGTCTAGCGTACCTGTCACTTTACGGCGTTTTTGCTCACCTGTCCCGATCGCTTGGATCAAACGTAGGCTGATGGTTTGACCAACATACGCATGCATTTGCTCATCTGAGAAAAACGCGCGATCAAAACCAGGCGATGACACCTCTAAGACGTACTCACCTGCGATGGGATCATGCACTTCAAGAATACCGCTGACTTGATGGTTCACCGCCGCACAGTCTTCGATAGTGACGTGTTTGCCCTGAGCCTGCTCTTCTGGCAGTGCTTCGATATAAATACGCAGCAATGAGCGACGGCCTTGCGGCGCAAACTCTATGCCCCATAGCGCCACATCACAAGCAGCAACTGCAGGCGCGATGATATTGGTCAGTTCTGCAACTTTGGTCGAAAGTTTCATAATTTATTTATATTTTCCTGTTCACTTATCTATCATACTCACAAACTCTATTAAAGTTATGCTGATCGTTTACCGATGATAATCACTCACCGTGATGAGTCATACTCATATATTGTAAACCAAGACAGATCGTTGTATGTATGCGCGTTTATATAAGGCTGAGCAAAAAAAACATCAAGCTCAGCCAAACATTGCTTTTATTATTCATAAAGCAGTACTATCGATAAAGGAGTGGGGAATAAAAGATAGTGTGCTTACGAAACAATCGTGCCAATGGCGGCAAGTGACGACCCGTATCGTGCTCTATAGACATAGAGCTTAGCATAAGTAGGATAGATACCGCGATAACACTGACCTTCAGATACAAAAAAACCCACAAACATTATGGTGGGTTAATCGTTACTGACAAATTTAGTGTACAAAACATCAGTATAAAAAGTGGTAGCGGGGGCTGGATTTGAACCAACGACCTTCGGGTTATGAGCCCGACGAGCTACCAGACTGCTCCACCCCGCATCAATCTAGAACGCATATTATAGGGAAGGTTTGTATGATTGTCAATGCTTATTTTAAATAAAATTTAAACAAGCCATTTATCATCAAAAAATCTGCCCTGACGTCATGCTGCGTCATAAAACTTGGTGCGATTGGGGGGACTTGAACCCCCACAGCTTGCGCTACCACCCCCTCAAGATGGCGTGTCTACCAATTCCACCACAATCGCGTTTTTTACTGCCTTTACTTGCCATTTAGCTTATTGAGTGTCTATATAAGCCACTCTAAAGCTGGACTGCGAAAAACAGAAAAGGCATTGTAAATCTAACGTCTAAAAATAGCAAGTACTGCTGAAAAAAAGACCGTCATTCAAACCCCAATCCATAAAAACCAGCCATTTACTACTCTATTGCCTACAAGGCTTCCCCTATAGGCCGATAGTGAGCCAGCCGTTATTGAGGGTTTTGAGTCAAAGGGCGCGGCGTTTGCGGCGCTGACACAGGTGCATCTAAGCGAAACTGATCTTCTGCTTGCTTACGCGCATGTACCGCGAGTGTCATACTGGTGATAAAAAATATCACTGTCAAAACAGCAGTCGCTCGCGTCAAAAAGTTTGCGGAGCCTGCCGCCCCAAAGACGGTACCAGACGAGCCTGCACCAAAAGAAGCCCCAGCGTCTGCCCCTTTACCATGCTGTATCAAAATCAAGCCAATCATGGCAATCGCCACAATAATATGCAGGGCTAATATAAACGTAAACATGCTGGCCTCTTTTGCCGCGTAATGACGACTGATAACGGAAAATAAATCTAAGAATCAATATATAAGCTGACTTGAGTCTAACAAAGCGACAATCTAACAAGGCGACTTCAAAATCCGGACCATTAGCAAATAACAATGTTAACTTTCTATTGCTAACCTTTTACGTTACCTACTAACTCTACTTTACTTACTATGAAAGCACAGAGGCGACTTCGCGCAAAAGTCACTGCCCGACCGCTTATATATGAGATTATATAAATAAGGCGCATTGTACACGATTACAAGGGCACTGTTAAACCCACTTTTATCAACTGATAAAGACATTTTGTATACAAATGATGACCTTACCATAACCGTATGTTTATAGTGCCCGTCAGTACCAGCATCACTATACATAACAGTGATCCAGTTGCGATGTTCGGCGTAGTGTCAGACGCCTTAGGCTTGCCCATTGCCAAAAGCTTGCCCATTGCCAAAAGCTTGCGCAATTGCCAAAAAGCTGGCAGCTTTTAATGAAGCGCCGCCGACCAGTGCGCCATCAATCATAGCATCTGCCGCAAAACTATCGGCATTGTCAGCATTGACGCTACCTCCATATAATACTGTGATATTGTCCAATGCTTCCCCGTAGCCTGCGACCGTCTGCTTGATATGCTGATGCGTCGCGCTGACTTCGGCCACGGTAGGCACTTTACCTGTGCCGATGGCCCATACTGGCTCATAAGCGATGATAAGGCGATCGAACAAGGTGTCAGCAAGCGCAGGCTGCTGCGTTAGTATGTCTTTTATGACGGTGAGCTGCTCATCGATAACCGCAAGTGTTTGTCCAGCGTCATACTGTGCTTGTGTCTCCCCAATACAAAATACCACGCCTAGGCCTTGGTCAAACGCATGGGTCATTTTACTGAGTAAACAAGCATGCGTCTCTTGATGATACTGACGGCGCTCAGAGTGGCCAAGTAATGTCCAAGTTGCGCCAGCGTCTGACACCTGCTGCGCTGAGCAATCCCCTGTATAGGCACCTGTAGTGCCACTATGCGCGCTGATATCTTGCGCAGCACACAATACTGAGCTGTCTTGTAGATGGTCGCTGACACCGGCCAAGTGGATACAGCTAGGAGCCACCATTAACTGGCAGCCAGCGCTATTGGCACCGTCATCTTTATCAGCAGTCGCCAATAAATCGCTTAATAATGTCTGGACATCATCGCTCGTTGCAGGATTTTGTTTCCAATTACCAATTACCCAAGCTTGCATCTGTAGTTACCCTGTCTTAAGTATTTATGCCAATTCGGCTAATGTGCGCGCCAGTATAACAAATAATTCACAACTGCTATAGTATGGTGCTACATCGGCTGTCATGGCTGGATATGGCTGCAGCGGCTGACCGCACTAAGCCATCTGGCGCTATTTATTGACCCCTTATTATCTTTTTGGTGTCGTCAATAAACAGTTTAATAGTTGCCATAAGTTCTTTAAACTAAAGTAATGTTCTATATTATTACCCTAATACCCAAAAAAACTGCATAGTAGCATTCGTTTACTACCTATTTATTCGTGCAACAGCAGATAACGATACAAACGTTTGTTATTGAGGAGAGGTCGTCATGTCTATCACAACCAGCAAATATGGTGGTTTAGCGCAGCAGCTGATTAGCGAAGGTATCGTTAGCGAAGCAAATATGAAAACCGCACAAACCGAGTCGCAGCAGCAGCAAATAGGACTGGTGTCATACTTGGTAGACAACAAGCTGGCCGACGCCTATCACTTGGCACAAATGCTCTCACAAGCTTTTGGCGATCCTTTGTTTGATTTAGACGCTCTGAGCCTCGATGTCATCCCTAAAGACTTGGTCGATGAAAAAATCGTCCGTAAGTTTAATGCCTTGCCTTTGTTTAAGCGCGGTCAGCGTTTGTTTGTCGCTTTAAGTGATCCAACACGTATCGATGCCATTGATGCCATTGCATTTAACTCGCGGCTGTCTATCGAAACGGTGGTGGTCGAAGAAGATAAGCTCAAAAAACGCATCGAAGCGCTTTATGCAGACAGTATGCAAAGCTTTGATAGCTTTTCTGATAGCGATTTAAACGTCGGTTTTGAAGAAGGGGATGACGCGGCTGACGAGGGCGAGACCAAGCTCAGTGATAGCGTCGATGAGGCCCCTGTCGTTAAGTTTGTCAATAAGATGCTGGTGGATGCCATTCGTATGGGAGCTTCAGATCTGCATTTTGAACCCTATGAAAAGACCTACCGCGTACGCTTTCGTGTCGATGGGGTCATGCAAAAAATGGCCAGCCCGCCTGTCCAGCTTGCCGGTAAGATCGCAGCACGCCTAAAGGTCATGTCACAAATGGACATCTCTGAGCGCCGTATCCCGCAAGATGGCCGTATCAAACTAAAACTGTCAAAAAACAAAGCCATCGACTTTCGGGTAAACTCCTTGCCGACGCTGTTTGGCGAAAAAATCGTACTACGTATTTTGGACCCCTCATCGGCCATGCTCGGGATTGATGCCTTAGGTTATGAGCCAGATCAGCAAGAGATGTTTTTAGAGGCTCTTCATAAGCCGCAGGGCATGCTGTTGATCACAGGTCCGACAGGGTCTGGTAAAACCGTATCGCTATATACTGGTATCAACATCCTCAACACGGGAGCAACCAATATCTCCACTGCCGAGGATCCAGTGGAGATCAACCTTGAAGGCATCAATCAGGTCAACGTCAACCCAAAAGTTGGCCTAACCTTTGCCAATGCTTTGAAGTCGTTTTTGCGTCAGGATCCCGATATCGTCATGGTCGGTGAGATTCGAGATTTAGAGACTGCGGAGATTGCAATAAAAGCGGCGCAAACAGGCCACATGGTACTCTCAACCCTGCACACGAACTCTGCCCCTGAGACGTTGACGCGTCTACGCAATATGGGGGTGGCTTCTTTTAACATTGCCACCTCTGTCAACTTGGTCATTGCTCAGCGTTTGGCACGGCGCTTGTGTAAAAACTGCAAAAAAGCCATCAACGTACCGCGGCAAAGCTTGCTTGAGCTTGGCTTTACTGATGCCGATCTAGATGATCCAGACAACGTCATTTATGAGCCTGTCGGCTGTAATGAATGCCGTGAAGGCTATAAAGGCCGAGTGGGTGTTTATGAAGTCATGAAGGTCAGCCCAGACATCTCTCGCATCATCATGGAGGATGGCAATGCCATGGATATCAAAGATGCTGCGCTCAAAAACGGCTTTCGCGACCTGCGCCGCTCTGGCATTTTAAAGGTATTACAAGGGGTGACCAGTATTCAAGAGATGATGCGAGTAACCTCTGAATAGCACCAACTCTCATCGCGTTAGAGAGGAGCATACCGCGTCATTGCTAAATGATGTTTTTATCAAAGACACCAGCAGTAATTTTGGTCATCATTTGCCAGTCATAAGTAGGTATGGCTTTTCTTTTATAAACTAGCAATAATATCTACCAGATATGTTTCAAAATAAAACAGATGAGCACTGGTTTTTTAGGCTAAAATAAAGTAGGGAAAGTAGGGAATGCAAAAGGTTATGCTATCGCTACTACGCTATGCCCAGTTGTATTTACAAGAGCAGTGCCATAAAACCACTGTTATAAAAGTGGCTAAAGTCAAGGTTATTGGCGAACCATCGTTTATATATTTGCAATATCTAATAAGACAATTTTTGAGGGTAAAAACATGGCAAAAGCGAAGACCGACATGCTGTCAGACTTTGTCTACGATGGCGTAAACCGGCGCGGACAAAAAGTAAAAGGCGAGACCACCAGTCGCAGCTTAGAGCTGGCCAAAGCCACCTTGCGCAAACAGGGTATTACGGTTAAGGGCATCAAGAAAAAACCCAAGCCGCTTTATACGTTTAAAAAAGCCATTAAACCCATCGATATCGCGATTTTTTCTCGTCAATTGGCCACCATGATGAAAGCTGGCGTGCCTTTGACGCAGTCTTTTGAGATTGTCGCTGACTCATTAGACAATCCCAGTATGAAAGATTTGGTATTGCAAATAAAATCTGATATCGAATCTGGTGGTACCTTTGCCTCTGCCCTACGCAAGCATCCGCGCTACTTTGATGACCTGTTTTGCTCGTTGGTTGATTCTGGTGAGCAATCAGGCTCGCTTGAGACCATGCTCGAGCGGGTGGCTACTTATAAAGAAAAAAGCGAGATGCTCAAAGCCAAAATCAAAAAAGCGGTCAAATACCCGATTGCCGTTATTATCGTCGCCGTCATCGTGACCATGATTTTGCTCATCAAAGTGGTACCTGTGTTCTCTGATCTTTTTGAGTCTTTTGGCGCTGAGCTGCCCGCCTTTACCCAAATGGTGGTGGGCATGTCTGAGTGGATGCAGTCATGGTGGTTTGTTTTGATTGTGCTCATCGGCGGCGCCATTATCGGGTTTTCAGAAGCGAAAAAACGCTCCAAAAAATTCCGTGACTTTTTGGACCGCGCTGTTTTGAAGGTACCTGTGTTTGGTAATATTGCTTATCAAGCGATTATCGCCCGCTTTGCCCGCACCCTCTCAACGACTTTTGCCGCTGGGGTACCGCTCATCGATGCGCTGGACTCCACAGCAGGCGCGACCAACAACGTGGTGTTTTATAATGCCACTCAGCAGATCAAAAACGACGTCTCTACCGGTCAGCAGTTACAGTTTTCGATACGTTCTACCAATTTATTTCCCAGTATGGCCATACAGATGGTCGGTATCGGTGAGGAGTCTGGTAGCTTAGAGGAGATGCTAGACAAGGTGGCTGTCTATTATGAAAGCGAAGTCGATAACGCGGTTGATGGCCTGACCAGTTTGATGGAGCCTATGATTATGGCGGTGCTTGGGGTATTGGTCGGTGGCCTCGTGATTGCGATGTATCTACCGATCTTCCAAATGGGCTCAGTGGTCGGCTAATACCTCACTCAAGGACTGCGATTTCATGCAATTTATACAGTTATTACAAGACAATACGACCGTGGCTTTGGTCGTATTTGGGTTATTAGGGCTTTGTGTCGGTAGTTTTTTAAATGTGGTCATCCATCGGCTCCCGCTGATGATGTTTGCAAGCTGGCGACAAGAATGTAGTCAGTTTCTGGCTGAGCAGGCAGACATGCCGCGCGAACATACGCAGCCACTGACCCGTATCGTCGCAGGCGACAGCGCAATTACCTTGAGTCGGCCGGCGTCGCGCTGCCCGCACTGCGCTCATAAAATCACCTGGTATCAAAACATCCCTTTGATCAGTTGGCTGATGCTGCGCGGGCGCTGCGCTGCTTGTAACGCCGCCATCGGTATCCGCTATCCGCTGGTGGAGCTGATCACCGCCCTACTCTCTGTGCTGATCATTTATCAATTTGGGGTGAGTGCAACAGGCTTATCGGCATTGGTCTTAGTATGGACGCTAATCGCCTTAACCGGTATCGATTTTGATACTCAGCTCCTCCCTGATCGCTTAACCTTCCCTTTGGCGGGGCTAGGTCTAGCAGTCAACAGCCAAGGCTGGTTTGTCTCACCCAGCCAGTCTATTTGGGGGTTGCTGTTGGGGTTTTTGTCATTATGGGTGGTGGTAAAGCTGTTTTATTTGATCACCAAAAAACACGGCATGGGTCAGGGCGACTTTAAGTTGTTGGCCGTATTGGGCGCTTGGCTGGGGCCTATGATGCTACCGCTTATCATCTTACTGTCCTCCCTGCTCGGCTCTATCGTCGGGCTGATCTTAATGAAAAAACAAGGCGAGAGCAGACCCTTTGCCTTCGGCCCTTACATTGCTATTGCCGGTATTGTCGCCTTATTATATGGCACAGATATCGTCAGTTGGTACTTAGGCATGTATACTTACTAAAACAGGCGTGAGTTTTACCATACGTTCTAAAAAACATACTGTAAAAGTAGCAGGGTAAGTGGCAATGGCGCTTACCTCTCTCATCTTTGTGCCAGCCTCAAATCATCAGCACAGATGGGGCAAAACAACTGCGCACGTTTTCATCTTTATCATATCGGTCAGATAAGTCATTATTATGTCAAACGCTAACGCTTCACCTTATTCTCACAAGCCGCAAACCCACCAAAAGCAAAGCAAGACACTGGTGGTCGGATTGACAGGCGGTATCGGTAGTGGCAAGTCTGCTGCTAGTGACTGGTTTGCGCAGCAAGGCATCGATATTATCGATGCTGATGTGATCGCCCATGAAGTGGTGGCAAAAGGCAGCGCGACATTGCGCAAAATTCAAAGAAAATTTGGCGATTGGGTGTTAAATGGCGACGGCTCGATGGACAGAGCGGCGGTGCGTACGCACGTTTTTACCCATCCCGAAGCGCTCATCGAGCTTGAAGCCATTACTCACCCAGCGATAAGAGAAGCGGCAAAAGCACAGCTAGCCGCTAGCACTTCGCCTTATGTGGTGCTGTCCGCGCCGCTACTCATAGAGGCGGCAGAAGCGGGGCTGGCAAACTTGTGCCAACGAGTACTGGTGATTGATGCCAGCGAAGACACCCAACTTGAGCGCGCCAGCCAGCGTGATGAGCAAAGTGTCCAAAAGATCAAAGCCATCATGGTCAATCAATTAAGCCGCGAAGCGCGCAACCGTCACGCTGATGATGTCATCTTAAACGATCGCGACCTAGCGGCTCTGTATGCACAGCTGGAGCCGCTACACCAAAACTATCTTACGCTTGCCCAGCAGCTAAAGTACGCTGCCGATTGACCTCATACAGCGCCATACCGGTAGCCACGCTGACGTTTAGGCTTTGTAAGTTGCCATGCTCATTGCCCGACATCGGGATATAGACCAGCTCATCACAGCGCTCTGTGGTCAACCGGCGCATGCCCTCTCCTTCTGAACCCATGATAATGGCCGTTTTGCCGGTCAAGTCCGCTGCATGTATGGGCTTGGCCGCATCACTAAGCGCCGTACCAAACACAAATACACCAGCGTTTTTGATGTGGTCAAGCGTACGCGCCAAATTGGTCACACTGACAATCGGCATCAGCTCAGCGGCGCCTACAGAGACTTTTGCCACTGTTGGGGTGAGGCTGGCGGCGTGATGTTTTGGACAAACCACCGCATCCACGCCCATCGCAACAGCCGTACGCAAACACGCACCGAAGTTATGCGCATCAGTGATTTGATCGAGTATCAGCAACAAACACTGCTCGCGCCCCGCGATGGTGTCTAGCAGCGCTTCGTCAGCAAAACCTAGAGGGCGGGCATTAAGCACCACGCCTTGGTGCTGCGGGCTGCCACACATCTGGGTCAGCTTGTCTTTTTGTGTGGGCTGAATACTGATGCCATTGGCCTCGGCTTCGGCCATGATTGCTTGCACGTGAGGGTCGCTGTCACGGCCTTGTTGGACAAACAAGCTAAGACCATCGAGCGGACGATATTTGAGTAAGGCATCAATTGCATGAATGCCATAAAAATAAATGGGTTTTGCCATAATAGGCCTACTTAAGTATCAAATGGATATCGCTAAAGCGATAAGAAGTAACGATAAAAAACAACAATAAAAAAAACAGTGCAGCCTCATCAAAAACAAATAAACCATACCGACTGATATGGTTTATCCGCGATCGATTGAGGTTTTTATTTGGGGTGACGCTTGATGAGTACCTAATTTGGTTGATTTTGCTAAGAAGACTATATGTAGATTATCTAGCAAAATGCAGGTAGGCGCGGACTTGCGCCAATGGCTTAGTGTATGCGTCTTTAGCCTTCTAAATGACAGATATACTGTACGATCTCTTCGGTTCTGAGGTTAAAGCCGCTGTTGCCTTCGACCACAAATGACTGGCCTGCACGGTAGTAGCTAAACGCTTCCTCACCATTTATTTTGACCTCGCACTCCCCGCTGGTGATCTCGATACGCTCAGAAGTATTGGTACTAAAATGATAATGCTCCACCAAATTATCACAAGGTAAGATGATGCCTAGCGTCTTATGACGTCCATCCTCAAACATAATGGTATGGCTTGAGCAACGACCATCATAAGAGACCGTCGCATGAGCATTGACTGTTACATTGGTAAATTGCGCCGCTGTCATAGTGGCTTCCTTATCAAATAATTATGGTAAAACTAAAAAATAAGTACAGATGAAATGACTTTATGAATCAGCATTGCAAGCGGCCTAGCCTACTATATAAATGTGCTGTATTCGATCGAGTGACAGTCTTTGCCCAATCGCGGACACAGACTCGCACACATACTGACATCAGCCTTAATATCTGGTTGACATCTGGTTGACAACTTAAGATGCCTACCCGCGTATGCCGACTATGGTATCGATGAGATATTACGATAAGATGACTTATCATTATCAGACGACAAGCATAAAACAAGCTAGCAAGCGTTTGTCATTATGTGAGATTATGCTACCACATTATATCTATAAAGTTTGTTACAGGGGCAAGGAAAATGTTGCGGCAGGCGCAAGAGGTGCCACCGGTGGGCCGCTGACTTTATCCAAAGCGGGCTGCAGAGATTTATGTTATTGCGCGGCTTTATGATTTGTATTTAGCGGCGTTTGCCACCATAATATTTGCCAATCACTATAGTCTATTGAGTACCATAAACGAGCCATTTTATCGTTGTATTTATTCTATTTTAGCGATGACTTCATCTAAATAATCGGTGAAACTCATTGTCTGTCATGAGAGGCGTTGATGCTAGTATCACTCACTTTACATCAGTTTGCATTGATCGCTCAGCATGAGCTGAGTATGGCGGAAGGCTTTAACGTCATCACCGGTGAGACAGGTGCCGGTAAGTCGCTGCTGCTCGATGCGCTGTCGTTGTGTGCAGGTGAGCGAGCCGACAGCGCCATGATCAGACATGGGGCGGCACATGCCGATATCTATGCTCAGTTTGATGTGGCAAACAATGCACTTGTCGCAGAGTGGTTTGCCGAGCATGATCGCGCCTTAGATGAGCCAGATGTGTTGATTCGTCGCCAGCTTAGCCAAACAGGGCGCTCAAAGGCTTGGTTAAATGGTACGCCCGTCAGCTTAGCTGAGCTAAAGAGCCTCGGTACACTGTTGGTCAATATTCATAGCCAGCACGCCCAGCAAGCACTGCTAAAGCCGCAGTTTGTGGTGCAGTGGTTGGATGCCATGGCACAAACCACCACACTGGCTGCGCAAACCGCGAGCAGCTATCAACACTATCAGCAGCTAAAACGCCGCGCTGATGAGATTGCCAGCCGCGAAGCGCTGCGCCATGACCGTATCCAGCTGTTACAAAGCCAGCTGGCAGACATCGAGCCGCTCCTTGCTGTTGATTATACCGACATCGAAGCTGAGCACGAAGAGCTGTCTAATATTGAAGCTTTGATGATGGAAGCCAGTCATGGTCTGCATCTGCTCGACAACGATACCGATGAGCCAGACGTCATGACCCTGCTTGGACAAGCGATCAAGCTGTGTGATAATCAACTGGGAGTCAGTCAGACGTTTGAGCAAGCCTCAGAGCAGCTACATCTAGCTCAGCAGCAAATCACCGAAGTCACAGGATTACTATCAGACTATGCCGAACAACAACTGCCCGACCCTGAGCGCTTGCAAACCTTAGACACTCTCATCAGCCTCGGTCATCGCCTCTCGCGCAAGCACGGCTTACCCGCCGTTGATTTGATTGAGGAAGCCAACCACTGGCAAGCGCAGTTAGAACAATTAGAAAACGAACCAAGTAGTGATGCCATGGCCGCGCAAATCGAGCAAGCGTGGCAGCAATATCTGCTGCTGGCCACCAAACTCCAAAAAGCACGCGAAAAAGCCGCGCCACATATCAGCAAACAACTGGTCCAGCAGCTGCAGCCACTAGCGCTACCCAATGCGCGCTGTGAGTTTGTCTTTACCAAAAAACTCGACCCAAGCCAATATAATGCGCAAGGTTGTCATGATATCGATTTGTTGTTTAGCGCCAATGTCGGTATGCCTATGCAGCCGCTGCATAAAATCGCTTCAGGTGGGGAGCTGTCGCGAATGGCACTGGTGATGCAAGTGCTACAAGCCACCAATGCGGACAATGATGCCGCCAAGCCTATGTTGGTCTTTGACGAGGTCGATGTCGGTATCAGTGGCGGCACCGCGCAGGTGGTCGGTGAGCTCCTGCGTAAACTGGGGCAGACTCAGCAGCTACTGGCCATCACGCACCAAGCACAGGTCGCCGCGCAAGCGCACCAACATATCTTGGTACAAAAACATCATGACGAGCAAACCGAAAGTGAGCTGGTCATCTTGACAGATAGCGCGCAAGTCGATGAGCTGGCACGCATGTCGGGCGGCGTGACCATCACGGAGGTCACTCGTGATCACGCTCGTAGCTTACTAACGGATGTCAAATAAGGCGTTTGCTATCCTGCACAGTGCCCTCTCTGCTCTGCATAGGGGGATATCGTTAGCCTATTTTAAAACAGCGAGCGCAGGGCTAAAAAACCATTGAGAGCGAGACCACTAAAATCAAACTGCTGCTAAATATTTGCTTTGGTTGATTTTTTTGGTCATCATCGCCATATAACCTTCTCTTGCCGGTGTGGTTGTGTTTTTAATGTAGTAATGTCTTTATCTTTTTATTATTGATTTTATTATTAGGTTGCAGTTGCTTCTATGTCTAAAGCCAATTTGACCCATCATTTCTTAATCGCGGCACCAGAGCTGCCAGACCCACGGTTTGAGCAGGCGCTGATTTATATCTGTCGTCACGATGCACATGGCGCGCTTGGTCTGATGGTCAATCGTCCCTTAGAGCAGTCGCGCGTGGGCAAGCTATTAGAGAATCTGAGCATCGAAGTGACCGACCCGCAAGTGATGGAAGACGTGGCCTTAGAAGGCGGGCCGATGTATCCTGAGGTCGGTTTTGTGCTGCATACTGGCCAGCCGGAGTGGGCATCGTCGTTTGCTATTTCAGAGAATGTCTGTATCACCACCAGCCAAGATATCCTCAAGCGTATCGCCGCAGGCCAAGGCGTTGGTCACTATCATCTGTGCTTGGGGCATGCCAGCTGGGGCAAAGACCAGTTAGAGCGTGAGCTTGCAAGTGGTGACTGGCTGGTGTGTCCAGCGGATCTCAACTTGTTGTTTGATACCCCGTTTGCGGAGCGCTGGCAGATCGCTGCTGACAAAATTGGCGTAAATTTCGACTACTTAAGCAGCGATATCGGCCATGCTTGATTGCAGTGACTCAGCCAAACCCAGACACCAAAGCTCGCTACTAAGCTGCAACACAGGAAATTTTTTTGATTATGGTAGACCGTTCTTTTATGAATGATAACGCAGAGATGAGAGACGATGAGGGCGCGCAAGCACCCCATGTCGCCACCGATATCGATAATAATACAGCCGAGCCGAGCGCTACCGAACCGAGTGTCAAACCGCATCTGATCTTAGCGCTAGATTATGGTGTCAAAAAAATGGGCATGGCTTTAGGCAATACCATTACTGAAACGGCGCGCGCCTTTGATATCTTGGCGATGAACAATGGTCAACCTGACTGGGACAACTTACTGGGTATCATAAAAGTATGGGGCGTGGCAAAGGTGGTGGTCGGCTTACCACTCAATATGGACGGTAGCAGCTCCATGCTCTCTAAACGGGCGCACAAATTTGCGCGGCGGCTGGCGCATAGAGTCATGGAGCAGCGCCTACCAGTGACTGTGACGCTGTGTGATGAGCGTCTGACGTCGGTAGCAGCGCGCGAAATCGCGTGGGAGAATGGCTGGATCCAAAACGAGCGCGACCCGATTGATGATATCTCTGCGTGTATTTTGATGTCGACGTATTTTGCCGATCCAAATAGCAGCTTGGCTATCGATGCGATCAAGCCTGACTAGGGCCTGTCCTCAAGCAGTGACGCGCAGGTAGTCGCGCACAAGCGGACGGCTAGTATTTAACGCTTAGATATTGCCACGCCCATCCTATAAACCAATATATACGACTGATGATTATGACCACCGCTTTAAACCAACCTGTATCCAATAAGTCGCGACATGGTTTTGCGCCGCTTGCTATCGCTCGTATCAAGGGCGCACAGCGAGCCAACCAGCTGGCGATTTATCTGATTTATGCGGCCATTTTTGCTTTTGTGGTCTTTGGTACCATCGCTAGTATCAAGGCCTTTCACGACAATCAGTTGCTTTATCAGTTATTTTATAACCTGCCTTATGCCTTGGTGGCGCTGACCATTCCTGCCAGCCTTTATGATGCCTTTATTATTTATCGTTATCGCCTAAACCAAGCATCAATGGTAATCATGACCATCGGCGTCTCAAGCATCGTGCTACTCGGCGGTTTGTTATTTGCTGATACGGCTTGGCTAGGACTGTCTTGCTGGGTGGGCGTGGCGTTTTTGTTTAAAGTCAGCTTTACGCGCTTTTTTAACTTTTTGGCGGCGCAAGAACAAACCGGCAGCCCTGAAGTTACCACTAAAAAACCATAACACCCGCTTTCGTTTTCAATCACACACCACTTTCACCTTATTTTATTGACTCAACACCAAGACTATGACAACTTCCATACCAGATACCATGACACAGACGGCGGTTCACCATCATTTAGACACTCAAGGATTAATCTGCCCTGAGCCGGTCATGATGCTGCATCGCACCATACGCAACGCTGATGCAGGCGAAGTGATAGAAATACTGGCCACGGACCCTGCGACGACGCGTGATATTCCTAATTTTTGTCGCCATCTTGGCCACACTCTTGTACAACAAGAAACGCTGGCTGAGAATATCCATGTAAACGTCGATGCCGATGAGATTACGGTGGCAGACGATGATGACGCCCCGACGAGCGCCACGCTATATCGCTATTTGGTCAAGAAAAAAAGCGCGTAAACCGACGTGCTGACGTTACGCGTCCTAGGCATGCCCTCATCACATAAAGATATCTTTGCTTTGTACGAAATATATCATTCACAAATTAAAGGTAGATCGTGTGTTAACACCTGAAAAACAGTACGTACAGTGGTATGAAAACCAAACCTTGCGTCACGCGCGCTGGCTGTCTGAAAGCAATCATGGGCCGCCTGCGCGTATCATGATAGTCGATGACAAAACCACGGCAGATGAGGCTTATCGCTTAGCGTGCGAGGGCACATCCTTGTTATGGCGCGGTGACTTTTATAATGCTCAGCAACTGCTGCAAGCGCTTGGTCGGCGCATCGAGCGTACCGAGGAGCGCGCCGCGCTTCGCAAAACAAAAAAAGCCGCTAAGGCTAATAAACGGGCAACCTCCGAGTCATCGACCGATGCTACTGTATTGATACCCAATTTGTTTCATCAGCAGCGCCAAACCCAAGCTCAGCGCGCTCGTATATTGGGCCGTTTGCTCTTAGAACTCGATACCGACTATGTCAGTCAATTACGCCGTGCTCCTGATATGAGCGCCGCCTGCATAGCGGCGTTTGGCCAGCTAGAAGGAGCCGCAGATCACTCTTGTGTCCTATCGCTTCGTGACATACAAGGCGCGCTTGGCGCGGCGCAGTGGCGCGCAAAAGGCGTGCCAATCGACACTCTGGGTTTATCGATATATCCGCACTACGGTGTCTTTGCCCCTACGCGTCATGAGTATGTATCGCTACTGCTCAAGGCACCGCTACCAAAGACTTGTGACGTCGCCTACGACATCGGCACTGGTACAGGGCTGCTGGCGATTATTTTAGCCAAGCGCGGTGTCAAAAACGTCATAGCCACCGATCTTAATCCACGGGCGCTGGCTTGTGCTGATGAAAACTTTACGCGGCTAGGATTGTCTAGCATAGCGTTACAGCAAGTGGATTTATTTCCCGCCGATGCGCCACCTGCCAATCTGATTATCTGCAATCCACCTTGGCTACCTGCCAAGCCCAGCTCGCCGCTTGAGTACGCCGTCTATGATGCCAATAGCGCGATGCTGCGTGGCTTTTTGCAAGGCGCCAGAGATCATTTAAGCGAGCACGGTGAGATCTGGCTGATCTTATCGGATTTGGCTGAGCACTTACAGCTACGCACCCGAGAAGAGTTATTGGGCTGGTTTGCTGCTCACGAATTGACCGTAAAATACCGCCTCGATACCAAACCTACCCATGGCCGCAGTCAAGACGATTCTGATCCACTCTATGCGGCGCGCCGTGCTGAGGTCACCTCGCTGTGGTGCTTGACACCTAATAAATGCTAGCCTGATGAATGATAAATAACTGAGTAACATGCCATGAGCCGTGACCGTGCCGTACAACAGCGCCAACCCAAAGCATTGGCTGTCGATGACGAGCCTGCCTATATCACCGAGTTTCGCCAAGCCATGCTGGCGCGCGGTCTGGCAACGCGGACGCGTAACGCTTATGTCCGCGACCTACGTACCTGTGAGCTGACCAATACCGCGCCATTGACCAAATGGCAAGCGGATGACGTGTTGCACTGCCTATCGATCCTCTCTATAGAAAACAAAACCCCGCGCACCCAAGCGCGCATGCTCTCAAGCCTGCGCCAGTTCTATCTATGGATGATTGCCAGCAACCTGCGCGAGGACAATCCGTGCGAGCGTATCAAAAGCCCCAAGCTTGGTCGTCCATTGCCAAAGGATTTGAGCGAAGCCGATGTCGACAATCTATTGGCTGCCCCCGACACTAGCACCGCGCTTGGCTTACGGGACAAGGCCATGTTAGAGGTGCTCTATGCCTGCGGCCTGCGCGTCAGTGAGCTGATTAACTTATCGCTTGAGCAAGTCAACCTAAACTCAGGCTGGTTGCAAATCACAGGTAAAGGCAATAAGACCCGACTGGTGCCCCTTGGTGAATATGCAAGCGATGCGCTAGAGGACTATCTGTCTCACGGGCGTGGCGAGCTGATTGCGCATCTCAAGTCAGGCAATTGCCAAGCAGTGTTTTTGACGGCGCAAGGCGGCTATATGACGCGGCAAAACTTTTGGTACTTATTAAAGAAATACGCCAAAGTCGCCAGTATTGATAAAGAATTGTCACCGCATACCCTGCGTCACGCCTTTGCGACCCATTTGCTCAATCATGGTGCCGATCTTCGCAGCGTGCAGTTATTGCTTGGGCATAGTGATTTGTCCACCACGCAGATTTATACGCATGTGGCGACAGCGAGACTGCAAAAATTGCATGCCGAACATCATCCACGCGGCTAGTATTGAACGGTTAACATAAAAACTGACTATTTATTGAAGATTGTAAGAGGAATATAACGTGTCGCAAGCTCAGCCATCTTTGCAGCCTACGCTCACCAAAGGGCAGCATGCTGCCCTCAAAAACTTGACCATAACGGGTTATTTAGAAGGCACGTCTTTTTTATTATTGCTTGGTATCGCTATGCCACTAAAATATATGCTCGGCATTTCTGAGGCGGTGACATACATCGGTATGGCACATGGCGCACTATTTATCGCTTATATCCTAATGCTGCTGCTCACAGCCAGCAAAATAAGGCTGCCGCTATGGGCCATGCCGGCTGGCGTGCTCGGCTCATTTTTGCCATTTGGCCCGTTTGTGTTTGATTACTTTTTAAAGAAGCGTGTGCGCTAAAAAAGAGCGTAAGTTGAAGAACTTTAGAGGACAAGAAAAGTGGTTTGATAGCAGTTATGGTAGACGCGATGCGCTGGTCTAAAGATGATGTTTATTTGGCTAAGCGCTAGGGCAGGTTACGCGATGAACCCACCCTGCCTCCTATATTATATAAGCGATAACGTACAGAGTGTTTGATCAACTTGCCTTTTCGCTGGCATCAATATTAGGGTTTGGTTCATCAGATTCAGCCACTTCGTCAGGTATCTTGTTCTCAGTGATTGCATTTGACTCGCTGGTTGGCATATTGTCAATCTCAGTTTCTACAATCGTATTTTTTGCCAACCATTCATCATAGGTGAGCCACGCTTCAGTCGATGTTTGGTTGATCTTCACAGTGTCACACCAGTCCCCATCTTCTGACAACGAAATGATGTCTTCTTCAGTTACTGGACCTTTTGGTGCAGCGCTCAGCAACATATAAAAATACGTTGCTTTTTCATCACTGCTTTTTTGTGCCGCTGGTTTTTTATGAGCGTTTGTCGCTTTGTCTATCGCGCCTTTAGAAGATTGGGCGATAGAGCGTGAACTATCGACAATATTATTTTTAGCCGTGCTTAACAAGGCATTGAGACGCGCGCCATCATCTGTCTTAAACTCATTTAAGATCGTAACATCGTTTTCCAAAGACATATCTAGATAAGGGGCATTTGTAAAACCTAGCGCATTGGCGACGAATATAGTCGGAATAGACGCTCTAGATGTGTTGTAGTCTTTGACTTTGCTATTATAGTTTTTGCGATATTGCGCCAACTCATCCTCCAAGCCTTCGATGTTATCGATAAGTCTATGATACTGCTGATCTGCTTTTAGATTTGGATATCGATCTGCCATGCTCTGCATGGTTGCCATCATCATATTAGTGTTTTTGAGTGTCGACTGTACGGCACTTACCCCTGTCTCTTTTACAGCCGTTAAGTGAACCAGATTTTCACTGTCTTGATAGTTTTTTACCACATCTACCAGCTGATTGATTAGCCCAACTTTTTTTGACATAGTTACAGAGATATTAGACAAGCTTTCTCTAATCTCTTGCGCCTTACGCTGTAGCGTATTATAAGCATGCAAAAATACATACACGATCAAGCCAATCAATACCAATAAAATTATAAACCACATCATTGCCAACACTCGTTTAGATATATTTAAAAAATTATATCATTTAATAAAATTCAATCAACAAATTTTTACTAATAATTTATTGAAATAAGTATAAAAATTGACATGGACGTAAAATATCATTTCAGACAAGACGCGACTCGCTTTTATTAAACAGCCAAAATAATAATGCTGTTTCCACTCACTCTATCAATCCCTAGCTGCAAACTGACCCTTTTCTCGCTACAATACCTGCCATAGCTTATTAACCTTTTACCTATCTACTATCCGAGAACCCCATGAGCCACTCTACAAACCACCGTCCCCCTGCCGACCTGCTAAAAAACGCTGAACACTGGCGCGAAGACATTCACTTTCGCCAAGACGTACTGGGTAAGCCGTTTGACTTTTCGACCACTTGGGGTATTTTTTCACCACAAAAGCTCGATGACGGTAGCCTAATGCTGCTCGATTATGTGGATTTTCAGGCGGATGATGACTCGATCGACTTAGGCTGCGGCTATGGCGTGCTCGGAATGACGGCAGCGCGTGAGTGCCCGAACGGTCAGCATACACTCATTGATAAAGACTTTATGGCGGTAGAATATGCGCGCCGTAACTGCGTGCAAAACGGTCTAAAAAATGTCGATGTGCATTTATCAAACGGCTTCAATCATGTAGCAGCGGACAAAGACTTTAGCCTTGTGATGTCAAACTTGCCAGCCAAGGTCGGCAAAGAGCAGCACTATCTATACTTCCTCGATGCCTATGCGCGTATGCGTCAAGGTGGGCGGTTTTATGTGGTGACCATCAATGGTTTGCGCCAGTTTATGAAGCGCTCGTTTACCGAAGTATTTGGTAATAGCGAAAAGGTCAAACAGGGCAAAACCTATACCATTACTATGGCGACCAAAGAATAAGCTTCAGTAACTTAAAAGCTGCACAAACAAAAATCCCGCTAACATGCTGATGTGTTGGCGGGATTTTGTTTTTTTATTCTCTTGCTGAGGGCATTAAAGATGGCATACCACCTACCACATTGTCTTACATCTGCCGTTTTATCAGATAAAAACCCAAGGCGGCGCTACCAAGTATCGGTAATAGCACCATCGATAATGGCGAAAATCCTGTCGCTAATGAGACAAAGCCCACCAAATCTTGCACATAGCTAAATAGCAAACCAAACAGTAGCGCGACGACGATACGCAGACCCAAGCTGTGCGTACGCAGCGAGCCAAAGACAAATGAGCAAGCAACGATCACCAGAGATAAAATCGATAGCGGCGACAGCAGCTTTTGCCAAAATGCCAGCTCATGCTCTAAAGAGCGATTGCCCTGCCCTCGCATAAACTGACGATGCTCATATAGTTGCGTCAGAGACAAATCCTCTGCCTTACGCGTCAGTAGATACACCGACTCTGGGGCAAATGGCAAACTGAGCGTATCGGAGGCGAATACAGCTTGACTACTCTCGAAGCCTTGGTTGATACTAAGCGTGGTCATATCATTGAGCTGCCACTCGTAACGATACTGTCCGCTCGGTGTGCCGCTGCTACTATCTAGAGCTT
Organism: Psychrobacter sp. Rd 27.2; assembly: GCF_001921755.1. NCBI lineage: Bacteria > Pseudomonadati > Pseudomonadota > Gammaproteobacteria > Moraxellales > Moraxellaceae > Psychrobacter > Psychrobacter sp. Rd 27.2. Next base: position 134,640 of record NZ_MRYB01000004.1, on the reverse strand, counting down.
GCCGGCCGACATATTGCCCATCTTTGGCATGAATAGCGGTTTGCAAATTGCCATCATTGTCCAAATGCCAGCGCTTCACCTCGCCGATGTTGCCTTGTACGTCGGCATAATCGATATATAAAATATCGCTGCCAGCAGGCTTTGCACTACCATCTTGTGCATTTTCAAAGCGTGGTTGCACCGTCCAATAGCCACGTACCGAGGTCACAAGCGAGCGGCTGTCCTCATCATTGATATCTTTTGCCAACTGATTGGAGTGTGGCAAGACAAACTGATTGATCGCTAAGGCAAGCAGCACAAAAATTAGAGCGGGTTGTAGCACCCAACCGACGATGCGATAGATACTGACGCCAGCGGCGCGCATGACGACCAGCTCGCTTTTGTTGGCCAGCAGCCCCAAACCTACGACCGCCCCAAGTAGCGCCCCTGTCGGAATAAACTGCTCTAAAAAGTAAGGCGAGCGATAAAAGATATACTTAATCGCCTCACTCATCGTATAGCTATCATCGAGCGAATCAAGCTCGGATAAGTAAGAAAAAATAAGCTGCAAGGCCCATAGACCGACAACGGCCCCGATGATAGCAAGCAGCGCATTGCGTCTGACATAGCGGCCGAGCACTTTTAGTTGACCGGGTTTTCGGGCCAGCGGCTCAGCGCTTGGGGTTTTGGCAAATAAGGAGCGCATTATGATTGCCCTCCTGACGTGTTGTCATTTGGATTGGCGCGACTGTCTGCCACTGTTTGCGGCGGCTGAGGTTGGCGAAAGCGCAGGCGATGCTGCACACGGCTGCCCCAGTTCATATACAGCGCCAATGCCATAAACCCTAAGATTAGCCACGCATACGCCCACACGCTGACGCTGCCTTTACTCACCGCGTTTTTGAGCGAAATGATACCCAGCGCGCAGCTGACAAACAATAAAATCGCCGGAAACAAACGCAGCCAGCGACCTTGACGGGGACGCACTTGTGCCAGCGGTACCGCCAGCATCGGCGCGATAATCATTAGCCAAGGCAACGCAAAACGATAACCGAGCTCACCTTGCGCAGCGCGCTTGGCCTCGACCGTGCTCACTTGTGCACTGCCGCTACCGGTTGCCGCTTGCCACAACGGCCCGATGGCTTGGGTTTCGATATTGTCTTCGGTGACGACGTCTTTGGCAGACTCAGTCAAGCTGATACGGTAGCGATCAAAGCCTACTTGATTGTACTTTAGACTCCCTGCGCCGACTTCGTATCGTCGGCCTTGAAACAAATCCAATTGCGTCACGCCGCGGCTGCCTGTATCGACCTGCTCGGCACGTTTGGCTAAGGTGATGGTGTCTTTGCTGATATCATGATTGACGAGTGTCTCTGGCAGCTCTGGAATATCTAACTGCTCAGCGGTTTTGGGATCGATGCGATTATCGACAGAGACCGCAGCGCTTTGATCATGCTCATTTTTTGCTGTATTGGCCGCCGCGTTTTTGGGCTGACTGCCTTTTTCTGGTTTTTCTGATTGAATCAATATCACATCTTGCAGCTGCTTTTTGTCCTCGCTCAGACTGCCGACATACAGATGATAATTACCACTACTGATAAACTCTTTTGGGCGAATCAAATCAAAGGCGCTGGTCAAGGCTTGCTGTTGCCACACCGCCTCAGATGAGCGCACCCCCCACGGCTTACCAACGATAGACAACGCCGCCTCGCCGACAAACAGCGCGAGGATAAATGGCGTCATCAAGCGTGCCAACTTACCACGCGACACACCGCTGGCATTGATAACTGCCATTTCTTGATCGACATATAGACGGCCAAATACCAGCATCAGCGCAATAAAAAACGCCAATGGCAAGATAAGCTCTAAAAAGTACGGCAGATTGTAGCCGATAATGGTAAATAACAAACTGATGTCTAAGCGACCTTCAGCAGCTATCCCAAAGTAACGAATCAAGCGCCCACCGAGCATCATCACCACTAAAAACCCCAACACCAAAGCGGTGGTCGAGGCAACTTGTTGGGTCATGTAGCGGCGTAATATCACAATAGAGACTCTTAAACAGTTGGTATGCGCGTGCTGTATGATAGAGCGCTGGCTCAGGCGTGGCACTTATTTGGCTATTATAATGGCTTTTTTTGGGCGGCAGGTTTGTACCGCTCGCCGATAGTTAACGGATAATAACACTTAACAGTAGTATCGTTAGCGATACTACACAAATACAAGCCATGAATATAACCGTTAATGCTAGCATGTTTTGGCAAAAAATGGCTGTGAAAAATGTGCTAAAACATTACCTAACCCTTGCTAAGATTAAGGCGGTGGTTTATGCAGCATTCGCTCTTAAGATCTCGCAGCAAATATATACGAAAACATTACTTAACCGATGCCGACAGCACGCTGATTACCTGATATGCTACACTACAACAAGCGCCCAACCTTCCAATACTTTGACTGAAGCTTTGACTGAACCAATGGCTTAATCTTGGATTTTATCGTTGGTTTGAGCATAGCGGTCAGATATCGGCTGGGCAAGATGACTCTATGTTTTTATCACCTTATCACCTCGAACCATACACATAATCTCAGGCATCGTCTGGCAGTCACTTGTCATGCGGCTATTGCACTGAGTCTGTGCGACATTAAGCTTACGAAAAATTAAGCTGGTGATAAACAGCCGCTTGGCTCGGTGATTATTGATTTAACTGATTGAACAGCTTAGCCATTTAGCAACCCAGTTGTTAAATAATTTGGTTGTTTAATAATTTGGTTGTTTAACAACCTGATGGTTTAGTACCCCGATTAAAAGGCAGCATCTATTGACCATTCAAATAAGGATAACTATATGAATATCAAATTAACTCAGCAGCTCCCCAAAACCCATACCCAAAAAATCCTCAAAAAAGAAGCGAAGAGCAAAGACGCGGCTTGTTTGGTGGTGTTGGTGGATGACAAAAAAAATCTCTTCGCTGAGTCTGCGCTAGCTGACTATAGCGCTCGTATTGAGCAATTGATGGAAGTGTCACACTTTAGTGGTAAGGCCTGCGAAACCGTTGCTGACTTGGCATTGGCCGGTGACAAAAAAACTACCAAGCAAAACCCAGTTCAGTTATTGTTGGTCGGTGTTGGTAATATCGACAAGCTTAACCACACTGCCCTACAAAAAATCGCCAAAACCATCTATAGCAATACGCAAAAACGCGTCGCCTCTATCACGGTCGCGCTCGGCGATGACCTAGAAGAAAACCACTTTGGCCAATTTGCGCTAAATCTACTAGCGGCCAGCTATCGTTTTGATAAATACAAGTCTGAGCAAACCACACCGGTACTCACGGATGTGTATTTGTTGGCCGATGCAGCATTGCAGCCAGCGCTAGACTTCGCGCAAGCGGTGTTCGCCGGTCAAAGCTTGACTCGTGACGTCGCCAATGAGCCAGGCAATATCTGCTTCCCAGCATATATGGCAGAACAAGCCCAAGCGCTTGCAAAGACCTATCCTGACCTCCTAAAAGTGACGGTGCTGGGCGAAGAGGAAATGTCGGCGCTGGGCATGAACTGCTTTTTATCGGTGGCTAGAGGCTCTAGCAAAGAAGGCAAATTGGTACTACTCGAGTATCGCGGCAAGTCTAACTTTAGTGCCAAAGCAGGCGCAACTGATACTTATACAGCCGGCAATAGCAGTGCAAAAGTCACCGGTGGTCTCAAAGCGTTGGCTGATAAGCTCCCCACCAAACTGCCTAGCAAAAAATCAGACAAAAACACTGATAGCAGCCATGACGATGCGCCTATCGTGTTGGTCGGTAAAGGCGTGACCTTTGACTCAGGCGGTATCTCTATCAAGCCAGGTGCGGCCATGGATGAGATGAAGTTCGATATGGGCGGCTCAGCGTCTGTATTAGGTACCATCAAAGCGCTGTGTGAGGCGCGTCTACCAATTAATGTCGTAGGGGCACTCGCTTGTGCAGAAAACATGCCATCAGGTGAGGCCACGCGTCCTGGTGATATCGTCAAAGCCATGAACGGCAAATCGGTTGAAATCTTAAACACCGATGCGGAAGGTCGCTTGGTGTTGGCCGATACCTTATGCTACGTCCAGCGCTATCAGCCAAAAGCCATCATCGATGTGGCGACGTTGACAGGCGCTTGCGTGGTGGCTTTAGGGCATGTACGCTCAGCGGTCTTTAGTAATGATGAAGATGTGTTGTTTGAACTAGAAAACGCCAGCTACTCATCAGGTGACCTCATCTGGCACATGCCATTAGATGACGACTATCAGGCGCAGCTTGACTCACCCATCGCCGATATGCAAAACATCGGTGGTAAAGGCGCAGGCGCTGTGACCGCAGCTTGCTTCTTATCACGCTTCGTCGAAGAAGGTCAGCCATGGGCGCACCTGGACATCGCAGGCACCGCATGGAACTCAGGCAAAGATAAAGCGGCAACCGGTCGCCCTGTGCCTTTATTTATGCAGTACTTAAAAAACAGTGCAAACGACGCTTAATACAGTGATGACGACCAATTTATGAACGTAAGTTTTTATGTATTAAGCGAGCGTAAAGCCCAAGAAATCTTGGGCTTTATTTGTCAGCTGACCCAAACGGCGCTCAATAAAAGTAGCCAATCGCTACTGATTTTGTCTCAAGATGAGGCATTACTCAGCTCGCTTGATGAAGCGCTATGGACGCACGACGCGACCAGCTTTATCCCGCACCAGCGCCTTTTGGGCCGCGATCCTCATTCCATAGAACCTGATACGATGGAGCCTGATGCCGCAAAGCCTGATACCTCCGATATCGAGGAGGCAGTATCAGCACCCGTCATGCTCGGCAGTTATATGCCAGCGGACTTCTCAGGTATCGTTCTCAATACCACATTGCAGCCTGTCAGCGAGTTTATAGCCGCGACTAGTCCTGCCAAACCCACTCGAATACTTGAGCTGATAAAACCTGATGCCAAAAGTATGCAAGAAGGCCGTCATAAATATAAGCATTATAAACAGCTCGGCTATGAGCTGACGCACTATACGGTGTAGCTTATACAGTCGATTTGTTCTAAAGACGACATAACGCTACTGCTATACACGTTACTTGCGGACTGTCTGCTGGTTTATTTTCCAGTTTTTTCATCTTAACTTTTTCCCATTAGTTTTGCTATCTTAGCTTTATTCCATCAGCTTTGTCATATCAGTCACCTCGCTCAGTTTTCCTCGCGCGCTTGCCTGCCTTTCCTTTATTCTACTTACCGTTTTTATAGTTTTTACAGCGTGGTTTGTTGCCGTCTGATTTGCCGCGTCCAGTCTGACTGGTAGGCGAGTATCCGAAAAAATGCTACTATCCTCCGATTGTTTTTCTGTTTTTATAATTCATTTACTTCTGACTGACTAACTCGAGGGTGTACAAATGCGTTCATTGATTGCGATGTACCAGCGTATAGGGCTGGTGCCGCTCATTATTATCGGTTTAATATTAGGGGTGCTAATAGGCTGGCTGGCACCAAGCGTTGGTATCGCCTTAGGATTGTTGGGGACGCTATTTGTCGGTGCGCTAAAAGCAGTCGCGCCGATATTGGTCTTTGTGCTGGTGATGGCGGCCATTAGTCAGCATCGTAGTGGCAACGAAGTGTATGTCAAACCGGTGCTCATCATGTATATGTTTGGCACATTTTTGGCGGCATTGACTGCTGTCGGCGCCAGCTTTTTATTCCCAACGGAACTGGTGCTCGTCAACGCAACTGTCGAGCAAGTACCACCAGCCAACCTCAAAGAAGTATTGACCAACTTGCTGATGAATCTGGTGGCAAACCCTGTCAATGCCATCGCTGAGGCCAACTATATCGGTATCTTGGCTTGGGCGATTATCATCGGTTTTGCACTGCGTCAAGCCAGCGATACCGCGCGTACGGTCGTCGGCGACTTTGCCAATGCCATCTCACAAGTGGTGAAATGGGTCATCGCTCTCGCGCCATTTGGTATCTTAGGTTTGGTTGCCAATACAGTCGCTGAGACAGGCTTTGCATCATTGGCAGGTTATGCTCGTATCTTGATGGTATTGGTCGGCTGTATGGTATTTATTGCCCTCGTTGCCAACCCTATTATCGTCTTACTCAAAACCGGCAAAAACCCTTACCCTCTGGTATTTACTTGCCTGCGTGAGTCAGGGATTACAGCATTCTTTACGCGTAGTTCGGCGGCCAACATCCCTGTAAACATGAACCTTGCACGCAAACTGGGCCTACACGAAGACACTTACTCTGTCACCATTCCACTTGGTGCAACTATCAATATGGCAGGGGCGGCGATTACCATCAACGTCTTGACGCTGGCGGCAGCGCATACGCTCGGTATCGAGGTGAGCTTTGCCTCTGCGCTCTTATTGAGTTTGGTCGCGACCATTAGTGCTTGCGGTGCCTCTGGGGTCGCTGGTGGGTCGTTATTGCTGATTCCTCTGGCCGCAAGCCTCTTTAGTATCCCCAATGACATTGCCATGCAAGTGGTTGCCATTGGCTTTATCATCGGCGTGATTCAAGACTCGGCCGAGACCGCGCTCAACTCGTCAACTGACGTCTTGTTTACTGCGGCAGCCGACCCTAAATACGCGCGTTAATCCGGCGCAATCCGTATCTGTACATCACACACTGTAAAACAAAAGGCCTCAATGATCGCAATGAGGCCTTTTTTATGAGCTGAGCTTTATCAATGGTTTGGTTACTTTAGATGCTCGGTATCTACTTCAATGATTGGCGTCTGTCCTTCTAGCTGGCGTTTGAGCTGACGCAGCTGCTCGACTTCTTCTAATAGCTCCAGTATCAGGCCGATCGCTGGCACACTAGCATCAAAGTCACGGCTCAGACGAGAGGCGCGGCGCACCGTGGTGAGCTGATAGCCGGTAAACTGCTCACGCTCTGGCACGTCGTACTCGATGATGTTTTCTTCCATCAGCTCGATGACCCATTGACGCTCTTGACCACAGGCAGATACCAGCTCATCCAAGCTCATGATAATATCGGTAAATTCAGGCGAGTGTTTCATTATTATTATCCTCTTTTGGTTGCTATCCTTATTTGTGCTTTATGTCATCGTGATCGTTTTCATCTCTCCCCGTTATCGCTTTTCGCTGACCTCTGTCGATAGCAGCGCGGCAGATATCAGCGATTGATACTGGTATCAGCAAAGGCTTGCTTTAGCTGCTCATAGGCTTTTGTCACAGCCTCGCTATTGCTATCAGTGATATCAGGGTTGACGATATTGAGAGTTAAGTATAAGTCGCCCGCTTGTTTGGCAGGGATGCCCTTACCTTTTAGACGTAAATTGCTGCCAGATTTACTGTTTTTGGGAATGGTCACGCCAAGGGTACCAGCGGGCGTACTGACATTGATTTTGTCACCCAATGCCGCTTCCCATGGCGCGATATTTACTGTCTGATAGACATCAGCGCCCTCGATACGGATATTGGCGTCGTGGCGAATTTTCACCTTTAAAAACAAATCACCGTTTTTGCCGCCACCCATACCAGCTGAGCCTTGACCTGCTAGGCGGATTTGCTTGCCATCAGTGATGCCTTTTGGGATTTTAATCTTAAGGGTTTTATTTTCATAATCCACGCTGCCATTGGGCTGGCGTACCGGCACGTTTAGTTTGATACTATAGTCGTCACCGCTATAGACTGAGGCCAAGTCCACCGCAATCTCGGCGTGCTGATCTTGGCCTTTATTATCCTGCGCGCCAAAGCCACCCCCAAACTGCTCAAAGCCGCTACCTTGCGTGCGGCCCCCTGCCTGTCCACCAGCTGAGCCACGCGCGCCGCGACCAAATGCCGAAAATATATCATCAAAGCGAAAGCCGCCATCGCCAAAGGCTTGTCCATCACCAAACTGATCTTTGATGTCTTCCCAGCGAAAACCACCCTGTCCGCCCGCCGACTGACCACCAAACCCGCCAAAGCCCCCAGCGCCGCCTTGACCGGCAAATGGGTTGTCGAGCATGGCATCATATTGCGCACGCTTGTCTTTATCTCTAAGCGTCTCATAAGCGTTGTTGATTTCAGCGATTTTATTATCCGCGTTTGGGTCATCACTCACATCGGGGTGATACTGACGAACCAGCTTACGGTATTTTTTTTTGATATCAGCATCTGAGGCGTCTTTTTTGACCCCCAAAACGTCGTAGTAGTTTTTTTCTGCCATATTATTTTTCCTTATCGCATTTATTATTAACGATTTACTTAATACATAATATAGGGATGATGCGGCAATATTTCATTTCTTTGCCTGTAAATACAACTTTGATTTTTAAGGTATTACCAGTAGTGATGCCAAGCGATGCTAGCATTTGTATTATCTGAATCGCTTAAAGCATCATAATTAGCGTGTGTCACTATGATTCTGGCATCATTGTTCTTTGATAACTGTTGCCGTAATGTCAATTTGGTAAGGGCAATGGAGGCACGTCCCTCTCGTTTAGAGGCACTATAAGACAACTCAGCACTTTGAGTATCACGTTTAGCGCGCAAACCAAACTCAACCCCTATATCTGCATGCCGATCTTGATCGTGGACTGTCGCATTTACCATCCCATAGCCAAGCATATGCTTGCCAAATTTTGCGCCGGCTCCAATCCCACCTTGCGCGTAAGGGCTGTGATTATTACCAGTAAACAAGTCTGTGCGCGCGCCTGTTTTTAGTTGCCAAGACAATTTGGGTTCGCCTGATAACGGTTGTCTTAAGTTTTCGATCTGCTGCATGTCCAAAAAGATAAAGTCTGTCAGCGTCCATTTATTATCATCAAAATCATAACCTAAAGAGGCTTGTACTGCTTCAAACCGTTTATCAATATCAGTGTAAGCGTTGAGAGGATCTTTCACAAATAGTGATAGTCCCACCTGCACACGCTCATTAGACAAAATTACTTTGGTCTGCGTGGTTTTGTTACTGAGTGCGGGTGACGCTTTATTAGGTACAGCCAGATTAGCTAAATCATCACTGGCTGGTAGCGCAAAACGTTGACTCAATAATTCATTTTTAAACGCTAGCTGCTCTGGAGTATTGTCTTGCGATATTTTATAAGTGCGATGTAAGATTAGAAAATCAAGCGCAAGTGCTCTGTCATCAGCATTCAGCGTGGTAAGCGGTGCGGTATTTTCTGTACGAATAACTTCATTGATAACATTTTGTAGTGGCTTAGATAGCTGTACAAACTTCTCTCGCAATTGCGTTTGCTCAGAAGGTAGGTAACGTACCGAGGCTACTAACGACTCTGTGCCACTATCATGCTCTAACAACTGGTCAAACACATAATCTGGCGCGTACCAAGGGCCTATGCGCTCAGTCGTTTTTACATCGCTTATCAGCTCTAATATCTCTCCTGAACGATAACCACAGTTTTGTTTGATGAAGTAATAATCAAATCGAGCGGATTTTGCTTCGTATAAATGGTAGTTAAGTAATTGCGTTTCAAATGCTTCAAGATTTAGCACATACTCCCACATATCTCGTTGCTCGTTTTTGGAGTACACGGCATCTTGTTTAAAAAACTCTGTCTCCGAAAAACCCGCATCGTAGAGTCCAAAGAGCCCCTTAATAGCGTACATTGCTCCGTTCTCATTGGCTGGAATACGCGCGCCAAAGTTATATGAGTTATTAAGCAAATCCTCACTTGAGAGCGCTCTGACTGCTTCACTCATACTGTCTTCAGCCTCTGCAGTCATACTGGTCTTGACCAACACGTGGCCGAATGAAGACGCAGGATTTTTTAAGTAATTACTGACTAAGATTAGGCTTATCTCTTGATTGGGATCTGGCAGCTGCGGGCAATCTTTTAGATTAATATTTAGTTCGGGTAAATGGTGATTCAGCCATAAATATCTGGCTGGATACTTGCAAAAAACGCTCTCATTACTTGCCTGCTCTATCGTTGCCATGAGCTCTGCATAAGGATCAAAATTGCGTTTTGAGCGTGATTTTGGATCGGTTAAATAAAAATCTGGTGAAATAACTTCAGCTTTGCCATTTTTGTAAAATAGTAAATGTTGCCATTGAGAGTGCTTAGATAATGCTTTTAGCTTGGCAGAAGTGGTAGCTGTGTTTTTACTGGGTTGTCGTTTTTCTTCAATGATAGTTTCACTAGGCAGTTGCATGCCTTGCTCTTTCGCTAATGAAATATCCAGTCCGTTAGCAAGCATGCGTGGTTCAGAAGTCTCATTATTATCAGCATTTCCATCGTGAGTAAAAACACTACTATCTTGTTCTTCAACCATTATTGAATCCATTACCGAATTCATCACGTAGGGTTCAGCGGCATAGACAGTAGGTACAGCAAAACAAGCTACGTACAAAAATATTTTTTGCATTTTTTATTAGCACCATAAACACATAAGCAATAAAAAACACGTAAGCACTAGGTTTACGTGTTTTTATCATTAAACAGTCAAAAGCTTAATCATTAAACCGATGACTTAATACTTTAAAACTGACAAGCTTTAGATAGCACAGCTTGTCTTAACGATGCTGAATAGCGCTTCTGCATTTTGATCTTGGGTAGCAGTACGATATGCAGAAGTCTGCGCGTATTGACCATACTGTGCACGTACGCTAGCGGCTGAGTCACAGTTAGCAACGCTTTGTAATGCTGATAAATGAGCACCTTGGCCTGAAGCTAGATCTTTTTCAACACTTGGGAAAGCTTCTTTAATCAAAACCGCAGCTCTAACGTTACCACCTTGGCAAGTTTCAGGAGACATAGAGTCAGAAGTAGCAGCCGTAGTACCTAAATCCCAAGTCACGTTAGAGATAATAGCTAAGATAGGGCTAGAATTACCAAACAAAGCACCACCAATACCACACTGCTTATAAATCTGCTCGATAGTGCGACCAGTTTCTGCCGTTTTAAATTTAGAACCAAGATCGGCATTAGCTGCGCTAAATGGAATCATGGCAGCAACAACTGAAGCAATTGCAATTTTTTTCAACATACAACTTCCTTAAAGAGTGATAAAAAACGAATTGTCAAACCTTTACTCAAAATATTGTTAGTGACTATTCAATATTATGAAATAATGTTCAATCTTACATATTTTACAAAATTGTAAGAATATAGCAAGATTTTTTACATTAAATTAAACGCTATTTTAGGTTGCTTTTATTGATATTTCAGCTATTAAATATATGGTACCAACCCTTGTAGCTCAAGGGCTTCCTACGAACCCCCTAAAGATAAAGACACAAATTCTATATAAATTCAATCATTACCATTATTCATTTTTGATGCGATAACGCTGTTCTATTTATGAGCAAACATATTTATTCACTTAACTTCATGATAATTTTCCACAGTGTGATGCCATATAAATCAACGTTTAGAAAACTGAATGTACAAAACTGCCTGAACCATCAAAATGATTTTCTCGTATCCTACCCTTATTTGAACTGGGGCGTTTTTTAACAGAGCCGTAAGGATACGACAATTTATGTGCTATAAAATGAATATAACTTTGATACTCACAGGGAGTATCGATGATATAGGCAAGGTTATCTGTCTATTTTATAAACTGTATAAAGGTATTGAATGTCGTATTTAATCAAGTCTTTGGTTGTCACCTTGTCACTGCTACTAAGCACCAGCGTTTTTGCAGGTAACACCAGTTATTATGGTAGCAAGTTTCATGGAAAGCGTACTGCCAGTGGCAGTATTTTTAATATGAATGCCTTGACCGCTGCGCATCGTACGCTGCCCTTCGGTACTAAGGTACAAGTGACCAATCAAAAGACAAAGCAAAGCGTGATCGTCAAAATCACGGATAGAGGGCCTTTTATACGAGGCCGTATTTTAGATTTGTCGAAAGCCGCTGCTGGTCAAATCAACTGCCAATTGTGCACCACCACCATGGAGATACTGTCTTATGGTGATGGTAAATACCGTAAAGAATAACGTGAAACAAAAGGGAGAGCCTATGCTCTCCCTTTTTTTATGTGCGGCGCTTTATCCAGGTACGGCATCCAGTTACGGCTCTATTCAAAACCCGCTTCCATTTCTTCCAGCGTTGTCATGGCCAGCAGTAACTTTTCTTCATTAGCGCTTTGCTGCTGCTGTAGGGTGCTTTGCTCATCCAGCAATTTTAGCAAGTCCGCTTTGCGGCTTTCTTCATACAGACTGGTATCGGCAAGCTTTTCTTCTATAGCAGTCAGCGCCGTTTCAGTCTTAGCCAATACTTTTTCGGTATCTTCAATCTCGCAGCGAACCGGTGCAGTCAGTTTACGCTGTTCGGCGGCCATTCTGCGCTGCTCTTCTTTGCTCAAAGCAGGCGACGTAGGGTTGTCTTTGATTGCTTTCGTAGGCGCTGCTGTCTTTGCTAGGCTATCGCGCGTTTCACGTGAAACAAACTTTTTACTCTCTTTTTTGCTTTTTTTCTTGCCTGCTGCTTTATCTGAGCTATTTTCTTGTTTGCGCTTCTCGCTCAGCCATTTTCCATAGTCGCTGATATCACCATCGAACGCATCGATTTGCCCGTCATGTACCAGATATAGCTCATCACAGACGTTGGCAATCAGCTCACGATCATGCGAGACCAGCACCACCGCTCCCTTAAAGCCTTGTAAGGCTAGGGTCAGCGCCTGACGCATTTGTAAGTCCAAATGGTTGGTCGGCTCATCGAGGACCAGCACGTTTGGACGCTGCCAGACAATCAAAGCCAGCGTCAGACGAGCGCGCTCACCACCAGAGAACAGCTCACTTGGCGTATCGATACGATCACCACGAAAATCAAAGCTACCGAGGAACGAGCGCAACTCGGCGTCTGATGTCTTACCAGCGAGGCGGCGCATCATCTGCAGCGGGGTAGCCGCCGCATCCAGTGCATCCATTTGATGCTGGTTAAAGTAACCAAGCTTGAGTGTGTCGGACACGCGGTAAGTACCTGACAAAATTTTCAGCTCGCCGACCAAGGCTTTAATCAAGGTCGACTTACCGGCGCCATTCATACCCAGTAGCCCAAGACGCGTATCAGGCGTGACCTGCACATTGGCGTTACGAAGCAAAGGCGTATCGCTATAGCCAATATCGGCATGCGTCATCTCAATCAGCGGCGAGCTCATATTGGCTGGCTCATAAAAGCGAAAAGAGAACGGGTTGTCCGCCATCATCGGCGACAGCTCTGCCATACGCTCAAGCTGCTTGATACGGCTTTGTGCCTGTTTGGCTTTACTGGCTTTGGCACGGAAACGACGAATAAAGTCATCCAAGTGGGCGCGGGTCGCTTGCTGTTTTTCAAACGCTTGCTGCTGCTGCGCCATACGCTCGTGACGGGTACGGATAAACTGCTGATAGTTACCGGTATAAAGGGTGATTTTTTGTTGTTCGACGTGCAAGATATGACCAACGGTGGCATCCAAAAACGCTTGGTCATGCGAGATGACGATGACCAGTCCGGTATAAGCATTGATCCAAGTCTCAAGCCAGAGAATGGCGTCTAAGTCCAAATGGTTGGTCGGCTCATCGAGCAGCATCAAATCGGCGCGGCTCATCAAGGTTTTGGCGAGGTTTAAGCGCATGCGCCAGCCACCCGAAAACCCTGAGACAGGCAGCTCGTGCTGACTGGTGTTAAACCCAAGGCCTGCCATGATTTGTGCGGCTTTGGTCGGCGTACGGTAGCCATCGATTTCATCGAACTGCTGATGCAACACCCCAATTTGCTCGTCACTGACAGCGCTTAAATCACTGAGCGCGGCATTAATCTTGTACCACTGCTCATCACCGCTCAACACGTAATCAATCGCCGTCTGATCACTGGCTCCGACCTCCTGCGCCATGTGCGCCACCTGCCAGCTATCAGGGATACTCACCTCGCCTTTGTCCAGCGTGACCTCGGTGTCCCCCATACCCATCTGCGTAAGCAGTAGCGCAAACAAAGTAGATTTGCCAGTGCCATTATTGCCCGTTAGGCCGACTTTATGACCCGGATGGAGCTGAAAGCTTGCCCCTGCAAACAACTCTCGACCATCACGGCGTACGCTTACGTCTTTAAATTCGATCATATAATCTCTTCATCTCAACAATAATATAAAACTCAAAGCAATAAAAAACACACGTCTGGCATGTTTACTGGCGGCTATTATTTCAAACGCCTCACCGATAGGCAAACGATTAAATCACTATTTTACAAGCAAATCTTGATTGCTATGATGGCCATCATCGCTAAACAGAATCGCTAAACGTGGTCAGTTAACATAGTCGGTTAACATAGTCGCCTCGGTGAGGCCGTACGGCAGCATCGAAGGCAGTTTTGTTTATTAATAGCGCATAACCAAGCGTCACTCTTGACAAACGAATCAACACCCCCATTATGATATACTGCGATACCATAAGTGCCCATGGCCGAGCATGTATTTAGCGCGTGAGTGATGACACTTGTATTATATTGATAACGAGGATTGATAACGCGCGCATCGCTTTGCCATAATGACAGCATTCCATTGAATCAAACGCCGTGCGTATCTTTTTTTGCATGACTGTGCTTGCAAACCCAAACAGGACGACAGCCTTTGATCCTAGTAACTGAGGTAGATATGAACGAATCAGCCAATCAATTTAACCCAAGCGCCACCCAGCCTGTAGACCCAACGGTTTTAAACCTAACAGACAGCGCCGCTCAAAAAGTGCGCCGCCTGCGCGAAGAAGAAGGCGATGACACCTTGATGCTGCGCGTCTATGTCACCGGTGGCGGCTGCTCAGGATTTTCTTATGGCTTTAATTTTGCCAATGACCTAAACGAAGACGACGCCAATTTTGATAATGGCGATGTGACCTTGGTCGTCGACTCGATGAGCTATCAATACCTGCAAGGCTCTACCGTTGACTACACCGAGGGCTTAGAGGGGGCGCGTTTTATCGTGACCAACCCCAACGCCACCACGACGTGTGGCTGCGGCTCGTCATTCTCTATCTAAATGACGCTTTTTTGCGGTTTGAAAACGACGGCTCAAGCACCTATGGATAAGGCTTCTATCTTATCCATAGGTGCTTTTTCGTCTTGTGCCTGCCCATTCGCTAAATGGGCAGTAAACCAGACTGCTTTTTTCTGTGATTTGTGTGTCAATTTTTTTAGTAAAACCAGCCAAAACCGCCTTGGATAAAGCTTATCGTATTTGTAATTGTCCGTGGTTTTCAGGACTGCTTTGAGCTAAACTGACCAAATTCTTTATCCTTATATTTACCTCTTTTATGGTCAAACGCCCGTCGTGTTTTGGTCTGCCATAATCAATAACAATAGATGCCTATTATGAGTAATTTTGTGAGTAGCTTTGTGAACTTTGAAATCCCCAATTGGTTTGACCATCAGCATCTGACTGGGATGCTCCGCGGTATCGAAAAAGAAGGCTTGCGTGTTAAACCTGATGGTTTTTTGGCACAAACCCCGCATCCGGCCAAACTGGGTTCCAAACTTACTCATCCGTTTATTACCACAGATTACTCAGAAAGTCTGCTTGAGCTGATCACTGACCCAAAAACCTCTCCCAAAGAAACCTTAAACATGCTGCGCCAGCTGCATTTGCTGGTCTATCAAGGTATCCCTGAGGGTGAGCTGATGTGGCCGTTATCCATGCCGTGTATGCTGTCATCAAACGATGAAGATATTCCGCTGGCCGACTATGGCAGCTCTAATACGGGCAAGTTAAAAACACTGTATCGCAGCGGGCTTGGTATCCGCTATGGTCGCCGTATGCAGACCATCGCAGGCTTGCATTATAATTTGTCGTTTGGTGATGATTTGTTTGCGGCTTGGCAAGAAAAGACGCCAGCGGCGCAAAATCTGACGCTGACGGAGTTTAAAAACGATAAGTATCTTGGACTGATCCGTAATTTTAAGCGCCTAACCAGCTTGGTGCTGTATCTATTGGGAGCCAGCCCCAGCGTTTGTCCGTGTTTTTTAGCGGGGCGCGAGCATGACCTAGAGCGCCTCAATGACTCGACCTACTACAGACCTACCGCCACTAGCCTACGGATGGGCAAACTTGGCTATACCAACAGCGTACAAGAGCAGCTCGACATCCGCTACAACAACTTGCCTGAGTATATCAAAGGACTGCGCCGCGCGATTCAGACGCCGCATGAGAGCTTTAAAAAACTGGGTTTGGATGATGCGGACGGCAATCCTATTCAGATTAACAATCATATTTTGCAAATAGAAAACGAGTACTATAGTCCTATCCGCCCCAAACAAATCGCCATGAGCGGTGAGACGCCAACCGAAGCACTAGAGCGCCGTGGTATCGCCTATGTCGAGTTTCGCGCCATCGATCTCGACCCGTATAGCGATGTCGGTATCCGTCTCTCTAGCGCTTGTTTTCTAGAAGTCATGGCGCTGTACTGTCTGCTAAATGACTCGCCTGACTTGCTCCCTGAGGAAGAAGAAGCGCTGGCAATCAACCTTGAGCGCGTGGTAAACGAAGGTCGCCGCGAGGGCTTGCACATCATCAATAATGGCGAAGAGCAATCGCTTGAGAGCTGGATGCTTATGCATTTAGATCGTATGCAACCACTTGCCGAGCTATTTGACGCGCACTACGGTGGCAATGACTACCGAGCAGCCGTAGCCTTGATGCAAGGCAAAGCCAGTCATCCAGAATCGACGATTTCGGCGCAAGTCAATGCCGATAGCAAACGCTTGGGCAGCTTATGGCAACTTGGCTTTACCTTGGCAGAGCAGCATCGTGACGCGTTGTTGCAGCAGACCTTGAGCCCCAACACCCAAGCCAAATATGAGGTATTGGCAGAAAAATCTATTTTGCAACAAGCAGAGATTGAGTCTGCCGAAACAGAAGACTTTATGGACTTTTTACAACAATACCGCCAGCAACCAACTTAACCACTGGTTTGATATCTTAGACAACGACCTAATAAGAGTGACTGTCCCATGCTACCGCTGACCACTTACCGCAATCTACAAGTATTTTTGGTCGTTATGGCCGTGATAGGTATGAGCTTTGCGCTGTTCTTTTTGCAGCGCTATATGGGGTTTACCCCTTGCCCGCTTTGTGTTTTTCAGCGTATCGGGCTGATTGTGATGGGCGTGTTTGCCCTAATGGCGGCTTTATTTCACCCCAAATCTATGGCGGTGCGTCTGGTATTATGGCTAGGTAGCCTGGTGGGTATCGGCTGGTCGACTGTGGTAGCAGGCCGTCACGTCTGGCTACAGCACCTACCTGCCGATCAAGTGCCTTCTTGTGGCCCGGGGCTAGACTACTGGCTAGATACCTTACCTCTTTTGCAGGTGTTTAAAGAAGTTTTTGCAGGCTCTGGTGAGTGCGCCGCTATCGACTGGACGTTTATGGGACTGAGTATCCCTGAGCAGTCTTTGATTTTGTTTAGCCTATTGCTGGTCGTCCACGGTTTGGTGTTGTGGCGTATCGTACGTCCTATCGCCTCTAAATAGTCCTCTTTATCCCCATATTATCCCTTGCCATACCGATACGCCTATCGGTATGGCATAATTCTATAAAAATAACCAATAACAAAAACGCTACAAAGATGTTCTAAACCTTTGATATCTTGTCACAGCTTATTCTATTTGCTGATAAGCAGACCTGCGTGACATACGCCGCTTTATAGAATTGCCAAGCGATTGAACGCTGTTTATCTACCTCAAAACCAACGATGAGTCACATGATAATCGCCTCATAAAAATCATGGTTTTTGATGGTTTGTCTGGTTTTTTCATTACTTCTCGATTTTGACAATACCCTGAACTTGCCGATATGATAGGCAGTCTTTTCAGATGTTGTTTAAAAAACTGTTTTTGGTGTGACCATGATATACCGTGCGCCTAGTTGCTCTTTTATTGTATCGACGATCAGACGCTTTCATCGTCTGCTCTTAGGTATACCGCTTTGCGTGTTGGTGATTGGCTGCGATAGCGCCTCTTCTAATACCAACAAAGAAGTGAGTACTAAAGTTGCGCCGGTCAATAACGCTGCAGACAGCAGCCCATCTACCGTCGATCTGGCAGACAGCCTATCTAAACCTAAGGCTGATGCCGACGAGCTCGACGCCGTAGAAGGTCGCTCACTGATCATGGCAGCGCAATCAACTGCCGATAGCAGCATTGACACTGTAGATAGGGATGGAGACACCGCCAATTATAGCTCGCTACAAGCCACGCTAATAGGCGACTACGGCGGTATGGTACCCTGCTCTTTTTGTGACAGTATCGATATCACCCTAAACCTATTTGCCGATGGCTCCGTCCTAAAAACCAGTCTGTATAAAAACCCCTCCCAGCCCAAAGTCCCGACGATTGAGTCTGGCATTTATCGTCAAGATAACGACCTCATTACCATCGTTTATGAGCAAGAAAACATAGAGACCTACCGTATTCAAGACAATCATCTGATAATGATGGACAATGACGAACAGCTCGATGACGATTATGTTTTATCGCGTAAATAGCGTATCCATTTGTTGCTGACTCATGCCTGTTATGATAAAGCCTCAATACTGCGCCTACCCACCATTAGGTGTTTTTTATTGGTCATCGAACGACGTTTACTTTACAATGAATCCCACTCTTGGGCGCCAAACGTTTGCACATCCAACCTTGCAGACGAACTCTAATCAGCAAGTCTAGCCAGCAAGGTTCAGCCAGTCAGTTTGCCCCGATAGACCTTATGTCTTTGGGTCTACCAGCTTGAGAGTCCACCTTTTTACTTCAGCACGTACGGAACGTCTATGCATATTCATATCCTTGGCATTTGTGGTACTTTTATGGGGTCGCTGGCATTGCTGGCGCGGGCGCTTGGGCACAAGGTTACCGGCTCAGATGCCAATGTCTATCCGCCGATGTCGACCCAGCTGCAAAATGCCGGCGTCGTCATCGAAGAAGGATACCTGATCGAGCATTTACAGCCGGCGCCAGACTTAGTGGTGGTAGGCAATGCCATGAAACGCGGTATGGATGTCATCGAGTACCTGCTAAACGAAGGACTGCGCTACACCTCAGGTCCGCAGTTTTTGTCTGAGCAAGTATTGCAGTCGCGTCACGTCATCGCGGTAGCCGGTACGCACGGCAAGACCACGACCACGACGATGCTCGCTTGGATACTGCACTATGCTGGTATCGATGCAGGGTTTTTGATCGGCGGCGTGCCACTGGTCGATACGCCTGATACGCACTTGCAGCAAGTGTTTGCCCACAGCAGCTATCTTGGTGCAGACAAACTTGCAGCGAATAAAGACAGTGAGAATAAAAACGGCGGCTATTTTGTCATCGAAGCCGATGAGTATGACTCTGCATTCTTTGATAAGCGCTCTAAGTTCGTCCATTATCGTCCGCGTACGGCTATCTTAAACAACCTTGAGTTTGATCATGCCGATATCTTTGCCGATCTCAATGCGATTCAAACGCAGTTCCATCATATGGTGCGCATGATTCCTAGTACGGGTAAAATCATCATGCCTGCCGCCACAGCCAACCTAGAGGAGACCTTGGCAAAAGGCGCCTGGACACCTGTCTGGCGCACCGCGATTGATGATACAAATATCACTGCCTCAGACAGCGCCACGGCTCGTAGCGACTGGCATGCTAAGCTATTAACCGCTGACGGTAGTCGTTTTCAGCTCAGCTACCCTGCCGATAACACAGCAGCGATTGTAGAGTGGTCGATGAGCGGTATGCATAATGTCAACAATGCCCTCGTCGCAGTCGCCGCCGCCTACGATGTGGGCGTGAGTGTAGAGACCGCGTGTGCTGCTCTATCACACTTTGCAGGTATCAAGCGCCGTATGGAGCTGATTGGCAATGTCGATGATATCTTGGTTTTCGATGACTTTGCCCATCATCCAACTGCGATCACCACTACCTTAGACGGTGCCAAAAAGAAGCTGGCGGACCGACGCATTTGGGCCATCATCGAGCCGCGTAGCAACACCATGAAGATGGGCATTCATCAAGACAGCCTTGCACAGTCAGCGGCGCTAGCCGACGATACGCTCTGGTATGAGCCGTCTGGGCTGGAGTGGGGGCTTAAAGAAGTTATTGATACCGCGATGGCCGAGGATAGTACCATCGGTCATCAGCAAGTACTTTGTAGTATTGAGGGTATTATTGAGCATCTCTGTGCGTATGCGCAGTCAGGTGATGCCATCGTCATTATGTCTAATGGCGGCTTTGAAGGAATTCATCAGCGACTACTCACCGCCCTGCGCAAGCGATAGGCGCAGCACACAAGTCAAATTGATACCAGTAGCGCGTTTAAACGTATATCACCGTTTTATTGTCAATTGGCTATATCTGATTTATTGTATTTAACACTGTTATAAGCCGCCTATCACCTACCCAAAGCGCCGTTTATGGATGATAAACGGCGCTTTTTTTTCTGATGTTTATCGTTTTTTACTTCAGCACATATCTTCGCCACCCGTTAGCGACTTTACTACCTTTGTAACCTTCCGTTTACCTATTTCCTCTGCTTGATAGCAAACAGCGGCTTTTCCTCACATAGCCCATACACAGATAACATTTTGTGCTTACTCTTCAATCCTTAGAATGACTACAATAAATTCATCAAAGCACATCACACAATTATAAATGATAAAAAATTAGGAGAATAATATGAGCTTTATTTGGATGATTATCGTCGGTTTAGTCGCAGGGTTATTGGCACGTGCTATCAAGCCAGGTAGCGATCCCATGGGCTGGATTATGACGATTGTATTAGGTATCGTCGGGGCGATGCTCGGTGGCTTTATTGCAGGGCTTATCGGTATCGATGCCGACGGCGGCTTTATAGGTCTTATCTTCTCTGTCATTGGTGCCATCATCTTATTGTTCTTGTATGAGATGATCGTCAGTAAGCGCCGCGTATAAGAAACGCATCTTAGCTAATTTGGTACAGATAACTTGATAAAACTGCATTGATAAAAAAGATAGTTTTGAACAAAATCAATCAAGCAAAACTCATCAAGCAAATATATGTATCTTACCCAAAAGCCTTGCGATTAGCAGGGCTTTTGTATGTACCGGCATAAATTCTAATGCCCGCGAACATAAAGGGAAAGTATTGATAAGCATTACTTTCGTCCCCATTTACCTTATAATATATACCCTATTTTATCCTTAGCATTGAGGTAAGCATTATGGCATTACTCCCTATTTTAAACTATCCAGATCCGCGCTTGCGTACGATCGCTGAGCCTGTCAAGGAAGTGACTGCTGAAATCAAAACCTTGATCGCCGATATGATTGAGACCATGTATGATGCCCAAGGTATCGGTTTGGCAGCCAGTCAAGTGGATCGCCATATTCAGCTAATCGTCATGGACTTATCTGAAGATAAAAGCCATCCTCGCGTATTTATCAACCCAAAAGTGACGCCACTGGTCGAAGAAAAACAACCATACGAAGAAGGCTGTCTGTCAGTGCCGGATGTCTATGACAAAGTCGAGCGTCCGACCAAGGTTCGCATCGAAGCCCTAGACGAAAACGGCGACAAGATAGACGAAGAGGTCGAAGGCCTACTAGCAGTATGTATCCAACACGAAATGGATCACTTAAATGGGGTCATTTTTGTCGATTACTTGTCTCGTCTCAAGCAAACACGAGCACGCGATAAAGTACGTAAAGTAATCAAAATCCGCGAAAAACAAGGCGCGCACGCTGCTGAACAACAGCCGCAAACCACTAACGCATAAGCCAAGCATATTTGCTATTCGCTTTTACCAAAGGTTTTTTATATGACGATGATCAAAATTGACCAATATTTTGACTCTGCCGCTTGGCAGAAATTTACCAAAGCCGCTGAAGGTCGCGAAACCCCATTTTTGGTGGTGGATCTTAGTCGTATCAAAGCCAAGTATCATGAGATGGTCAGCCTGTTTCCAAAAGCAAAAATCCACTATGCCATGAAGGCCAGCCCAGCGGTTGAAGTCATCGAGCTATTGGCAGAGCTGGGTTCAAACTTTGACTGTGCTTCCATCTATGAGCTGGACCGCGTGCTTGATTGCGGCGTTGAGCCATCACGCATCTCGTATGGCAACACCATCAAAAAAGCCGAGCACGTCAAATACGCCTTTGATAAAGGCATCGAGCTATATGCAACTGACTCAGAAGCGGATCTAAAAAACATCGCCAAGCATGCGCCCGGTGCTAAAGTGTTTGTACGCATTTTAGTACAAGGGTCAGAAACCGCTGAATGGCCGCTGTCACGCAAGTTTGGTTGCCACCCCAATATGGCGATTGATCTACTCATTCAGGCACGTGAGCTGGGTTTGGTGCCTTATGGTATCTCGTTCCATGTCGGCAGCCAGCAAAAAGACGTGGCCGCTTGGGATGATGCGCTGGCTAAGGTCAAATATATGTTTGACTGGATGAAAAACGAAGAAAATATCAAACTGCAAATGATCAACCTAGGTGGCGGGTTTCCGACCAATTATATCAGCGAGGTCAACCCGATTCGGGTATATGCCGAAGAGATCACTCGTTATCTCACCGATGACTACAACGAAGACGAGATGCCTGAGATTATCCTTGAGCCAGGCCGCTCGTTGGTCGGCGGCTCAGGCGTGTTGGTCAGTGATGTGGTACTGATTTCGCGTAAGTCGCATACGGATCTCACTCGCTGGGTATATACCGACGTGGGATTGTTCCAAGGTCTGATTGAGACGTTGGGCGAGGCCATCAAATATCCTGTGTATACGCCAAAAATGGAAACGTCAACAAGCGAAGGCACCGTGGTACTGGCAGGCCCAACGTGCGATTCAACCGACATCATGTACGAAGAAGCGGGCTATCAGCTACCAGAAGAGCTGGAGATTGGCGATAAAATCTATTGGCTGACCACAGGCGCTTATACCAACTCGTATTCTTCGGTCGAGTTTAATGGCTTTCCGCCGTTAGAGGTGATTTATATTGATTAGCTTTTAGAGGGTTGGTATCCATCATAAAGCGCGGCACTGTGATAAGTAGTGCCGCGCTTTTTTGTACTGGTTTGATCATGGTTCAAAGACCAGAAACACGACCGAGCGTTAGCACTACCGAATATGTTGACGACCACTCATTGTATTAATAATGAAATCGGCATGTTGTTGCTGCTATCTCGCGTACTATGACTGCCATAACCTGAGCGTCGGGTTTGATTGTTTTGTGAGATTTGCCCGATAGTGACCCACTGCCCACGCGGGACGATCATCGTGCTATCAAGCCTTTGGCCGTGCATGCGATGTGCGCGATGACTGTAATCGTTGTCTTGATTATCAGCAGAATGGTCGCGCTCGAGCTGTTCTGCGACTTGGACTAATCTCACTTCGATTTGCCCGCTTGGTAATAGCCTTGGCGTCACTTCAATGCCTTGCGTCGTTGGTAGTAGTACCTGCTGCTGAATCACAATCTGCCCTATAGGACGATGATAATTCGGATAGCCATTGGCCATATAGGTTTGGTTTAATGAATACAGAGTAGCTGTGCTGATACTGGCCGCACTGCCCGACAGCGTTTGGATTTGATATAAGCTGTTATCTTGCTGTCGACTGCTCTGCTGGTGAATAACACCTGCACCTTGAATACCGCGATGATTAATAATAACCTGACCTTGCTGGATGCTACCTTGTGACTGGCGGTCATTACCAACGCGTACCGTCACCGTGAGCGCTTGCGGCTGACGATCAATCTGAAGCAGTAGCTGCTGCAGCTTTGGGTAATTGGCAGGCGTGGTGCGAATGACCAGCTTGTCTTGATAACTGGTCACCGTACCACCGTCACGGCTACTCTCTAGCTGCTGGCGTACCGCTGGTATGAGTGCCTGACCACCATAGGTATCAATGACATAAGTCTCATAAGTCGCCGCTTGGACAGCCACCAGCGGCATCATCATACAAACAGCCGTGGCTAGTAGGCTTTTATAAATAGCATGGCTATAAAGGACACGGCGACTGTGTTTGACTGCCATCACAGTCGCTACCGCATAACTGAGCGCTTTAAGATAAGCACGGGCAGAGCTACTCATTTAAACCCAGTACATCTTGCATATCATATTGCCCAGCGCCCTGCTCAATGACCCAAGTGGCGGCGCGTACTGCACCAGCGGCAAAGGTCATACGTGCACGGGCGCGGTGGGTAATCTCGACCACTTCACCATCAGCGATAAACATCACCGTATGATCACCGATGATCTCACCGCCGCGTATCGCATGAATGCCAATGCTACCCGCTTCGCGCTCGCCGGTCTGCCCTTCACGGCCATAGATAGCGACGTCTTTTAATCTTTGTCCGCGCGCGTCGGCCACTGCTTCTGCCATCATGTAGGCGGTGCCCGATGGTGCATCGATTTTGTGCTTATGATGGGCTTCGATGACCTCCACATCGGCATCATCCCCAAAGGCTTTGGCTGCCATACCAAGCAGCTTTAATGACAGATTCACACCAGTCGAATAGTTGCCTGCATAGACGATAGCGATTTGCTCGCTGGCGGTTTTTAGCACTTGCTCTTGCTGCTCATTAAAACCTGTGGTACCGATCACCATCGCAACGTCATTTGCCGCACAGACTTGCATATTTTGCTCAGTGGCATCGGGCAAGCTAAAATCAATTAGCACATCGATGTCATGAATCACTGCCTTTAAATCATCAACGATTTGCACCTCTAAATGCCCAATCGCCGCGACCTCGCCCGCATCTGCACCGACAAGGCTTGAGCCTTGGCGTTCAATCGCGGCGCTCAGGATCGTTTGTGAGTTTTCTTGTACCGCTTCGATGAGCATGCGTCCCATACGGCCACCAGCACCGATGACGCCGACTTTGATGGTTTGTTCTTGTGTTTGTTTTTTGGTTTGTTGAGTCATGTTTTATCCTAGATATTTATGTTTTTAGCACGGTGGTATTTATAGGCCATTTATCCTAAGTTTAGCAAATATCCCTGCATGGGTGGTTTTTTATACACCCATTAAAAAGCCCCTAGCGTTTCACATGAAACACTAGGGGTTTGATATCGAATCATTAGGCCAAATGCGTGATCAACGCGATGGAAGCCCTTTGATCAATCAAATAGATCGCCAATCTTTTTAAAGAAAGACTTTTTGTGCGGTGATTGTTGATGCTTGCTATCACCATCTAGTGTGTCTTGGAATTGACGCAATAGATCTTTTTGCTCACGCGTTAGGTTCACGGGCGTCTCGATGACCACACGGCAGATCAGATCACCTTTCATGGTGGTGCGTACTGGCGTCACGCCTTTACCGCGCACGCGTAACAGCTTGCCACTTTGCGTACCTTCAGCGACCTTGATTTTGACTTTACCATCCAAGGTTGGGATTTCCACTTCTTTACCCAAAGCGGCATCAGTGATGCTGACGGGCACATCCATATACAGATCCGCGCCTTGGCGAGTAAAGACGTCATGAGGTTTGACGCGTACCTCGACATACAGGTCACCATTTTGTACGCCAGCGCCGCCCGCTTCGCCTTCGCCTGCGAGACGAACTCGGTCGCCATCATCGACGCCAGCTGGGATAGAGACTTCCAGCGTGCGTGACTTGTCCTTGACGCCGTTACCATGACAGTCAGGGCATGGGTTTTTGATTTGCTTACCTGATCCGCCACACTGCGGGCAGGACTGCTGTACAGCAAAAAAGCCTTGCTGCATACGTACTTGGCCTTGACCATGACACATCTGGCACGTCACCACGTCAGAGGCGTCTTTTGCGCCTTTGCCATCACAAGTGCCACAAGGCGCAGGCGCGGTAAAGCTGATTTCTTTTTTAGTACCGCGTACCGCTTCTTCGAGGGTGAGCTCGATCACATAACGCAAGTCCGAGCCGCGACGCGAGCGACCACCGCCGCCGCCGCGCGACTGACCAAAGATATCGCCAAAGTTGCCAAAGATATCACCGAAGATGTCTTGGAAGTTACCGCCGCCACCAAAACCGCCGCCGCCCATGCCGTTTTCAAACGCCGAATGCCCCATACGATCATAGGCTGAGCGCTTTTCTTCATCGCTCAACACCTCATACGCCATCGATGCTTCTTTGAATTTGTCTTCGGCATCAGGGTCATCAGAGTTGCGATCTGGATGGTATTTCATGGCCAGTTTGCGGTAGGCTCGCTTAATTTCTTTGCTGTCAGCGGTCTTACTGACACCTAATACTTCATAAAAATCGCGCTTACTCATGGGCTCTCCTATCGTCTTCGCAGGGCCGCCGATCGATCGATTCATCAACCCATAGCAATTATCGTCTGTTGCTATTCAGACTCGCGGTAATGTTTCACATGAAACATGGCGAGACAATAAAAAGCAAAGAAGAGAATCGTCTGAATCGTACAAGCGAATGCGGCGGGGTGCTGCTTAGCCAAATCAATTATTAAAAGTTTGCGCTATTTATGGAGATGGCAAGGTGATTTATCAAGCGCATTAGGGGTGAAATTGTCGGACAGAGGATGATGGATGCCCAAAACAGAGTTCGTTAAGAATAGCACAAAGGTTTTTATACCTTTTTGGCAGGCCATCATGCTAGTATTTATCGCCATATTCGTACGCATTTAAATTTAGGCTTTTAGATTGGCGATAAGGTAGTATTTTTATGAAAAAGCTGTTGGTTTTATTGATCGTCATTGCGGTGACAGTTTATGCAGGCTCGCCTTACTACAGTGCCTATCAGCTCAAAAACGCCTATGATGCCAACGACGGTGCGGCGATTGCGGCCGCCATCGACTACGAGCAAGTCAGGCCAAGCGTACAAACCCAGCTCACCAATCAATTTGCGACCACCATACGCAGCTATCCGTTGGTGGCCGAGCTCGGCGGCGAGCCATTAATACAAGCGGCCAACACCTTTATCATAAAGGCCGTCAATGGTGCCATCACCGCACAAAATATCGAAACCGTCATCAACACCCAAGGTCAAGCCAATACCGCGACCAAAGAGCTGGCGGCGGCGTGGGCCATCGCCAGCAATCAGGTCAATCTAAAAAACTTGATTCAAAACCTCATCATTCATCGCGGTGATATCGATGCGGTGGTCAAAGATCAAATGCAACAGGTCATGCAAAAACAAGCGGCTGAGCTAGAAAAACAAGCCGTGCAAGGCAATGATAGTGACAAGCCAGCGCTGAGCTATTGTGGCATCAACTGCTTTACCATCAGTGGACAGATCAAAGGCTATCCGCTGACCATCGAGATGCAGCGGCAAGGTCTGATTGAATGGAAAATCGTCGATATCGTGTTGCCATAGGCGTCTTTTTATCAATATGGGATAAGCGCCGTGTCATTATTGGTTGAGAGCACTAGCGCTACGACACGTTTGCGCTAAATCCAGTAGATAAAACAAACACCAAAAAACCGCCTTATGAGCCATATCATAGGGCGGTTTTTATGATTATTGTCGATTATAAGTCAAAAGCGCACAGCGTTTATGGCGTGCGACCGCTCATCTATTTACTCCACGCCCAAAAACTCTAAAAACTCCGGACTCTCAAAACTTGCTTGATACAGCACGCCGTCTTCGCGGTAGATAGCTGGCGTCGCCATCACGGCCAGCCCTGCTGCTTTTTCGCGATTGGGGGTCAGATGGTCGGCTTGGCAGCTTGCTGGGGCAGGTGTCATCTCTCCTTGCAGCATGGCTTTGTCAAACGCTTGACGGCGGCTATCTTCACTGCCTTGACACCAGATAGCACGCATCTGCTCAGGCGATGCTTCATATATCGGATAACCAATAATATGCACCGTGACGCCTTTATCATTGAGCATCGGTAGCTGCTGATGGAAGCGGCGGCAATAAGGACAGTTGACATCGTCCGCCACATAAATCACCGCTTTTTCGGTGGTAGTGGCAGGATAGGTGATCAGCTGCTGACGGTCTAACCCCTGAAAAACTGACTGGTTTTTGCGCTGCTCAAAGGTTTCATCTAGCCCCATAAACCGACCGTTTTCGATGACAGATATCTCGCCATCGGTGATGTACTGCGCATCATCGGACAATAAAAACGGCACGCCCTCTAGCGTCGCGCCCCAGACCACCCCTGGCACCGCGGTATAGAAAAACGGCGTCTTGGCACTCATGTGTTTGAGCGCGCTCATATTGGCGAGAATGGCCGACTTGGTCTCGGCGCTTACCGGCTGCCCTGCTTGCTCACTACGGCTGCGGGCAGGGGTTTTGGTCACCACCTGCTTACTGGGATTTTTTTGTAGCTCGCCTTGGATGACGTACTTGCCATCTTCGGTGATATGTAGTGGCGGCTGGCCGGCGAGACTGACCTGATACATATTGGGCAGCTGCGATGGCACAATCGCCGTAATCTGAGCTTTAATACCCGCTTGGGTCAAGCGCTCACGCAGCTGACTGTCGAGCGTTTGGCTCACACTGCCTGCTAATTGCATTTGATTGGGCGTTTTTTTGCTGACGTCGGTGGCGCTCGGCTGCGCACAGGCGGTGGCAGTAAGTAACATGGCCGCCATCAAGCTGGTAAATTTTAATACAGAGAGTTTCACAAAGACCATCCTATTTGGTGGATTGATAGCAAGCGTTTATCAAACAAACGGCGATAGGCATCACTATCAAATCGCTGCTAATAAGGCATCGGCACGTATTACTTATGTGTGCTGCCACAGGCGCTATCAAAACAGTTTTATCAAAAACGGCTATCAATAAAGACAACGATATTATGTAAAAAAACAAAGTAAAAAGAATAAAAAGACTTTAGCACAAGAAGGGTATTTGCAAAGCGCTCAGGGCGCAAGTTTGCAAAATTGCTACCCAGCTTTAAGAGATAGGCAACACACAAGCGGCCATAGATGATTTTTTCATAAAAAAAGCAGCACACATGACGTGGCTGCTGGTGAGGTGTCTTTAGTGACGTGTTATCACTTCGACCAATCGGCACTCAAACTCAATGTTAGAATTTGGCCACTTCTTCTGCGCTCAAAAAGCGGCTGTCGCCTTTTTCTAGTCCATCAAGCGTGATATGGCCGATACTGGCGCGGTGCAGCTCAACGACTTTATTGCCAAAATATCCCATCATGCGTTTGACCTGATGATACTTACCCTGCTCAAGCGTCAGACGCGCATGAGTTTCGTCGATGAACGCTAGCGTAGCAGGTTTGGTCGGCTCGTAATCGCCATCGAGCAAGATGCCCTCTGCTACTTTTTTGACTGCGGTTGCTTGCGCGTCGCTGTCCATAGGATTGGCCAGTGTCAGCTCGTAGACCTTGGCGTGCTCATGCTTGGGACTGGTCACGCGGTGTAGCCAGCTGCCATCATCACTCAGTAGGAGTGCGCCTGTGGTATCGACATCGAGGCGGCCTGCAATACGCAAGCTGGCAAGCTCAGGCACAGCGATCAGCTCGGTGACAATCGGATGCTCTTTGGCTTTTAGCGTACACTCAAAGCCTTCAGGCTTGTACAATAAGATATAACGGTTGCCTGTCGCCACAGATAGCGACTCACCGACCCACATCACCTCATCATTGAGTACATCAACGTGTAGGCCTGGGTCTTTGACCACTTCATCATTTACCGTCACCTCGCCGGCGTGCAAGATCTTTTTGGACTCTTTGCGCGACAGCTCAGTGGCTTTACTTAAAAATTTATCTAAACGCATGTATTTGCTACCATCAGTTTTGTATTACCAATCCCAGCTTTCGTAAGCCCCGTCTATCAATCCTGTGCGCTTTGGCGTCAAGATATTTAGAATAAATCGCTTAGCACGCAAGCGCGAGCGGCTCGTTATCTTCTTAGCTGAGACATGGTACTATAATGAAAATTAATTGCACACTGTGCTAGGGCGTGTTTGATCATTCACAAACAAGCACTGACAGTACAAGTGTCACCAGTTTATCATATCCAACCTAAACCTGATGAAATATGAGCTATCAAACGCTAAAACACGCCGTCACTGCGCGTTTAGAAATCAAAAAGTCTGAGTTTATCGCTCATGCCTATCCTGTCAACTCGCGTGAGCAAGCGATGTTTCACGTGGAACAACTGCGCGAGCAATATCCCGATGCGCGCCATTGGTGCTGGGCCTATATCATCGGCGACCCTGACAACACCACCAGCGCAGGCTTTGATGACGATGGTGAGCCAAATGGCACGGCGGGCCGTCCGATACTAGGCGTACTACAGCACAAATCTATCGGCAACGTCATCATCGTGGTGGTGCGCTATTTTGGGGGTATCAAGCTCGGGGCCGGCGGCCTGACTCGCGCCTATGCTGGCTCAGCACAAGCGGTCGTCGACCAAATGACACTAAGCCCTTATATACCGATGGCGAAGGTGCAGATAGTCGCGACGTTTGCCACTGAAGCCCAGTGCCGCTATGTGATTGAGGGCTTGGGCGGTCAGGTTGAGGATGTCGCTTATAGTCAGCAAATCATGCTGACCGCGACGCTTGCCCAAGCAGATATTGCCGACTTAAAAGAACGACTAGCGATGGATGGGCGCGTCTTAGAGTCATCATAAATTTTGAGTAATCATACGTTCACTGAGCGTTCACTGAAAAGCATTGGTTTTGGCCGCGGCCGTCGGTATGATAAGGCATTGATTGTTAAAGATGATTTTAACGATAATTTTAATAACTGTTAAATAAGAAGCCTTTATGCCCACATCTAGTAGCCCTGATACCGTGTTTTCTCCTGCCCCGTTTAAGCCGCCATTTTGGCTAAGCAACCCTCACTTACAAAGCATTTTACCGAAGTTTTTTGCGCCCAAACCCCCTACCTATCGCCGCGTCATCAAATCTGACTCACTGGGCGAGACAGACATCGCTTATGACTTTTATGATGCGCATCCGCTCACAGAGTCAGCGGATCAGACGCCTCATCAGACCCCATTGATTGTCCTGTTTCATGGCATGGAGGGCAGTAGTGACAGTCATTATGCGCGCGCGCTGGCGTATCAGGTACACGCGCAGGGCTGGCATTTCGTCGTCGCCCACTTTCGTAGCTGCGGCGGCATTCCAGCAAAAGGTCGCGTGTTTTATAACGCGGGTGACACAGATGAAGTACATCATATGCTACAAACGCTGCGCGAGCAGTATGCCAATGTCTGTGCCGTCGGCGTCTCACTTGGCGGTAATGCCTTGGCAAAATACCTAGGCGAATATGGCGACCAAGCGCTATGTAAAGGCGCTGCTGTGATCTCAGCACCAGTCGATATGTCGTCAGCGGCGCTTAGTATGCACAGTTTTTTGAGCCATCGCATTTATACGCCATATCTGCTCAACCCCATTATCAAAAAAGCCCTCGCCAACGACATCAGCCCAGAGGAGATGGCATCGATCAAAGCGGTCAATCGTATCAGCGATTTTGATGATATCTTTACCGCACCGCGCCACGGCTACCGCTCAAACAATCACTATTACTATAGTGCCTCTGCCTTGCCGCACCTTATTAACGTCACCCGCCCACTATTGCTCATCAGCGCCAAAGACGATCCTTTCTTGGGCTTTACCGCCACAGAAAATGACGTATCGGACACTGTCACTATCTTGGACACTGAGCACGGAGGGCACGTGGGCTTTATTCGTTATCGCACGAGCAAAGACAAATCGACACCTCTGTATACACAGTCCCGATTTGATATCAATTGGTTACCCGAAACCGTCTGCGCTTACTTCAAACACATTGGCGTGCCTTCTGCAGCGTGATAATCGAGCGGGCGGCGTTTTATCGCATCCCGCCAGCGTTACCTCTTACCTGACTCCCTGTCTTTTAAGACTACTGGCCTTTTAAGACTACTGACCCTTTGAGACTGTCCTATGTATCCATTTATTCGTTATGCCAGCACCATCGTGCATGCTGCGCTACAAGCAAAAAGAGGCCGTACCTTAACGTTTAAAGATACCAGCGAAATCCATTTTCGCTGTCGTCTGTCAGATATCGACAACTTCCTTGAAATGAATAACGGCCGCGTCCTCACTCTGTATGACTTGGGTCGTACGGACTTTGCAGTACGGAGCGGGCTGGGTCGTCAACTGCTCAAGCAGCGTTGGGGCTTGGTGGTCGCTGGCAGTACCATCCAATACCGCAAGCGTATTCGCGCCTTTGACAAAGTCACGCTCAAGACCAGAGTAGTGGGCTTTGATGAGCGCTGGATCTATATCGAGCAGTCAATGTGGGTCAAGGGCAAACCCTGCTCCTCGGCCCTACTGCGTACAGGCGTCACCGAAGGCGGCAAGGTAATAAAAACCGCACGCATCCTAGAGGTAATGGGGCAATCAGACTGGCAGCTACCGCCGACAGGCTACGTGGCAGAGTGGATCATCAGTGATGCCGATCGTCCATGGCCGCCGCAAGCGTAGCGCCCAGATAGTCAATCCTCAATAAAACGGGCATGCAAGATACTCTGTATGACATGGTGTCACGTGGTGCCACCTGCTACTGGTGTTTATGTTGCGTAGCATCTGTCGGCGTCAGCACAGCACGCGAGACAAATAAATACCAATCGCGCGGTAACTGTTTGTGAATATTCAACGCCCCTTAACTATATTTAAGCGGTAGCGTAAGTCACCAGAGAGTAACCTTATGACTACTATTTGCCAACACGACATTATACAAATAAGTATAGTAATTGCTATAGTGATATCTAATCATAGGTTACTATAATCAATTGAAAATAAAACTGTTATATAAGTTTAAACGCGCTACTGGTATAAATTTTACTTGCGTGCTGCGTTCCCAGAGGCTGCGCAAAATTCATCCCAGTAGCGCTACACTCTTTTTAGAGTGCATCGACTATACTTAACATCGTCCATAAGGAGAATAACATGGCAAATAATACGAACTATCGCACGGACTACGTGGGCACGTTATTTGATAACGCAGAGTCCAATCCCAGCAAAATCACTCTCGCCTTTACCATGGCGGGCAAGGCGCTTGAACAAGGTCACTCAGCCTCTGTCATCCTAATGGTCGATGCGGTGCACTTGGCACTGCCCAATGCGCTAGATAACGTCGCTATCGGCGCGCCATTTAAACCTGCTAAAGAATTGCTAGAAGCTTTTATCGACAAAGGCGGCAATGTGCTCGTGTGCGGCGCATGTATGGAACATAACCGTATTGAAGACACCGCCATCGATACCCGCTTTACCAAGATTAGCGGCGATGATGTGGTGGCGCTGCTGATGCATGCCAAAGGCTCGCTGCAGTTGAACTAAGCGATTTTTATCCCTACAGGTCAGGTTTTAGAGGTTTAAAATCTGACCTTTTTTGCATTAGGCTTTATGTTTTATATCGTTTTTCCTTGAGCTCGTTTGACGACGATTTACGGTGCCTCTGCTATCCTTATTTAGCAACTAAATAAACACTATCTCACCCACCGCGCGCCCAGCTTTGCTACAGTAAGTCATGCTATCTCATAACCATACTATAGTTAACTCACTTTAAAACCGATACAGTACAGCTGGTATAAACTTTGCGCAGTATCTGTCAGCGTAGACACAGCAAGCAAGGAAGATTTATATCAGTTGCCCGTTCATATGAACACATCGATTTTATTTCGAAATGACTATTTCCAAAAGCCGAAGTGGCCGAGCAAACGAGCGCAATTGCCTTATTAGGTGGCTAGTTAAGTGGCTGAGCGATTTGCCGCCATTTATCGTGCTTTTTTGGTTTGGTATAAAATCAACAGGAGACCCGTCATGACCTTACAAGATACTCTGCAGTTAACCCATCCTATCGTCCAAGCACCAATGGCAGGAGCGACCACCCCTGAGCTGGCGCTGACAGTGAGCAATTTTGGTGGGCTTGGCTCATTGGGTGCTGGCACCATATCGCCTGAGGTATTACACGAGCAAATCAATACCATCAAATCGCGCACCGACCGTCCTTTTATGATTAATTTAATGGTGTTGTCTGAGCATGAGTCTAATACCTTTACTAGCGACATCCCTGCTTGGTTAGATGAGTTTTATCAAAAAAACCAGATAGACATCTCATTGCCAGAGCGACCAGCGCTTAGGTTTGCAGACCAGCTACAAGTGCTCTATGACAACCCCGTGCCTGTCGCTAGCTTTACCTTTGGCATTATCAGTGCCGAGCAAGTGCAGCAATTACAGAGTCTAGGCACACGTGTCGTCGGTACGGCCAATCATCCTCACGAGGCAAAAGCATGGGCGGATATTGGCGCGGACGCCGTCTGCGTACAAGGCATCGAAGCGGGCGGCCATCGCGGTGGCTGGCTGCCACAAAGCGCAAACGACCCCATGGGGCTACTGATATTGATTGGTCAAACGCGCGCTTGCACCGATATTCCACTGATCGCCGCGGGCGGCATCATGACGGGGCACGCCATCAAAGCAGTACAGACGGCGGGTGCTGAGCTGGCGCAAATTGGCACGGCATTTTTGACAACAGATAAATGCGGTATCAATGATATTTATAAGCAAGCCTTACTGGATGCCAGCACGGGCAAGCGCAGTAGCGAAACCCGCTTGACCCGTCTGTTTTCAGGCAAGCAGGCACGCGGTTTGTTAAATGACTATCTGCGCGACTTTGCGCCGTTTGAAAGCACTGATACGCTACCGCCTTATCCACAATTAAACGCCATGACCAAAGCGCTGCGCGCGCATGCAAAGAAAAACGACGATGCCGAGCATCAGTCTTTATGGGCAGGTCAAGGGGTGGCGCAGGTCAGACAAGAAAGCACGATTGAATTGTTAGAGCGCCTCATAGCAGTAGGATAAGTGTGGTCGGTGCCGCTAGGCTTTGTCGTGAATCGTCCTTATAGTTAACTCACTTTAAAAACGATACAGTGCAGCTGGTATGAATTTTGCGTCGCATCTGTCAGCGTAGATACAGCAAGCGAGGAAAATTTATACCAGTTGCCCGCTCATATGAGCGTACCGATTTTATTTCGAACGGACTTATTACAAATGATGTTTTTTATGGCGCACACTCATTAAGATATAACGAACTTGGTCATTAGTAATAACGATTTTACCCACATTTGAGCACGCGATATAATCTGCTAAAAATTCAGTGTCGTAGCGTCATCGCGTTTTTGACTGTTATCGACATCGCGTAGGACACCCAATACTATGGCAAACTTTCCTATCATCAGAATACGCACACGGCGCAAATACTACCGTTTGATATTTACCGGCCTGATGGCAATGATGATGTCGCTTATTATCTCAACTGCCCTACTACTGGTAAAAGTCGGCTTGGTCGATGGCTTTTTTGGCGAGCTGCTGCACTCGTGGGGGTTGGCCTTTGTTTTTGCATGGCCAAGTGCATATATCTGCGCCTACCTTATCCAAGAGCATGTCCTGAGCCGCATTGAGTTTTATTAAAACCATGAGCACAATGAGGCGACGACAACACTCCTTAACCAAAAAAGTACTGATAAAACGCTGCTAGAGTTGCTAGTGTTGATGCCTACACAGATATTCGCTCGTTTAAAAAACGTTAAAACGACAATAAAGGAATGCTTATGCGTAGCGCAACTTATAACGAATTTGGCAAACCCACCGAAGTCCTCAGCCTCGGCGATCGCCCCATCCCTGAGCCACAGGCCAATGAGGTACGCGTCAAAACCATCCTCGCCTCTATCCACAACCATGACTTGCTCACCGTGCGCGGTCAGTATGGCTTTAAACCCGAGCTGCCGGCGATCGGCGGTAGTGAAGCGCTGGGTGTTGTTGACGCCGTTGGCAGTGACGTTAAGGAGTTAAAAGTCGGGCAACGCGTGGCGGCGGCCAGCGTGCAAGCGACATGGGCGGAGTATTTTGTCGCTGACGAGGACATGGTATTTGCCATCCCTGAGAGCCTAGATGATGAGATGGCAGCGCAGCTGATCGCCATGCCGCTCAGTGCCTTGATGCTGCTGGAGTTCTTAGAAGTAAAAAGCGGGCAATGGCTTATTCACAATGCCGCCAATGGCGCAGTCGGCAAATCACTTGCCATGCTAGCGGCGGCGCGCGGCGTCCATACCATCAACGTCGTACGTAGTGGCGAGGCCATAAAAGAGCTAGCAGCCCTCAACATCAAACACAATATCAACACCGAAGATGATGACTGGAAAGACCAAGTCCGACAAATCATCGGTGATGATAGCATTAGCGCAGCGGTTGATTCTGTCGGCGGCGACGCCAGCGGCGACTTATTATCACTGCTCGGTCATGGTGGCACCTTGGCGTCCTTTGGTATTATGTCAGGCCAGCCCATGAAGCTCAACCCGACGCATCTTATCTTTAAACAAGCCATCGTAAAAGGGTTTTGGGGCAGTAAAATCAGCCAAGAGATGAGCGTGGAGAATAAACAACGCTTAATCGATGAGCTAATCGAACGTGCGACCAGTGGCAAGCTCCATCTGCCTGTGGAAGCCGTGTTTGATTTGGCAGATATCAAAAAAGCGGTCGATGGTAAATTGCAGTCTGGCAAAAACGGTAAGGTGCTATTAAAGCCTTAGTTTTTAGGCAACACTAAAGCTCTCAGTGATGGCAGTGTTCTTCTTGGAACGCTGCCATTTTTTATGGCTTATTTTGCGGTTATAAACCTGAACCTTCTTCAGCTTACATCTTTTTATAACAATTCATCGTTCTAAACAGCAGGCAACGCTCCTTTACCAAAGTCAGGTTGCAGCTAGCAAGGCCCGCTTGTTAAGGTTGAAGAGTGATTAATCATCATTGTGTCAAAATGAACAATCAACGATATTTATCTAAAAATAAAAAAGGATACAGATATGCGCAGCGCAACCTATAACGATTTTGGCAAGCCATCCGACGTACTCACCATCGCAAGCTGCCCTACCCCAGAGCCAAAGGCGGGCGAAGTCCGTATCAAGACCATTTTATCCTCTATCCATAATCACGATCTCATCACTATCCAAGGCCAATATGGCACCAAACCCACACTGCCGGCACTCGCTGGTAGCGAAGCAGTCGGTACGATCGATGCCATTGGCGGAGAGATCGATGGCCTAAAAGTCGGTCAACGCGTGGTGGCAACTGGCGTCGAAGGCACGTGGGCTGAGTACTTTACTGCGCCTGCCAGCAGTATCCTTTCCATACCCGATACCATTGATGATGAGATGGCGTCACAATTGATCGCTATGCCGATGAGCGCCTTGATGCTCATTGAGTTTTTAGAGCTTGATGCTGGACAATGGCTCATCCATAACGCCGCCAATGGTGCGGTTGGCGAGTCACTGGCAATGCTAGCCGCCGAGCGCGGTATCCATACTATCAATGTCGTACGTAGCAAAGAGTCAGCAAATGAGCTGACCGAGATCGGTATCACCGAGCACAATGTGGTGAGCGCTGATGACGATTGGAAAGAGCAAGTTCGCCGTATCGTCGGCGACGACAAAATACGCGGCGCCGTCGACTCTGTAGGCGGCCAGTCTGGCGGCGACTTACTCAGTCTGCTCGGTCATGGTGGTACGATGGCGGCGGTAGGCGGAATGTCGGGGCAGCCACTCATGCTCAATCCAACACACCTTATCTTTAAACAAGCAGCCATCAAAGGGTTTTGGGGCGGCGCGTTGATGCAAAAGATGGATGCCGATAATAAAAGCCGTTTGATGCAAGAGCTGGTTGAGCGTGCGGCCAGCGGTAAATTAAAGCTACCGACAGGCGGTATTTATACGCTAGATAATATAAAAGAAGCGGTATCGGGCAAAGTGCAGTCTGGCAAAAAAGGTAAGATATTACTCAAACCATAAGCAGGTAAAAACACTTTCATAAGGAACCTTTTGTTGTCTAATAACTCTTTTGCCTTTAAAAACACAAACTTTACCACCTTGGTCGTACGCGAAACCCGCGACGGTAAATTTAAAAAAGTATTGAGCAGCGTAGCGTTAGCGGTTTGCCTGATAATGATTTGCTCATCAAAGCCTATTATTCATGATCATATGAAACTGCCTAACCTAGAGAATTATGCCGAAGAGATTACCCTTGAGCAAACGTCTGAGTACTTAGATCGCTTTATGGCGAGCCAGACGGTTGGACGTTATGTGGTGAATGTTCGGGGTTAGGGTTTTGGTTCTACAATTGAGTTTTAGATAATGGCAGTGCTTCTTTTGGGGCGCTGCCATCATCTTTCTAAAAAAATAAAACAAACTAAATTTTCGAAATATTCTTTTATTTATTCAATTATTTCGTCAACTCATAAAAAGGGAGTTTTGTGCCATCAAACTAGTTTGGATAAGGAATTCCTTCTTCATTCCATGTTTTCATAACGAAGTTATAGTTTCTTTTATTATCATCTAATCTATTATTGACTAGGTCTACAATCGCTTCTACTGATTTAGGATGCTCAGCGGCAATTAAGATACCAACATCAGGGTTTATACCATCAAATACCAACCCATCCCAGTACATCATTAATTGATAAACATCTTTAGGCGTCGTTTTATCTTTTTTGCCTTCATAAATTCTTACCTCATTATTCTGATTAACATAAAAATCTATTCGTATTTTTTCATTCAAATTCGTATATGCACGTTGCTCTAGAGTTATGATATCAGTTTTTGCTATATGAGGTCTTTTAGTGTCTTTGAGTTGCTTAAATAGATCAATTTCATGGTCACTCAACTTAGAATCTTGTTTTGGAGTTGGTAGCTTCTTTTTTATCCATTCGTACAATACTGATAACTTTTCATCGTCTTGTCTCAACCCAGTTTTAGAGGTTGTTGTTTTAGGTAATCTATTAGCATGCTCAGATTTAACATCTATCTGTACTAATAAATAGTTATATGAATTATGCTTTTCTATCCCCCATATTTCCTTAAATAGGTTGTCAGCTAACAACCTCCCATTTATTCTTATCTCGACTCCTGAAGTGGACATAGTTTTAATATAGTGTTTTTTATACTGTGGGTTTTCATTTATTTTACTAAATTTGTATTCTAAAACTACATTCCCATCACCTAGGTCAATAACTTCTTGATTGTTGCCAGGTTCAATAGTTTCTTCTACTTGTGGCTCAATCGCAGTAACCTTTTCAAACTCTTGCTCTTGGTCCTCTTCGTTGAATTCAATTACTATCGAAGCTACATTATTTTTTATAAATGCAGAGTATATATAACCTAAATCCTCTTTCAGGACTTTAACTATCGACGAAAGAGTTTGGTAATTTCCTGGCAGGCCTGCGACAATTGTTTTGAATAGCTGTGTATTGACAGTGAACTCAATTTTAGTTCCTGTTTTAGACTCAATATCTGCTCCATCATGTAAAATGGCTTCAAAACCTTCGAACTTATAAGGAGCTGAGATAACCTTATATTTGTTTTCTTGTGCGTCTTCAATAGTTCTTGTTGTTATTACCCAGTTATCATTATTAGGGTTAGCAGATGCTAAAGCGTGTTTCATACCAAAACCATGTTCATTTAAACTACTTGATTTAGTTTTTGTAGAACCTATCTCAAATGCGGAATCTAAGTCTTTAATACCTGACGCATTATCAATAATCTTTATTTTTACATTACCGTTACTTATTCGAATTATACTAACTGTAATATTAGCGACTGGTATAGGTGACTCTACAAAACCTGAAATACTATTATCTACAAACTCACTAATAATCTGAGTCAAACTACTGAAATGACCACCTAGACCCCTCCAGAAAGTACCATCTGTTGACGGTTTATTTTTAATCTTTATCTTCTGAGTTTCAATCTTGCTAGTCATAAAACATTATCCTTTAGCAATTCATATTCAATTGCTTACTATATAGTAAAAAGTCAAATTTATTAAAGTCAACACACTATACAATAGTATAGAGAATGTTATGAGAATAATTAAGTACTTTGTATAAAATAAAAAAACACCCAACTAAGTTGAGTGTTTTTTTATTTCAGCTAAATACTGAGTAGAGATTATTCCCACTCAATCGTCGCAGGCGGCTTGCTCGACACATCATAAGTCACGCGTGAGACATCAGCGATTTCATTCATGATGCGATTACTTACCGTCTCAATCAAATCATACGGCAGATGGGCAAAGCGCGCAGTCATAAAGTCGACAGTTTCAACCGCACGTAGCGCAATCACCCACGCATAGCGGCGACCATCGCCGACCACGCCAACAGACTTGATCGGTTGGAATACCGCAAACGCTTGCGCGGTTTTGTCATACCAGCCTGAACGCTCCAGCTCTTGCATAAATATCGCATCGGCAAGACGCAGGATATCGGCGTATTCTTTTTTGACCTCGCCAAGGATACGTACGCCTAGACCTGGGCCTGGGAAAGGATGACGATAGATCATCTTCTCTGGCAGACCAAGCGTGATACCAAGTTTACGCACTTCATCTTTAAATAAGTCACGTAATGGCTCAACGAGTTCAAACGCTAAGTCATCTGGCAGACCACCGACGTTATGGTGGCTCTTAATGACGTGCGCTTTGCCTTGGTGCGATTTGGCTGATTCGATGACATCAGGGTAAATCGTCCCTTGTGCTAGGAACTCAATGGTTTTGCCATCACTTTGTGCGCTGATTTCGCGGGCGCTATTGGCGAACACATCGATAAAGGTTTTACCGATGATTTTACGTTTGGCTTCTGGATCAGACTCGCCTGCTAAAGCATTTAAGAATAAATCTTCGGCATCGACACGGATGACCTTGACGCCCATGTTTTCGGCGAACACTTGCATCACTTGATCGCCTTCGTGCAGACGCAGCAGGCCATTATCGACGAATACACAGGTGAGCTGATCACCGATTGCCTTGTGCAGTAGCGCGGCGACCACTGAGCTATCGACACCGCCTGATAGACCGAGCAATACTTGTTTGTCACCGATTTGCTCTTTGAGCTGTGCCACACGCATATCGATGATGTTATCTGGTGTCCAGTCACCGGCACAGTCGCAAATTTGATGGACAAAGCGGCCGAGTAGTGCCTGACCTTGTAAGGTATGCGTCACTTCCGGATGGAACTGCAGACCATAGTATTGCTTGTTGTCATTGGCCATAATGGCAATCGGGCAGCTTGGTGTGCTGGCGATGATATCAAAGCCTTGTGGCGCTTCGATGACCTTGTCACCATGGCTCATCCAGACGTTTAGCGTGGTCGATTTGTCTTCACTGACCTGATCTTCGATGCCACTAGTAAGCTTTGAGTGGCCATTGACATTGATGGTCGCCGCGCCGAATTCATGGATATCACTGGCATGAACCTGCCCGCCGAAGCGATCTG
This sequence comes from Psychrobacter sp. Rd 27.2, assembly GCF_001921755.1. Lineage (NCBI taxonomy): Bacteria > Pseudomonadati > Pseudomonadota > Gammaproteobacteria > Moraxellales > Moraxellaceae > Psychrobacter > Psychrobacter sp. Rd 27.2. Next base: position 93,558 of record NZ_MRYB01000004.1, on the reverse strand, counting down.
CCATCGCCTGCATACCATAGCAAATACCCAGCACTGGTACGCCAAGCTCAAACACAGCGTCATTGATACGCGGGCTGTTTTCCGCATGTACGCTCTCAGGGCCGCCCGATAGGATGACACCTTTGGCACCAAAGTCCATGATGCGCTGAGTGTCGATATCATAAGGGAACATCTCACAAAAAACGCCAGAATCGCGCACACGGCGAGCGATGAGCTGGCTATATTGCGAGCCAAAATCAAGAATAAGAATACGATCTTCTTTGATAGTAGGGATAGCAGCGGCAGTGGTCATAAATCGATGTCCATCAAGAAAAAATTAGTACCCTATTTTAACAAGTTTGCGCCCATTAATGGCCATTAGATGATGAATTATTCACGATTATTGACTGTTATAGGTAAATACCATTAAAGATTGAAACCATCAAACAACAGCATGATAAAAAAACAAGCAGCAGCAGGGCCAAATCAATCAACAAACGGCGCAAATTAAGCCGCACCGCTATAAGCCATAGTCAGTTGCAAACAAAACTGTCATAAGTTCCAAAGCGCTATTGGGATGAATTTTTGCAGCCTCTGTGTATACAGCATACAAGGAAAATTTATACCAGTAGCGCTGTAATATAAAAACTATAAGTTTTTCTTATACAAATGACGCATATATATAAAACATTTATTTATATTATGCTATGCTTTCATCATCATTACTTTCGCTTTACTGCTATAGGTTTAGCAGCAGACACTCTCACATCATACTTAAATTATGGTCATGTAAAAATATTGGACACACGGCTGATAAGCCTACTTACTATCCTCTCATATTATCTCGATATGTTGTTAGGACGGATAGTAGGTAAATGGCGGCGGCTCTAAGTGACATAGGACATGACGATAGCGTTATAATAAATGGATAGGTTATAACTTCTATGAGCACACGTAACTCACTTTTTCGCAAAGCGGCTAACGCAGCTGCAACCTCACACGATGAGCATGCTAATCCAGATTTAGCGACCACAAACAACACCCCTATCGAGCAGACACGCTGGAATGGCTGGGGCAATGTCAATATCAATAAAAAAGTCTCCCCGCACGGCGCAAAGCTGATCAAATCGCATATCGGTAAGAGCACAAAGCTACCTTCTGTCAGCCTCAAAGACGTGCTAAAAACCGTGCCAAAATCGCGCCTACCTGCCGCTATTACTGACCTTGATATCGTCTCTACTGACCAAGAAGTCAGACTCAGACACGCACGTGGGCAGAGCTTCCCTGATTGGATCGCCATGCATAGCGGCGATTTTGAGACCTTTCCTGATGGCGTGGCACATCCGCAATCGACCGCTGATGTCGAGCAACTACTCAAGCTGGCACGCGAGCACGATCTGATCGTTATTCCATTTGGCGGCGGTACCTCGGTGGTCGGGCATATCAATCCACAAAGGGGCGCGCGGCCTGTTTTGACCGTCGCCATGAGTAAAATGGATCGGCTAATCGACTTGGATTTTGATAGCCAAATCGCCACCTTTGGCGCAGGCACCCAAGGGCCAGCGGTCGAGGCGCAATTAGGCGAGCACGGTTACCGTCTAGGTCATTACCCGCAGTCTTGGGAGCTATCGACGCTCGGCGGCTGGATTGCGGCGCGCTCAAGTGGCCAGCAATCACTCGGCTATGGACGCATCGAGCAGATGTTTGCAGGCGGCACTCTAGTGACGCCGCAAGGCGTGCTAGAGATTGCTGATATCCCCGCGTCATCGGCAGGGCCAGACCTGCGCGAGATGATGATGGGTACTGAAGGCCGCGTAGGTATCTTTACCGAAGTGAAGATGCGCGTGCAACCGCAACCTGAGCAAGAGGTATTTAAAGTTGCTTTCTTGCCCAACTGGGCAGCAGGCAAAGCGGTGCTCAAACAAGCGGTACAAAGCAATATTCGCCTATCTATGCTACGTCTCAGCAATGCCGTCGAGACTGATGCGCATCTGCATTTAGGCACATCGCCAAGTCAGTTTTTAGCGATTAGTACCTATCTAAAAGCGCGCGGGCTTAATTCAGACAAAGTCATGCTCACCTACGGCGTCTCAGGCGATAAAGCGCAAAATAAACTGGCGCTGATGCAGTTTAATAAGTTATTAAAACAGCACGGTAGTGTCACCGGTAAGATCACCAATATCATGGGTAGCGTATGGGCGCATGGGCGCTTTAAGTTCCCGTATCTGCGCGGTACGCTGTGGGAGCGCGGCATCATGGTCGATACCTTTGAGACCGCCACCAATTGGGGGCGCATCGATGAGCAAATGGCGCAGATGCAAGAGGCGGTAAGAACGGCCTTAGCGAGCGAAGGAGAGGAAGTAATGGCCTTTACTCATATCTCACATGTCTATAAGCAAGGCGCGAGTCTATATACCACTTACTTTTTCCGCGCGGCCAAAGACCATGCAGCAACACTAAAGCGCTGGCAAAAAATCAAACACGCCGCCAGTACTAGCCTTGCCCATGGTAAAGCCACCATTTCACATCAGCATGGCGTTGGCCGTGACCATGCCCCATACCTTGCGGCTGAAAAAGGCGAGCTGGGACTACAAGTGACTCATGATATGCTCAAAAGTCTAGATCCTGAGCAGCGTATGAACCCGGGTGTGTTGCTTGAAGATTAATTTTAATTAAGAGCTTTGTTTATAGACAGTTTAGTGGAAGATCGCTACAGCGTGACTGATATTTGTTTTGCGCCGCCTCTGTCGGCGTAGGCACAGCACGCAAGAAAAATGAATATCAGTCGCGCGTCATTATTCAACGTATTTATTTCATTGGGTGTCAAAGTAAATTGTTATTAAGAAGAAAATCTTATGAACCAAAACAAACAACGCCAGCAAGCCCTTGCGCCCTTAACGAAATCTGAACCTTGGGATATGCTCATTATCGGCGGCGGTATTACGGGTGCAGGTATTGCTCGCGAAGCGGCTCGCCGAGGTTTATCTGTATTATTAATTGAGCAAAAAGACTTTGCGTGGGGCACCTCCAGCCGCTCGAGCAAAATGGTGCATGGCGGCCTGCGCTACATTGCCTCAGGCGACTATAAAACAACACTGCTTAGCGTACGCGAGCGCGAGCGGTTGCTTGACGAGGCAAGCGGTCTGGTCAATGAGATGCACTACGTCATGCCGCACTACAAAGGCAAGTTTCCGCCGCCGTGGATATTTAACACCTTGCTGCGCGTCTACGACAAGATAGCGGGCAAGCGCTATTTTAAATACTTTAAAAAAGACGCTTTTTTACGGCTAAATCCTAATATCAGGCAAGATAAGTTTTTGGGTGCCAGTCAATTTAGCGATGCGATCACCGATGACTCGCGGCTGGTGATGCGCGTACTCGATGAAGCAATACATGACGGCGCGCAGGCGATTAATTATCTCAAAGCCGATTCATTACTCACTAATGAGCAAGGCTTAGTCGTCGGTGCTACGCTTAAAGACACGGCTTCTAACAATAGCAATCAGACTTTTGACATCCATGCCAAAGTGGTGGTCAGCGCCACCGGCGCTTGGGCCGATACTCTGCGTAGGCAGGCGCGCGCCCAGAGCGGGCACAGCTTTCATCAGCAAATCCGTCCCTCACGCGGTAGTCATTTGGTCGTCAGTCGAGAGCGTCTGCCAATTCAGCAAGCCTACACCTTTTTACATCCTGCTGATAAACGAGCGGTGTTCGTCTTCCCGTGGGAGAACCGCACGGTACTTGGTACCACCGACTTGGATCATCCGCCACTTAATGACCAAGAAGTCGGCATTACCAATGAAGAGGTCGATTATTTATTAGACGCGACTAACTCGCTATTTAATGAGACTGGCTTGAATCGTGAAGACGTCATCAGCACGTGGGCCGGCGTGCGTCCGCTGATCTCTGATGGCGGTGATGGTAAGCGCGTTAGCCCCAGTAAAGAAAAGCGCGATCATAGCGTCTGGCTGGATAATAATCTGGTGACCGTCAGTGGCGGCAAGCTCACCACCTTTCGCCTGATTGCGCTTGATGTGCTGGCAAAATGTCAAGAAGTGCTCGACCTTGATGACTCTGCTACTCAAAACTTAAAAACGAATAGCGATCAAGTCTTTAACAATCCTACGCCGACTCATGCCAAATTTGCCACTTTACCAAAACTCTTACAGCAGCGCTTGCAAGGATTTTATGGTCTGCAGCTCGATAACTTATTAGCGCTAGCACATGACGATGATTTGGCTTATGTCACCGATAGCAACACCATTTGGGCGGAGATTCGCTTTGCCGCGCGCTATGAGCAGGTCATCCATTTAGATGATTTGCTGCTACGGCGTACACGCTTAGGCTTAATCCTCCCGCATGGTGCGATGACGCCGCTGATTAGCGCCAGACTTAAGCAAATTTGCCAGCAGGAGCTGGGCTGGAATAAGCAAAAGTGGCAGCAAGAAGTCGCTCGCTATAGCGAGTTATGGCAGCGTTATTACCATTTGCCTGCCGCTTAGCTTCTTATCGAGTTATTATAAGGATTAGAGCTGATAGGGTACTTCTTTTAAAACAAAAGCTGCGTAGCCTCGAGAATTCTTACGGTCGCAAGCAAGGAAAACTTGTACCAATAGCACGTTCTGATTTTGATAAACATCCCCCATAGTAAAGGACTACTATGACCACCTCTCACGACCCCATCTATTTCTTAGCCATCGATAACGGCACGCAAAGCGTGCGAGCGCTGATCTTTGATGAGTTTGGCAGCGAGATCGCCAAAGCCCGCGTGCCTATCGAGCCGTATTTCTCCGAGCAGCCCAATTATGCCGAGCAGCACGCCGACTACTATTGGCAAAAGCTGACAGAGGCCTGCCAAAACCTGTGGCAAAGCTGCGATATTAAACCTGAGCAAATCGCGGGCGTCAGTCTCGCCACCCAGCGCTATACCATGATTTGCCTTGATAAAGACAAGCAGCCGCTACGTCCTGCTATCGTTTGGATGGATTTACGCCGCGCTGACACTCATGATATCGGCTTTCTTGACCCGCTGACTAAAATCATCGGCATGGGCGAGCTGGTTAAGGACGCCCAGCAAAAAGCGCGCTGTAATTGGCTGGCGCAAAACGAGCCTGAGATATGGGCGCAGACCGCGCACTACGTCAATCTCTCCGCCTACCTCACCTATCAGCTAGTAGGTGAACTTATCGACTCAAATGGTCATTCGGTCGGCTATTTGCCGTATGACTACAAAGCGCAAACATGGCTCAAACCCAACACCCTGAAATGGCGGCTGTTTAGCTGTACCCCCGAGCAAATGCCCAAAATTGTCCCACCAGGCCAAACCCTCGGTGAGATAAGCGCCAAAGCTGCCAAAGCCACCGGCATCCCAGAGGGCACGCCGATGATTGCCGCCGCCAGTGACAAAGCCTGCGAAGCTCTAGGCGCAGCGGGGCTTGCCGCCGATACTGCGTGTCTTAGCTTTGGTACCACCGCCACTATCAATACCATCTCCCCCGACTATGTCGAGATACTCAAACACATGCCCGCCTACACCGCCGCCGCCCCAAATTACTACAATCACGAATACATGATTTATCGCGGCTTTTGGATGGTCAGCTGGTTTAAAGAACAATTCGCCCACTACGAGCAACAACTTGCCAAAACCCAAGGCATCGACACCGAAAAGCTCCTCGATACCGCCGTCAAAGGCATTCCAGCCGGCAGCATGGGACTTATCATGCAGCCGTACTGGTCACCGGGCGTCCGTCATCCTGGGCTTGAGGGCAAAGGCGCACTTATTGGCTTTGGCGATGTGCACACCCGCGCGCACGTGTACCGCGCTATCTTGGAGGGGCTTGCTTATGAGCTCAAGCTTGGTTTTGATACCATTTCAAGGCGCACTGGCAAACCCATCAAACACCTGCGCGTCTCAGGCGGCGGCTCTCAAAGCGACGCCGCCATGCAGCTCACCGCCGACATCTTTGCCATGCCCGCCTACCGCCCGCACACTTATGAGTCCACCGGCCTTGGTGCAGCCATCAACTGCGCGGTGGGTCTCGGCGTCTATCCTGACCACGCGACAGCAAGCGACGCCATGACCCATTTAGGCGACGAATTCGTCCCCATCAAAGCCAATGTGCAACTCTATAAGCGCCTGTATAACGAGGTCTATCGCAAGATGTACGAGCGCCTAAAACCCTTATACCAAAGCATTCAAGACATTACAGGATATCCGGTTAAATGATATTCATATTCTATATATTAATATCATTAAGTCTGCTTATTAATCATCCATAAACGCTGCATACACCCGATTTAATCCCTCACGCAGCAGCGTTTTCGGACACGCTACGTTAATCCGCATTTTAAGGTGTCCCTCGCGGCCATATTTGATACCAGAATTTAGCTCAACTTTCGCCGCGCGCAGCTTGTCATACAGCACTTGATCGTCATCAAAGTACGCCGAACAATCGAGCCAAATTAAATACGAGGCTTCTGGGCGCATGACCTTGATATCAGGCAGATGCCCTGCTAAGAAGTCTAGCGTGATCTCAATATTGCTTTCGATATAAGCCAGCATCTGCGTAAGCCATTCCTCGCCATGCTCATATGCGCTTTGCATCACCGTATAGGCAAATAGGTTTAGCTCATATTCATCATTTAACTGTTGCTGCTGACTAATTTTTTTAAGTAGCGTCTCATCTTTGGCAAAGATCATCGAGCCTTTAATCCCCGCCACGTTAAAGGTTTTGGTCATCGAGGTGAGACTCACCACCTTATGCGCGTAATTTTCTGCTTCTGCTACTCTTAAAAAAGGCGTAAAGGTATGGCCAGTCAAGGTTAAATCTTGATGAATCTCATCGCTGACGATGGCGACATCGTGTTTTTGACACAGCGCCAGCAGCGCTTTAAGCTCATCAGCCGTCCAGACGCGCCCGCCCGGATTGTGCGGGTTGCATAATAGATATATCTTAACCTTATGCGCCACTATTTTGGCTTCGATATCGACCAAATCGAGCAGATACTTACCATCGACTTCCTTTAGTGCCGAGGTCACAAGCTTGCGATTATTTTGCTGCACCTTAGTCATAAACGGTGTATAAATGGGATCATTGACCAGTACCGCGTCGCCTACGTCGGTAAAGACATGCATCATCAGCGCAAGACTTGGCACCACCCCTGGCGAGAACAAGATGTTGTCATGAGTTAACTGCAAATCATAACGATTGCTATGCCAGTTGATAATCGCCTCATACAAAGCGCCGGTCGGTTTGGTATAACCCAAGATGCCGTGATCGGCCGCGCGCTGTACGCTAGCCAAGATAGGCGGCGCTGCTCTAAAGTCCATATCGGCGACCCACAGCGGAATAGTGTCATCACTATAGTGCCATTTGACCGACCCTGTATTGCTTCTATCGATTATCTCATCAAAGTCATATTGCATTGGCATTATCCTTTATAGAACCCAAAGCTTTACTGTTTATTATGAAAGGTTTAGCAAAGGCTTTTAACGCCCTTTAAACTCCGGCGCGCGGCGTTCAACCATCGCCATCGCGCCCTCCTTTGCGTCCTGTGAGTGAAACAGATACGGTAGATAACCGTGGATATTGGCCAGCGCTGATTTTGCGCCATTACGGCTGGCATCTTGCGCAGAGGATAGTAGCCCTTGTACGCCAAGTGGTGCGGCTGTGCAAATCTCTTTGACAATCGTTAGCGCGCGCTGATATTCCTCACCATTTGGCACAACTTCGCTAACTAGGTTCAGTTTATCGGCGGTTTGTGCGTCAAAGTTTTTACCGGTAAGTAGATACGGCATGGCTTTTTGCCAGCCCGCCGCCGCGACAAAGCGTACCGTCGCCCCGCCAAAGGGCATGATACCGCGCTGCACCTCCATCTGCGCAAAGTTGCTATTGTCACTTACGATGATCACATCACTATTGAGCATCAGCTCGATACCTGCGGTAAAGCAGGTACCTTGTATCGCCACCACCACAGGTTTGCTGCGAAATTTACCACCTATGCCCCATGGGTCGATTTCATTATCATTAAATTCAAACGCGCCTTTGTCCCATTTATCTTGCAGCTCCATCAGATCAAGGCCAGCGGTAAAGTGCTCGCCATGGGCAAATATCAGCGCACAGCGTAAGTTATCATCGTTCTCATAGCGGGTAAGTGCTTGGGAGAGCTGTTTGATCATATGACTATCAAAGGCATTGCGTTTGTCGGCGCGATTGAGGCCGATGAGACAAATGTAGCCATCGGTCTCATAAGTGATGCGATTGTCTGTGCTGCTATTGCTTTGTGTGGCCATGATCTTGTCCCTTTTATTGATCTAGCAAGTGTGCTTTTAATATAGACACCCTATCGCCATTACACAAGTGGCCGTACTAAACGCCGTACAAAATGAATAGCAGTTGACCGCGATTCTAATAACTGCCACCATCATGAGACTGTCGACAAACATGACAATTTACGAGTATCTTATGGAATTTTGGCACGGCTTTTTACTGATCACCAGCGTTCACTTACTGGCGGCGGCCTCTCCTGGCCCTGACTTTGTCTTGGTCTCACAGCAGACATTGTCTAAGGGACGACGCACTGGATTGATTTGTAGTCTCGGTATCACCCTAGGGCTTGCGGTACACATTACCTACTCTGTATTAGGATTGGCAACGGTGATTGCCCATTCGCAGCCGCTACTCACCGCTATCAAGTGGCTTGGCGGTGCTTATCTGATGTATCTCGGTTGGCAAGGGATTGGGGCTAAGCCAAAGCCTGCCTCCGATTTAGCCATAAACATTCCACAGCAGAGACCTATCAAACATCCAGCGCAAGACGTCTTCAAAGACGACTCAACCCTCGCTACCTTGCGCCGCGGCTTTTTTTGTAATGTGTTTAATCCCAAAGCGCCGGTGTATTTTGTCGCGATATTTACCTTGGTGTTGTCGCCTGATATCCCGCTGTGGCAGTTATCGATTTATGGTGTTTGGATGATGGTGCTACAGATGGCGTGGTTTAGCACCGTGGTGATGTTATTGTCCATTCCTGCCATTCTCAAGCGTTTTGGCCGCGTGGAGCATTGGATAGATCGCATTTTAGGCAGCGCGATGATCGCCTTGGGACTAAACCTGATTTTACGCAGCCGATAACACATTTGTTATCTTCGAAATCTGCTAAACTGGTCGATTATATCCAAACATCAAAGCCACTGACTATGACCAGCACCCTTGCAAACTCTAAACATAAAAACCGCTCGCCTGCGACCGCCAAAAAACTTGGCAAGCTACATCCGCGCAACCCGCATCAGGGTCGCTACGACTTTGCTGTATTGACCCGCGCGCTACCTGCGCTCGCCGACCATACCACCAGCAACCCCAATGGCGAGCCGACGATTAATTTCTCTGATGCCAAAGCCGTACGCGTGCTCAATCAAGCACTGCTCGCGCACTATTATGGTGTAAAGTTTTGGGATATTCCTGAGGGCTATTTATGCCCGCCTATCCCAGGTCGCGCCGATTATATTCACTATATCGCCGACTTACTCACACAAACCACGCATAGTAATGACGACCAAACGCCGCCCACGGGTAAAGAGGTGCACGCGCTCGATATCGGCACCGGTGCCAGCGCCATCTATCCCATCATCGGTAGCCAAAGCTATGGCTGGCGCTTTACTGCAAGCGACATCGATCCGGTTTCTGTCAATACCGCCAGCGTGATTTGTCAGGCCAATCCCAAGCTCAAGGGTACGATCAAGGTTAAGCTGCAACCTGAGCCAAAGTATATCTTTAAAAACATTATCGGTCCGCAGGACTACTTTGATGTAGTGGTATGCAACCCGCCTTTTCATGCCTCATTAGACGAAGCGATGCAAGCCAATAGCCGAAAGCAGCACAACTTGCAGCGCCATCGCGGCAAAAACGAAAGCGCGCAAATCAGTCGCCATTCCACCAAGTCAGGCAATGCCGCGCAAAACCTCAACTTTGGTGGTCAGCACAAAGAGCTATGGTCTGAGGGCGGTGAGATTGCTTTTTTGAGTAATATGATAAGAGAAAGCCAACAGTTTGCTGCGCATGTAGGCTGGTTTACCAGTTTGGTCTCAAAGTCCGAAAACGTAAAACCGCTACAACTGCTGCTAAAACAGCTGGGTGTGGCACAGATGCGTATTATCGAGATGAGCCAAGGGCAAAAAAACACGCGGGTCTTAGCTTGGCGTTTTGATACTGACGAAGCGTAATTATTGACAAAGCGTAATGCTAGCGTTTCACGTGAAACAAAAAACCGCTTTGGCTATCAGAGCGGTTTTGTTTAATCCATTTAGATGGCCATATCGATTGAATTGGGGGCATGCTCTAGCCAACAAACATGACCTTTAAGCCGATGAGTATGAGTACAAATCCGCCGAGCGCTTCTGCTTTATCCTCAAGATAGGTACCTGATTTTTTACCCAGACAGATACCAAACGCACTAAAAACAGCCGTGACAATCGCAATGATTACACACGCTAGCCACGCATTAAGAGCGAGCAAGTTTAAGGTAAAACCAGCAGCCATCGCATCGATACTGGTGGCAATCGCTAAGGTAAACATGGTGCGATGACTGATATTTTTCTTTCGGCTATCGTTTATAGCAGCCGCTTCATTACTTACTCGCAGCCCCTTATCTACAATCTCACCCTCATCTGCCCAAAATACTTCATAGAGCATCTTACTGCCCAGTCCGATAAGAATAAATCCACCGATCCAAGGCGCAGCAGTGGCGAGCCAACCTAACAGTGCCGCGCCCAGCAAATAACCGATAAGTGGCATCACGCCTTGCGCCGCGCCAAAATATAACGCAGCATAAATAGCCAAACGCAAGGTATAGCGCGGGTTTTGTTGTTGCGATTTAGCGCCCAGTCCTATCGACACCGCAAGCGCATCCATCGCTAGCGCAATAGCGAGTAACAGTACTTCGATCATCTGATGTCCATCAATTAGAATTGCCAGCTTATGACAATTTACTTACGAAAGTTTCACGTGAAACAAACTTATTATTAAAAAAATACCGCCTTGGAAACCAAAGCGGTATTTTATATTTAATGTAAAAGCTAAACCTTAGATATCAAGGTTAGAGACCGTTAATGCGTTTTCTTCGATAAACACACGGCGCGGCTCGACATGATCGCCCATCAAGCAGGTAAACATATGATCGGCTGCGATGGCATCTTCGATAGTGACGCGTAGCATACGGCGGTTTTCAGGATCCATCGTCGTATCCCATAACTGGTCGGCGTTCATCTCGCCCAGTCCTTTATAACGCTGGATGGCCAAGCCGCGACGGGCATCTAGCATCATTTGCTGCCAGAGATAATCAAAATCGCGGATAGGAATATCCTTGGTGGTGCCACTACCCGCTTCGCGGCGAATAAAGGCGCTATCTTCTAACAAAGTATTCCACTCCGCTGATAAACGCAGCAGCTTGCTATACTCGCTCGAATTGATAAAGCTGGCATCAAGCAAATAATGATGCGCCAGCTGATGCACATACACCGTGATACGCGGTAGCCACTGGGCCTTGGTCGACAAGGCATCGCTATCAGCCGACTCACTCTCATCAGCAGTCAATGCAGCGGTCATACCCAGCAGATCAGCGGCAGCAGCGTCCATATTTTCTGGTTGCGGCTCATGGATATTGACCAGCTCAATCTCAGGGCTTAACTCACTACCGAACTGCTCAAGCTGCGCCTGCATAGCGTCTTTCCACGCCTGCATGGCTGACTTATCATACGTCATATCCGTATTTAGCTTGGGCGTGTGCGTCAAAGCATCCAAAATCACTGCAGGGAAACGTATCTGCAAACGTGCCTTAATCAGCTGCGTTTGGTTATAGTCATTTAGCAATGTCTCAAGCGCCTGACCCGTGATAGCAGGCGCATCGGCACTGATATGCAGCTTGGTATTATCGATCGTCGATGACAATAGATAAGCTTTGAGCGCTTCATCGTCCTTTAGATACAGCTCTTGACGACCTTTTTTGACTTTATACAATGGCGGCTGAGCGATATAAATATAACCGCGCTCAATCAGCTCTGGCGTTTGACGGAAAAAGAACGTCAGCAGTAGCGTGCGAATGTGTGAGCCATCGACGTCGGCATCGGTCATGATGATGATTTTGTGATAGCGCACCTTGTCAGGGTTGTACTCATCAGGGCCAATACCGCAGCCAAGCGCGGTAATTAGGTTGCCTACTTCAGCAGATGACAGCATTTTATCAAAACGCGCGCGCTCGACGTTCAAGATTTTACCCTTGAGTGGCAAGATAGCCTGAGTTTTACGGCTACGGCCTTGCTTAGCGCTACCGCCCGCAGAGTCACCCTCCACGATGTATAGCTCTGATAGCGACGGATCTTTTTCTTGGCAGTCTGCCAACTTACCAGGCAGACCAGCGATATCCAACGTGGTCTTGCGGCGCGTCATCTCACGCGCTTTACGGGCAGCATCACGAGCTCTAGCGGCATCGATAATCTTATTGGCAATCGCTTTAGCCGCAGTTGGGTTTTCAAGCAGATAATCATTAAACTTATCATGCATCGCCGATTCGACTGCTGACTTGACTTCGCTCGATACCAGCTTATCTTTGGTCTGGCTAGAGAATTTTGGATCAGGTACTTTCACAGAAACAATCGCACTTAACCCTTCTCGTGCATCATCACCGCTGACCGCGACTTTCTCTTTTTTAAACAGGTTTTCGCGATCCATATAGCTGTTTAGACCACGCGTGAGCGCTGAGCGAAACCCTGATAAGTGCGTACCGCCATCACGCTGCGGGATGTTATTGGTAAAGCACAGTACTTTTTCGTTATAGGTATCCGTCCATTGCAGCGCCACTTCGACCGCGATACCGTCGTCTTGCTCACTGGTAAAATGAAAGACCTCGTTGATACCTTCTTTGCCTGCGTTGATATAGCTGACAAACTCTGACAAGCCACCTTTGTGTTCAAACTCATGACGCTTGTCGATACGCTCATCAGTCAAGACAATGCGCACCCCTGAGTTAAGAAAAGACAGCTCGCGTAAGCGTTTGGCTAAGATATCGTACTCAAAGATGGTGCCAGTAAACACCTCATCGCTAGGATAAAAACGAATCTGTGTACCGGTCTTATCGGTCGCTTCTAGTTGCTCGATATCGGCATCAGGCACGCCATCGGTATAAGTCTGATGGTAATGATAGCCTTCACGCCAGATATTCATCTCCAGCTTTTTTGATAAAGCGTTGACGACTGAAACGCCGACACCATGCAAGCCGCCTGAGACTTTATAGCTGTTGTCATCGAACTTACCACCAGCGTGTAGTACCGTCATGATCACCTGAGCGGCCGACACGCCTTCTTCTGGGTGGATGTCGACAGGCACACCGCGCCCGTTGTCCATGATACTGACCGACTCATCTTCATGAATGATAATATCAATCTGATCACAGTGTCCCGCCAGTGCCTCATCGATAGAGTTATCCACCACCTCAAAGACCATATGGTGCAAGCCTGTGCCATCATCGGTATCACCAATATACATGCCAGGACGTACGCGCACCGCCTCTAGGCCGCGAAGTACACGAATATCTTTGGAGCTGTAGTCTGAAGGCACTCCTTCCGCTGCAGCAGTCGTTGCGGCAACGCTGCCGACTGTCAGTTGCTCGTGGTCGTTAGGTAATGAATCACTCATGTGCATTCCTTAATCTAGCCATCATCAGCCGTTTGCCATTGACCCATCACTACGATGAAGCCGCATGACATCATGTCAAATCCAATCTGTAGAGTTAACACCAGTAGCGCTATGTCGTGAGCCAAAGTACGAGTCGCCAGTACCTTATAAAAGCTTTCTTACTTTAAGCCAAGCTTAAAAACCATGTTTTATCTTCTTGCTATTAACTTCTGCTCTTTTATGTCTTATCAAAGCTAAAGAAGTAAATAAAACATGTTTATTATCATAAACTTAAAGACAGTTAGAAACTTAAAAACCACTACGTAACGCTACAAAACAACTTGCTGAGAACAGGACAAAAATAAAGCCCTATTTTAGCATTTTTTTGCCTCTAAGTCACTGTTTACTGGTCGTTTTATTGCTTTGGACAGTCGTATTAGGATGGACGGTATTTTAATAAAACCTATGGCGTGTCCTCATTTCAAAATGATCATAAAAATGAGATAAAGTGCCGTTGAGTATGATAGTCAAATCAGAAAAACAAAGCAGATGATATAGTTAAGCTCATTGCGGCTGCTTGACAAGATTTAGCGCTATTAGAAAGGCAAAATCAGCCCTTGTTTCACATGAAACATCATAGGGTTTGCCCATAAACCGTTGACCATAGGCGTGATATCAGCGGTCAGGCTGCTCATAAACACCTGACAAGGCAGTTTGGCTAACGTGGATAATAATATCTCTATCGCTCTCTCATCCAGCTCGGCGGTGATATCATCAAGTAGTACCACTGGTGTGGCGGTGAGCACCCTTTCGTTTTCATTGGTATTTGCTTGTGTCGTGGCAGCCGTCTGCAACAATAAAGGCAATTGTGATAAACGTAGCGCAGTGATGAGTAGCTTTTTTTCGCCGCGAGACAAGACATTTGCCGCCTGCTCTTTTAGTATCGGTAAGGTGTCAGCGACTACCTGCTTGCTGCCCGAGCCAGCAGGTAGCTTGTCAGGTGGCATGGTATCGTTGGCTGCTAGGGCATCATTAGAGCGCCAATGGACATGGATATCAGCGCGATGATTGCCGATACGGGTATAACCCAACTGCAAGTCTTGCTCTAAGCGCTCACCAAGTTGCACCTCTAGCGCCACATCGGTATCGTAACCTGCATGGTAGCTTAGACTCAGCTGCTCGGCGTAACTCGGCAACAGCTGAGCGATGCTGTCGGCAAAGAAGGGCTGCCACTTTGTAAACACGTGCTGACGATAATGGTGAATAAGCGCGGCATGATTGCCAAGCCCTTTATCCCAAGACCTCAGCTCAGCAAGCTGTACGTGCGTTAAATGCTTACTTTTTTTTAATAAACTATTGCGCTGTTTTAGCAGGCGCTGATACGCCAGCCACTGCGGGTGGAATCCCTGTTTCATGTGAAACACTAGCCAGTCTAACAACTGGCGACGACTGGCGCTGCCCTGCTCTAGCATGTCCATACTAGAAGGATCAATCAATAGTGTCGGTAGTTGCTCTGTCAAGATGCTTTGATTATAGACAGTGCTTTGATTGAGCCGCAGCAGCGTTGTGGCATCAGCTTGCTTTTGGATCGCCAACGTATTGCCATCACTCAAGCGCGCATGAACGGTGGCAGTGTGTTGATGATGCTGAATGTAACGTTTAGGCTGATGATGGCGAAAGCTTTTGCCTCTGGACAACAAAAATATGGCTTCAAGCAACGAGGTTTTGCCGCTGCCATTGGCACCAATCAGCACGTTGCAGGCGGCAGTGTGCAAATTGACCTGCGTAAGATTACGCAAATTTGAGATTTGTAGACGTTCAATCATGATAGCGACAGCCGCCTATTAAAAACGCTTAAACTAGCAGATAAACGTTTAGTAAAGAAGGGTTTAAAAATCAATTTGAGTCGAAAGCTTAGAGTTTACTAAGGCCTGTTTTTGATCTAAATTGGCAAAAAACAGCCTTAGTAATACTGTTAAAATCACGTGTACGTTGCTTTTAGTGGGGATAAGCTGCGAACACTAAATACGCATTGGCATAATCACATACTGATGAAACTCATCACCTAGCTGATTGACCAACACCGAGGCATTGGATTGACTCATATGCATTTGTACATCGCCTTGGATAACGCCCAATACGTCTTGTAGATACGCGGCATTAAACGACAGCTCCATCGGCTCACCTTGATATTTCGCCTGAATCACCTCGACCGCTTCGTCTTGCTCAGCGTTGTTGGCGCGTACTTCGACCATACCGTCAGTGGCAAAATTAAAAACCACACCGCGAGATTTTTCATTACTCAAAATCGCCACACGGCGCAGTACTTCTGTCATTTTTTCTTGATTAAACAGCGCCAACTTATCTGTATTGCTCGGCATGACGCGGCGGTAATCAGGAAATTTCCCATCGATCAGGCGCGCGGTAAAAGTCACTACCAAATCATCACTGACCTGCCCTGCACTATCCACCTCACCAAATGGCAAGCTGACTTGCAAAAACTCACGGCCAAAGCTTAGAGTGACAGGATTGTCTTTATCACCCAGCATTTTACCCAGCTCAGAGGCCAAGCGCTCAAGCTCAATGACTGCTTTACGCGGCAAAATAGCTTGCATATTTAGGTCGCTGCTGACATCGATCACACTACGCGCCAATGCCAATCTGTGCCCATCGGTGGCCACCGTGGTCAGCTGCTGCTGAGAGACATCGAACAACATACCAGTCAGATAGTAGCGCACATCTTGGATAGCCATCGCAAACTGAGTCTTGTGAATCAGATCCGTCAGACGACTACGACTGATGATCAGTGGCGTGATGTTCTCTGGATTGCCTAGGCTTGGATAGTCTTCACTTGGCAAGGTGCCCAAAGTAAAGCGGCTCTTGCCACTGGTCAGCAAACAGCGCTCGTTTTCTTGCGTGGTCAAATTGATCTGAGCTTGAGCTGGCAGCGATTTACAAATATCTTTTAACTTAGTGGCAGGTAACGTAGTCGTCCCTGCGGCAACACAAGCACCGGCAGGCAATTTCAATGTCGATGTCAGCTCGACCTCTAGGTCAGACGCCGTCAAGATCAGCTGCGACTCAGATAGCTGCAACTTAATATTGCCTAAAATGACCATGTTATGGCGCTTATCAGCAGCTTTGGCGATCAAATTAATAGCTTTTAGTAACGACTCTCGATTAATCGATAATTGCATGCTTAGTTACTCTTATTTAAAGGATTCTTTTTTTACAAAAAACAAACTACAGTCAGTTCGAAATAAAATCGATAGACTCATATGAACGTGCAACTGGTACAGACTTTCCTTTCTTGCTGTGTCTATGCTGACAGATGCTGGGCAAAATTATACCAGCTGCACTGTATCGCTTTTACAGTGAATCGACTATACAAATAGTAGCTTAATCATACCCTGTCTACTGACGATAATCTATAAAGCATACGTCTGCCTAGACATTGATAAAGTTAAACTATTTTAAAATAGGTGCTGTCCTACTGGTATGTCGGATTGACTATAGTATAAACCATATCATGGCGCTAAAACATAGTAAGACTGAGAGCTGCTAACCTGCTTGCAACATAAGGGCTAGCGTCTTGTAATCCTTATCAAACGCTGGGTCTGCTGCACGCAGCTCATTGACCTTATCACAAGCATGCATCACTGTCGTATGGTCACGGCCGCCAAACGACTGACCAATCTCTGGAAAACTATCACCCGTCAGCTCACGTGACAAAGCCATGGCTATCTGCCTCGGTCTTGCGATACTGCGGGTACGCTTGCGCCCCATAATGTCTTTTACCGTCACATCATAATATTCAGCGACGATTTTGCGGATGTTGTCCATATTGACTGCTTGTACACGCATGGCAACGATATCTTTTAGGGCATATTGCACCATCTCTAGTGTGATTTGCGCGCCAGTTAAGTTGGCATTGGCAAATACTTGGTTTAGGGCGCCCTCTAAACGCCTAACATTAGAGACGACGTTTTGCGCGATAAACAGCGCACACTCTTTAGGCAACGTCATCCCATAAGAAGCCGCTTTTTTCTGCAAAATCTGTACACGTGTATCAATCTCAGGCGGATCAACAGCCACCGTCAGCCCCCAAGAAAAGCGCGACCTAAAGCGCTCATCAAACTCTGTCATCTGTGAGGGATGTCTATCAGATGCCAAAATCAGCTGTTTATCACCACTTGTGAAGTCAGCAAATAACGTCAAAAACTCATTACTACTTTTTGTCTTTCCAGCCAATACGTGAATATCATCTACAATCAATAAATCTACTTTTTTTATTTTTTTCTTAAAATCTTCTATTTTATTATTTCTTAATGAATAAACTAATTGATTAATAAACTTTTCAGAAGTGAAATAATAAAAACTTTGATTATTTTTTAAATAGCGATGTGCAACAGAATGCATTAAATGCGTTTTTCCCAAACCAGAAGGCCCATATATAAATAAAGGATTGTGCCGGTTTTTTGACTGACGTTTTCCAAGCTCATAACAGGCTTTATAAGCCAAATTGTTAGACTTACCAGTGACAAAGGTCTCAAAGGTGAAGTCAGGGTTGAGATAGCTAAGCGATTTTGCATCAGCAGAGCCAATTAATTCTGCCTGACGCGTATTGGTATCGATGTCGGCCTTTGCCATATGATGATGCGCGGTCTGAAAATTTTGGTCAGTAAGGGTAGGGGAGGGGATATCCTCTGCAAACAGAGAGCCTGACTGCGCTTGTGGGTTGTCTTCTACCTGACGACCAGCATTGTCTACACGCACCACAACTTCTTCGATACTGCCTTGGCTGTGCTTAGCTACCAACTGCTGAATATCTTGTAAATGATTTTTTTTGATGTAAGTTACAAAATAATCATTGGGCGCAAGAATAATTAAACTACTGGCCTCTTGATGCGCTGACAGTGGCCGTAACCACATGGTAAATACGTTGTCCTTGACGCTGTAACGCAAGTCATTTAGGCACTTATCCCAAATAGTGGCTGTATCTATCATGAAACCCATTACCTCGTTAATATCAAATCCCCAGCAAACTGACACCAGAGGCAAGCCTTTCGCTGCTACCAGCATCGATATTTTTGCTCGCTTTTGATAATCAAATAAAAAGACAGCCACATGCTGTCTCTTGTCCGCCAAACAAGATGATAATCTACCACAAATCGCCTGTGGATAACATCCTCTATTTTGGGGATAAGGCTGTGGATACTTTTGGGGATAAGTAAAAACACTCAGTTATCCATAATCCATGCACAAGTTATCCACAACCTTACCCATAGCACAAATAACTGATATAAAAGAGAAATCATAAGTTAACCACAGAAAAAATCGCCCCTAACAATAACAATATCTATATATATTAATAATTAATTATTATGGAGTTGGCAGAAAACTGTGGATAACTAAACGATTTTGAGACCCTTGAATATCTGTTTGGATGACAGTTACTACTGGATAAATTATGTTTAAGTATCTAAATTATTTGAGACGCACAGAGGTCTTTACCGGATTCAACGATAATTTCATAAAGCAAATTAGTTTATTGACCAAAATAATAGGGAATGGTATAATCCTCCGCTATTACGAATTTAGTCCCATTATTTTGATAGGTGAGTTATGAAACGTACATTCCAACCAAGCGTGATCAAGCGTAAACGTACTCACGGTTTCCGTGCACGTATGGCAACTAAAAAAGGCCGTCAGGTCTTAGCCCGTCGCCGCGCTAAAGGACGTCATCGCCTTACTGTATAATCAGTAGATAGCGATAAGCATGGCCATATGTGCTTGTTGTGTTTCTATTAATTATAGATTGCGATAGTCAGTCTTCACAACTAACACATCGTCATATATTAAAAGCGCCTATATCGGCGCTTTTTTTGTCTCTATACTTTGCTTTGATATTTACGCTATTATTCTTGCTACCATCGTAAGCTCTAAAACTAGGTTAATTATGCCCCATACTGCTTTAGTGACCCCCAATGCTCGCTTTACCAAAGCGCAGCGCCTGCTCACGCCTACAGCGTTCAAAGAGGTGTTTGATGCGCCAGAGCGTAAACTTCATCAAAGCCATTTGATGGCGTTTGTACGTACTAACACGCATGGAGGTGCACGCGTAGGTATGGCGATCACCAAGCGCAAAGTACCCACGGCCGTGATGCGCAATCTAATCAAACGCCAAATACGTGAGCAGTTTCGTATCAAGTCTTTTAATCTAGAAAACAAAGATATTGTCTTTATCATAAAAAAATCTTTAAAAGATATAAATAATACAGAATTAAAAAATCAAATAAATAATATTTTTAAAAAAATAGAAAAAGAATAAAATGGGTTTTTTAATAAAAATAATAAATAATTTTTTTTACAAATTTATTCATTATTTCATTGTTTTTTACCAAAAGATAATAAGCCCTATCATACCGGCGCGCTGTCGTTATTATCCAACGTGCTCTAACTATGGCAAGCAGGCGTTGGCATGGCATGGCGGGTGGTCGGGTAGCTGGTTGTTATTAAAGCGTCTAAGTCGCTGTCACCCTTTAGGCGGACATGGCATTGATTTTGTGCCATTACCGTTGTCTAGTTATCATTATCAATACTTATCCCCTGCTCGGCTTACTGCTCAAGGTTTGTATGTATTTAGAGACACCACAAGCTATGTTTCACGTTTAAACCATCTAATGAGTGTGCTCTGAGCAAACCTGCGCTTGGGTTGGCTGAGGGTAACGCTTTAGTTACCCACAAGTTATCCACACTCTTGTATCATTTAGAGCGGTTTTTTAGTAAAATGATGAACATTTTATGTGATTGACTACTGATATTACCGCTTCAAACACGGGTGAATACTGTGCGGTGGTCATGATACATGCCTGATTTTTCATTCCCTAATTTTTCAATCTAGGAAAGATTTATGCAAAAGATATTTCGGGTGATGATCATCATTGCGATGCTAATCACCGCTTATCTGCTGATTTTGGCATGGCGAGATGATTATGCCGATGCGCCAGCTGTAGATACGGTGCCAGAAACCATCACCTCAGTGGGTGCTGACATCCCGTCTACCACTGGTGCAGCAGGTGACATTCCAGTACAGACGATGCCTGTAGATGCGAGCGGCGTCACTGACGCGCCAGTGAAGGACGCAGGTCTAATCACAGTTACCACAGATCGCTATGATATAAAAATCAATCCAGAAGGCGGCGATATCGTCTATGCTGCGCTCAAACAGTATGATGCAACGCTCGATAGCGATAAGCCTTTTGTGTTATTAGAGAATAATAACAATCGGGTATATGTGGCGCAGTCGGGTCTGATTGGTCAAGATGGTATCGATACAGCAGAGGGTCGTGCGGTTTATAGGCACACTGCCAATAACTATGTGATGGAAGCAGGCCAGCAGACGCTATCGGTACCGCTCACTTACAAAAAAGATGGCGTAACGATCACCAAGACCTTTACCTTTACCCAAGATAAATATCCGATCGATATCAGTTATCAAATCCAAAACGCTTCTAACAATGCGTGGCAAGGGCAAATGTTTGCGCAGCTCAAGCGTGATGACAGCAAAGATCCTGGTATGTCTGATAAAGGCGCGCTTAGCATGGCGACTTATCTAGGCGGTGCTTGGGGTACGCCTGACGACCCTTATAACAAGCTAAAGTTTGGTAAGTTCAACGACGGTGAGCTGACCACTACCAGTGACAAAGGCTGGGTGGGTATCGTGCAGCATTACTTTGTTTCTGCTTGGACGCCTGATAACTTCACGGGTAAGTTCTTTAGCCGCGAGACAGGTAACGACTACTTTATCGGCTTTAATAGCCAGCCCGTCAATGTCGCGCCAAACAAGCAAGTGACGCTCAATGCAACTTTGTACGCAGGACCAAAGGTACAGTCTGAGCTTAAAGAAGTCGCCGTAGGGCTCAATCAGACTGTTGACTATGGGTTATTGTGGCCAATATCTAAGATTTTGTTTGCGATTCTTGATGGCATTCATAAAGTCATTGGCAACTGGGGTTGGTCCATTATTGTTCTGACGATTTTGGTGAAGATTGCTCTCATGTGGTTTTCGAATAAAAGTTACTATTCGATGGCGAAGATGCGTGCTATCGCCCCGAAACTACAGGCACTAAAAGAAGAGCATGGCGACGATCGCATGAAAATGTCGCAAGAGATGATGGCAATATATAAAGAAGAAAAAGTCAATCCGATGGCGGGTTGTTTGCCTATCTTGCTGCAAATGCCGATTTTCTTAGCCTTGTACTGGGTATTGGTTGAGAGTGTGGAGCTGCGTCACGCACCTTGGATTTTGTGGATTCAAGATCTCTCGGCGATGGATCCTTGGTTTATCCTACCACTGTTGATGGGTGCATCGATGTTTGTACAGCAGCAGCTCAATCCGCAGCCAGCTGATCCGATGCAAGCGAAGGTAATGAAGTTTTTACCAATTATCTTTACCGCCTTTATGCTGTTCTTCCCAGCAGGTTTGGTGCTTTATTGGACGGTGAACAACTTGTTTAGTATGACGCAGCAATATATCGTCAACAGAAAAGTTGAAGAAGAGCAAAAACGTCGTACCGCTAAGGTACTCGATTAAGTTTCTTCACATTGTTAATTATTACTAAAAACCATCGCAGCGGCGGTGGTTTTTTTATTTATTAGTATTTTACAATCACTTTGTCATACACCGGTAAGCGCAAGGTTTACTATATTAAGTTTGGCTTTGTCAGCCGATCTCTAGCCGTCTATAATGGGACTTTTAACTAATGAGAATGATTGTGGATTCTTTTGAGCTGGCGCAAGCCGTACCTGCTACATCCAATACGTCTAATCCATCAGGATTGGCTACGATTGCCGCCATTGCGACGCCGCTTGGGCGCGGCGGTGTCGGCGTGATACGGCTATCAGGTGCGCGTGCCTATGATATTGCGTGTCAGCTGACGGGCAAGACAGCATTTACACCGCGCATGGCCAGTTTTTGCCGATTTTATCAAGCAGATGGTACTATCATCGATGAAGGCTTGGTGCTGTACTTCAAAGGCCCGCACTCGTTTACAGGCGAAGATGTGATCGAGCTGCAAGGGCATGGCGGCATGATTTTGCAAAACCAGCTGCTCGCTCGCGTGTTTGAGTTGGGTGCCAAGCAAGCGGGTGCAGGGGAGTTTTCTTACCGCGCCTTTGATAATGATAAGTTGGATCTGGTGCAAGCAGAAGCAATCGCTGATGCCATTGATGCAACCAGTGCCGCAGCTGCCAGTAGTGCCATCCGCTCACTAAGCGGCGAGTTTTCACAAAAGATCAATCAGCTATTAGAGCAGCTTATTCATTTGCGTTTGCACGTCGAGGCTGCCATCGACTTCCCTGATGAAGAGGACGTTGATTTTTTATCGGATGGCGTGATTCAAGACAAGCTTGAGCAAACACAAGATAAAATCCAGCAAGTACTGGCAACGGCAAAACAAGGCCAGCTGTTACGCGATGGGATTCATGTGGTGTTGGCAGGGCGGCCTAATGCAGGAAAATCAAGCTTGCTTAATCGTCTGGCTGGGCAAGAGCGCGCCATCGTGACCAATGTGGCAGGCACCACGCGAGATACGCTACAAGAAACCGTCGTCCTCAACGGCCTGACCTTGCATCTCACCGACACCGCTGGACTTCGCGATACCGACGACACTGTCGAGCGCATCGGAATTGAGCGCGCGCGTACCGCGATCACGCAAGCCGATATGCTGCTGATGGTCTACGATGTCAGCCGCGACCTTGCAGAGGATAGCACACCGCTACAGCTGGCAGAGCAGCTATTTGGCAAGCTCCCAGATGCCAAAAAACTACTGATTATCGCCAATAAAAGCGACTTACTCACTGATGCCCACGATAAAGCGCAAATGGCCAACTCACAAGACGAAATCACTCAGCGTGGTTATGAGCAAGTAAATGTTTCATGTGAAACAGGCGCTGGTATCGAGACATTGATCGAAACATTATGTGCTAAGGTTGGTTTTCATCCACCAGAGAATAGTCTCATCGCCCGTACGCGTCATATAGATGCGCTCAGACGGACAGCTGGGCACTTAACAGAGGCGCATGAGCAGCTGACGGTCTTTCAGGCAGGGGAGTTGGTGGCTGAGAGCTTGCGCCAAGCACAACTAAGCCTCGGTGAGATCACCGGAGAGTTTAGTGCTGATGACTTACTAGGTAAGATATTTGGTAGTTTTTGTATCGGCAAATAATGCTACTGATTGGCTATTTAAGTTCGCGTATTAACTTTTAAAAGTACGTCAGCTATCAAACTCAGCCTCATAAATGACGCCATGTATTCTTAATATCAAAATAAGGAAACGCTATGCACTGCCCTTACTGTAACGCGTCAGATACCAAAGTGATTGACTCGCGTCTGGCGGCAGAGGGTGCGCAGGTGCGTCGCCGCCGCTCGTGCAATAGCTGCCAAGAGCGCTTTACCACCTTTGAGATGGTGGAGGTGGTGATGCCGCGTATCATTAAATCTAGCGGCAAGATTGAGCCTTATGATAATGAAAAGCTGCGCCGTTCTATTTTGTTGCCGCTACAAAAGCGCCCCATCACCATTGATGAGCAAGAGGCAATGATTAGCCGAATCGAAAAGCGCGTCAGGCAAATGGGGGAGCGCGAGATTAGTAGTAAGGTGCTAGGCGAGATCATCATGAGTGAGCTAAAGACACTGGACGATGTCGCTTATGTACGCTTTGCCAGTGTGTATCGCGATTTTCAGGATATCGATGCGTTTCATCAAGAGATTGCCAATATTCGCCCCAATGAAAAATAGTCTCTGTCAGTGCCATGGGTGAATGTTCAACACGCCCTACACATTCTTTATAAATGAAGCCAATTCTTATGTCGAATTCTAACCACACGCAAGCTGCACAAGACCGCTATTTTATGATGCTGGCGATTGAGCAAGCCAAACAAGGATTATACACCACAAGACCCAATCCTGCGGTAGGCTGCGTGATTGTTCAGGCAGGAATGGTGGTCGGGCAAGGGTTTCATCCTAAGGCAGGCCAGCCTCATGCAGAGGTGTTTGCCCTCAAAGACGCAGGTGCGCAAGCGGTCGGTGCCACTGCCTATGTGACTTTAGAGCCTTGTAGCCATACAGGACGTACGCCGCCTTGTGCTTTAGGTTTGATAGAGGCAGGCGTACAGCGGGTAGTGATTGCTGGCCTCGACCCCAATCCGCAAGTAGCGGGGCGCGGCGTACAGCTGTTAGAGCAGGCTGGTATCGATGTGACAGTGGGCGTACTGACAGAGCAAGCAGAAGGATTAAACCGCGGGTTTTTAAAGGCGATGCGCACTCAAATGCCCTACGTTCGGCTTAAGATTGCCACCAGTCTCGATGGTCGCACCGCGATGGCGACAGGAGAGTCAAAATGGATCACCTCGGTAGCGGCTCGTGAGAACGTACAAAAGCTTCGCGCCCTAAGTGGGGCAATTATCACTGGCAGTGAGACCATCGTTACTGATGATCCACAGCTCAACGTGCGCTCTACTCAGTTGGGCGTGCCGGCTGAGCAAGTCCCTACGCCTAAGGTGGTCGTACTCGATAGGCGTCAGCGCTTAGCGCACAACGCGCAATCAGAATACCAACTATGCCGCCGCGCAGATACGCTTTATTGGCGTAAGGACGATTTAGCCGAGCTGTTAAGGCATCTGGTCAGTGAGCGTCAATGCTACGATGTATTGGTAGAGGCGGGCGCTAGCGTCGCAGGTAGTTTTTTATGCCAACAGCTGGTAGATGAGCTGATAGTCTATCAAGCGCCTTGTCTGTTGGGTGCAGCGGCGCGGCCGATGGTGAATTTTCATCCGCTGTCTTTATCTGAACAATTACGTTTTAATATAAGCAGCCATGAGCAACTCGGCCCTGACCTTAAGCTGACGTTGTATCCTTTATAGACCATAAGTTATAAACACCTTATCCACAAGCCTTGGATATTAAGGTCAAGATACTTGCTTGGTAGATAAGGGGTTAAATAGTTATCTAGATAGTGGCGTTGCCCGAGGGTTAGCCTGTTTCACATGAAACTGTGTATAACTCTGTTTCATGTGAAACTAAAAAGGCCCTTGTTTACTGTTTGTTTTATAAATAATTTATAAAAATCATATACTTACGTTGATATTATGCTATTGATAGTGTAATAGTAAAAATGCAAAGGTTTGTGGATAACTTTGTATAAAACAAGGATTTATCGCAGACGGGCTTGATTTATTGTTACTTATCCACAACTTATCCCCTTACACGCTTAAAAGACAGGGCTTTTAGGAAATATTTAGATAAAAGCAATGCTCATTCATTGTCTATTGATAAGTAGTCATCATTTAACATTTATCATCTATTGGACGCCATTGTAATGATTGTCACTATTGCTAAACACTCATAACAGCAAAAAATTAGGATACGAGGTTTCTATGTTTACTGGAATTATAGAAAGTGTTGGAAAAGTCACGTCCATGCAGCCTACCGGCGGCGACATACGCTTGACGATAGAGTCAAGCGAGCTAGACTTTAGTGATGTCAAATTAGGCGACTCTATTGCCTCAAATGGTATCTGCCTCACTGTGGTAGAGATTGGCGATAAATCTTACTCTGTCGATGTTTCACGTGAAACGATTGCTCGTACTGCATTGGAAACCCTAAAGCCTGGAGATATCGTCAATTTGGAAAAAGCGATGCTACCCACCACGCGCTTTGGTGGTCATATCGTTGCAGGTCATGTCGATGGGGTCGGCCGCGTTAGTAAACTACAACAAGACGCGCGCTCTATCTATATCGAGATTGAGATACCCAAGGAGTTGGCGCATTATACCGCGACCAAAGGCTCTATCACCGTCGATGGCATCAGTCTAACCACCAACCTAGTACGTGATAGTGTGGTTTGCCTCAATATCATCCCGCACACGGCGCAAGTGACCAATATCGCCAAACACTGGTTGGTCGGCAGTAAGGTAAATATCGAGGTAGATATCGTCGCCCGCTATTTGGAACGTCTGTTAAATAAGTCGCAAGCTGGTGACATAAACGCACCAAGTCCGCAAAGTCAAATCACCGAGGCATTCTTAGCGGATAATGGCTTTATGAAGTAGTGACAAGCTAAAGCGTAGGTATCGTCGATTCTAAATAAAAGAGTCAGGCATTGATTAACCAGCCTTGTTTTTACTATACGATGCGCACAAAGGCCAGTCAGGTAGCGGGTTAATATTTTGATATTAACCCGCTATTTTTTTGGATATAGATACAGATACAGATATACATATATTAAGCGGAATTTTAGTGTTTTATCAGATGTTGTAGCACAGCCTCGAGCTTTGTCTTATTGATAGGTTTGGATAAAAACTCGTCCATACCCACTTGTATACAAGCGTCGCGATCCTCGTCTGAGCTGTTCGCGGTTAGGGCGACGATTGCAATATCATCCCCTTGCGCGCGAATCGCTTGCGTGGCTTGTAGCCCATCCATGACTGGCATACGGCAATCCATCAAAATAAGCGAGATATCCTCCCGCTGCGCCTTTAGCTGCTCAAGCGCTTGTTGGCCGTCTTCTGCTACGATACTGCGATAACCCAGTTTACTTAAGATTTTACAGGCGATTTTTTGATTGGTTGGGCTGTCTTCTACCACCAGTATCAGCGGCTCTACGTCATCCTTGTGTAGGGGCGTGGCCACCGTCATGTCGTTTTCTGGCGTTTGGGTGCTCAAGGTTTGCCGAACAGGTAGCGTCAGTCGCGTCAGCTCAGAGAGCAGGAGGGCGCTCTCTAAAGGTTTTAATAAAAAGCCATCGCATTGATCCAGCAGGGCAGAGGGGATACGGCGCTCAGGCTTCATACTACACAAAACCTTAGGCAGTGATTTTTTAGACAATAAGTCATGTAGTGCTTGGCGTCTATCGTTGCTGGCCAGTATCAGGCGCTCTTTGGTTGCCTGTGTCTTTGATGCAAGGCTCTTTGGTGCAAGGCTCTTTGGTGCGGTCTTCGATTCGTGGATAGAGGTCTCGGCGGGCAGTTTGTCGCTTTGCTCTGCCACTGGGTCAGAGGGGTTTATGGCGGCGCTGTCAGTGTAGTATTCATAATCCAATAACAAGATGGGCGCTAGGCTCTGGGCGTCTTTGCCAAGTCGCTCGGCCAAGTGCTCAATGGTGGCACTATCAACATCGGTATAGATCGTCGCTGGAATCGATAAACAGTGGCACAGGCGGCGCAAGTAATCGGCCAGCAAGGTCTGGTTAACCACGGCGATAAGATGAATATGCTGTAAGTGCTGGTGTGGGTGATAAATCGGCTGATAACTTGGCTGCCGACAAGGCAGATAGAGGTTAAAGGTGCTGCCTTTATTGACCGCGCTTTTTAGCTCAATAAAACCGCCAAGCAAACGGGCAAAACTATTGACGTTATTTAAGCCCAAACCCGCTTCGATACCATGGTGATAAGCGAGGTTGTTGTGTTGCTGAAGGGACGGGCTTTGTTTATTAAAATAACTCAATAACTGATGCTGTTTGGCGATATCGATACCTGTGCCTGAGTCTTTGATACTAAAACGTACCCAGTAGTGCGGCTGCTGCGCTTTTACCTGTTCATTGATCGGTAGTAGGCTGCCTTTATTGATTTGAGATACTTGCTCAGGACTGATAGCATCGATCGCCAAGGCGACGTAGCCTGAGGGAGTAAACTTGATCGCATTATGAAGTAGATTTAAGAGTATCTGGCGCAGGCGTGTATGATCTGTATCGATCACACGAGGACACTCTGGATCAAAGAAATAAATAAGCTCTAGCCCCTGCTGGCGCGCATGATCTACGGCCGTGTCACCCACTTCTTGTCCAAGCTTATAAATATCGACAGGCGCTATGCTCAGGCGGGTTTTTCGAACCTCTATATCACCGATATCTAGCATGTTGTCGAGCGTGGTGAGCATATAGTGACTGGTTTTTATCAGTGTCTCAAGCGTGTGGTTTTGCTTATCGGTCAAGGTGTTAGGGTCGATAGGCTCGAGTGTGTCTATCAACGACTCCAGCGGTAGGCGCAGTTTACGCCCCATGATGGAGCGCAGCTCGCTAAACTCATCGATTTTTTGTTGTAATTGTTGGTTTTTTAGCCGTAGCTGCTCTGTTTTGCTGGCCAACTCATTGATATTATTGATAAAGACGGTAAAGCCATGCACCTGTCCATGCTCACCAAACCATGGCGTCACATGCAGCTGATAGGTTTGTTGGTCTTTTATTCCTAGCACCGTTAGCGTACGCGTGACGCGCAGATTAACCAGCCTTTGTAGCAGTTGTTGGGTGGGATCGTCTTTGCCAGCGACAAAGTCTGTCAGCTGCTCGCTGCCACTGCTGTGCGCAGGTCTGATAAAGACTTGTTCAAAACGCTGGTTAAAAAAACTGATTTGACCGTGGCGCATGATCATTGCCATCGGTAATGGTGCTTGCTCAATCAGGCGCTCAAGACGGTGCTTGAGGGTTTTGATGCGGCGATAGTCGTTGTGTAGCTGATAGTTGATACGGCCGAGCGCATGACCTAAGCGTAAAAACTCCCCAGTCGATTGATTCTCTAAAAATGGCGGTGGGGTATAGGCTTCTTTTGCATTATCACTCAAATTATCCGTATAGCGTAATAGCTGCTCCCAGTTGGTGCGGCGCTTGAGCATGTATAGCAGTGCGGTGATAAACAACGCAATGGCTACCATCAGTGGCAACCAGTATCTATAAGAGGTCCAGTCGATATCAAGCGGCTTATGACGCAATATCATATATATCCGGTGGCCACTATCTAGCTCAATGGTGCCCGCCAGATTGCGCGCATTGAGCGTATAAGCGCCATTATTCTGAGCAGAGGCTCTGACAGTCGGGAACGTCACTGTCGAAAACGCAGGCTCGTTCGGACGGGTATCACGATGAATGTATGTCTGTCCGGAGGGCAGCATAAAGATAAGCTGATAGCTGATGCCGTTAAGTGCCGGATGCGCCAAAACTCCCTTTAGCTCATCGTTTCGTAGCACAGCATGCTCAGTGAGCTCGTGTTGTAAGGTAAAAAAAGTATCGACGCTGTGCTGCTGTTGATACTGCCTCATACCATCAAACAACATAACATAATACAGTACTAGCATCACCAGCAATGTTAGGACATAAAAGAACAATAAGCGCTGTAAGGACTGAAACTGTTGCATGAAAGCGAGGTCCTATATCGTCACTTGGCAGGATAAATGTGGCATGACCACTACCATGATAAAGCAGTCAATGTCTTTAATATAACCAATGACGGTTATTTATAGCAAAACAATCGCTGTTTTATTGTCTATAGCGACTATTATAAAGCGAAAAGACCTCGTAAGTAACGCTGGGTAGGCGCGGTTACAATCATGGCACAATACGCCAAACTCACCTATAATGAAGCACCGAACCCTATATAATGCATGATTATGACGACAATTGCTCCTGCTTCTAAGTTATCCCCCTCATCTAGCCTTGCCGACACGACTTCTAGCACACCATTACGTGTGGTGTTTGCTGGGACGCCTGAGTTTGCGGCGGTCAGCCTCGAGTCGCTCATTGCCCAGCAACAAGCACTCAACATAGAGGTTGTGGCGGTTTATACTCAGCCTGATCGCAAAGCGGGCCGCGGGCAAAAACTGGCCGCCTCAGCGGTCAAGCAAGTGGCGCTCGCCCATGATGTCGTGGTAGAGCAGCCACCGACCTTTAAAAAATCGAGCACCGAAGGCATGGCAGCCCGCCAGACGCTGCGTAGCTATCAGCCCGATGTGATGATTGTTGCCGCTTATGGGCTGATACTACCTGTGGGCGTACTGACGATACCTACTTATGGCTGTCTTAATATTCATGCTTCGCTACTGCCGCGCTGGCGTGGTGCAGCGCCCATTCATCGTGCGCTCTTGGCAGGCGATAGTGAGACTGGCATTACCATTATGCAGATGGATCAGGGACTAGACACCGGTGACATGCTCTACAAAGTCAGTGCGCCTATCACCGCTGATGACACGGCAGCCAGCCTACACGACAAAATGGCAACATTGGGCGCGGACGCCATCGTTACTGTGTTAAAGGATTTGGCGCACTATCAAGCCCAAGCCGCCGCGCAAGATGACAGTCAAGCCAATTACGCCGAAAAGCTTGTCAAAACCGAAGGCGAGATTGACTGGGCACAACCGGCGGCGACGATTGAGCGTCAAATTCGTGGTCTGACACCGTGGCCAGGCGCTTATACTTTTTTCAATGGTCAACGTGTCAAGATTTTGGCCAGCCTACCGGTCAACCCCTCGCAGCAAACCGAACTGCCCGCTGGTACCATCATCAGTGTCGGACGCAAAGCGATATTGGTCGCTTGTGGCAAAGACGATAGCTTGGCGGCCAGTCATACTGAGCAGGCAAGCGGGACATTGGCCATTACTCATCTGCAGTTTGCAGGTGGCAAGCCGATGACAGCAGAGCAAGTCTGCCATGGCAACCAATTAAATGATGGCGACCAGTTCACCAAAGAATCAAACTAATTCAATTAAGCTTAATGTACTTTAGTTATAAGTTATCTAACCTTTATCAGACGCTATCGCGCATACGTCAAGGAACAGCAACTCAATGAGACATCCCAGCCCCGCGTCTAAAAACCATAAACCCTCAAGCAACCTGATTATGAATGGCAGCGTCCGCGTACGAGTCATACGTACCTTGTTGGCCATTCAAAATGGGCAGTCGTTGGCAAGCGTTCTTGACCCTTTACTCAACAGCTTGCACGATGGTGATAAAGGGTTTGCCCATGCGCTACTTTTGACGACCTTACGCCAGTGGCATGCACTGGCACGGCTGCTGGATAGCTTGGCGGACAACCCTATCGATGAAGTCGAAGTTCGTACCACCATTCAGGTCGGTCTGGTGCAGCTACTGTATTTAGAAGTCGCTGACCACGCCGCGATACACGAAACGGTGGAGGCAGCAAAAGAGGTCGGCTTTGCTCATGCGACTGGTCTTATCAATGCCATCCTGCGCAAGGTCGCCAAAAACCCCAATAAGTTTCGCAAAAAGTGCAATAAAAACCATAGCTTGCCCAACTGGCTTGCTTATCAGCTCAAGCAAGACTGGAGCGAGCAGTATGATACGCTGACACAAGGACTGCGGCAGTCAGCCCCGATGTTTTTACGAGTAAACGCGGCGACCACCTCAGTTGCAGAGTATCAAGAAGTGCTAGACGGGGCAGAGATTGAGACAGAGCTGACCGAGCTTAGCACGGGTTTTTGTCTACCCAGTGCCTCTAACGCTGCACCCCTCACCCTAACGACTACAGGTCTGCGGCTACGCCAAAGCACTGCTGTCAGCGCCTTGCCTGACTTCGCTGACGGCATCGTGAGTGTACAGGACATGCACGCGCAGCTTGCAGCACCGATTATTCATCGTGCTTTGATGAGTAAGGTGAGTGCTGATAAGTCTCAGGCGGGCTTGGATAATCATGAGCTGCATATCTTAGATGCTTGCGCGGCACCTGGGGGCAAACTGGCGCATTGGCTAGAAGTGTTGAGCTCTGAAGATGCGTCAGTATTGTTTCACGTGAAACAAGACGATACAGCGGCGACATCAGCGCCTACGGGCATCAAGCTCACCGCTATCGATAATGAAGCATCGCGCATCGAGCGTATTTATGACAACCTAAAGCGTCTTAACTTTACCCAGACAGACTTGGCGCAAAGTAGCAGTGATATCGCCCTAGATATCGTCTGCGCCGATGCAACCCGCTGGCGCAGCACTGGTGTGTCTAAAAAGCAAGATTCTGCTAAAAACAGCGGCGTATTTGATGCTATATTACTGGATTCGCCCTGTACGGCGACCGGCGTGATTCGTCGTCATCCAGATATCAGCCTCTTGCGTACCGAAGAGGATGTCGAGCAGACTGCGCTATTGCAAGCAGAAATATTACAAAACCTATGGCCACAGCTCAAAGTCGGCGGTTACTTTTTATATGTGACTTGCTCTATTTTAAAGCAAGAAAACGTCATGCAAATGCAAGACTTTGTCAGTCGTCATGACGATGCGGCGGTGGTTGCGTTTACCGAGGCGTGTAGTTGGGGTATCGAACAGGCGATCGGGCGTCAGTGCTTGCCGATAGATCGCGAGGGTGGCGATGGTTTTTATTATGCGCTGCTACAGAAGACAATGGCATAAAACTGCTGAATAAACCGTTTTAAATATTGAAAAAAATCATTGTAGACAGGACAATCTCATGAAATATATCAGTACCCGTGGTCAGACAGCACCGATGGATTTTAGTGATGTGCTTTTGATGGGGCTTGCGCCAGATGGCGGTTTGATGCTACCTGAGCAGTATCCGAGCATTGATAGCGCTACCCTTGATGAGTGGCGTACGCTGAGCTATCCGCAGCTTGCTATGGCGATTATGCAGCGTTTTGCCACGGATATCCCGGCGGCTGATTTGCAAGATATCATCGAGCGTACTTATACCGCTGACGTATTTGGCTCTGATGAGATTGTCCCTGTCCGCAAACTTGAAGACGGCCTGTATATTTTGGGATTGTCCAATGGTCCGACGCTGGCATTTAAAGACGTGGCTATGCAGTTTTTGGGCAATGCCTTTGAATACGTGCTGAAAAAGAAAGGCGCGCGGATTACCATCATTGGTGCCACCAGTGGTGATACGGGCAGTGCCGCGGAGTATGCGCTACGCGGCAAAGAAAATATCGAAGTCTTTATGCTGTCACCGCATGGCAAGATGAGTGAGTTTCAGCGTGCGCAGATGTATAGTTTGACTGATGACAATATCCATAATATCGCCATCGACGGTATGTTTGATGATTGTCAAGATATCGTCAAAGCGCTGCAACAGGACGCGGCATTCAAAGCCGCTTATAATCTCGGTACGGTGAACTCGATCAACTGGGGCCGTATTCTGGCGCAAGTTGTGTATTACTTTAAGGCCTATTTTGCCGTCACCACAAGCAATGACGAAAAAATCAGCTTTAGCGTACCATCGGGCAATTTTGGCAATATTTGTGCCGGTCATATTGCTCGTGAGATGGGGCTGCCAGTCGATCGCCTTATCGTCGCCACCAACGAAAACGATGTGCTCAACGATTTCTTTAATCAAGGTGCCTACCAGCCGCGCCCAGCTGAGCAGACTTACGTGACCTCTAGCCCATCGATGGATATCTCAAAAGCCTCTAACTTTGAGCGTTTTGTCTATTTACTGCTCGATAAAGACAGCGCGCGCGTCCATGAGCTATTTGAAGGGGTGAAAGCCGGCCAAGGGTTTGATTTGTCTGATTTAAAAGATAGGGTCAATACTCGCTACGGTTTTGCTGCTGGCAAATCGACGCATAGCGACCGCTTACAGACCATCAAGGCGCTTTATGAGCAGCATGGTGAGTTGGTCGATCCGCACACTGCCGACGGTATTAAAGTCGCTAAAGAACTACAACGCGCAGGCGAAGTTATCGTATGTGCCGAGACTGCTTTGCCTGTGAAGTTTGCCGATACCATTGTTGAGGCTGTTGGGCAAATTCAGATCGCTCGTCCAGCCCATACCGAGGGGCTAGAGGACTTGCCGCAGCATGTCGTGGTATTAGACAACGACGCTGAGCTGGTCGCTGAACAAATTCGTCAACATGTAACGGCAAATCCAGCGTAATTAATAGAGGTATTTAACGCTCATTGTAAAAAGTAAATCTAGGAAATTATCCACATAAAGGTTACGCCATTGTAATAAAGTGTTTATGATTGTGTTATGGTAGATATAATTGTAATATGAGAAACAGCGTCGGCAGGTCTTCATCGTGCTAGACGCTTTTTTAGCCATAAACATCAGTCAATTACAAAAAACAGCTGCCCAATAGGCGTCATAATAATTGCATTGCTGTGTCTGTAAACTGCGCTGAGTCTCTACGAATATATAATCGAAGGACTTGACAGGTATAGACGTAAGTAGGGTTTGTTAAGGCGGCGACAGCGGTACATATTGTGGATATAACAATGAAGATGAGCTTAAAAAAGATAGCAAAAGCACTGTTGATCACGACATTTAGCAGTGCCATGCTAATGAGTACTGCCCACGCCAATAATCCACCACCTACCATCAAAGCCGATGCCCCCAATCGCTACATCGTCAAAAAAGGCGATACCTTATGGGATATCTCTGGGCGCTACTTAGACAGCCCATGGCGCTGGAAAGATATTTGGGCAACCAATAAACAAATCAAAAACCCGCATCTGATCTACCCAAACGACATCCTTATTTTGTGCGTGATTCAGGGTAAAACCTTGGTCGGTGTCGATACGGGTGAAGGCTGTGCAGGAATCGAAAAGCAGCTGATGGGTGATGTTACCGCCAGTGCGGTCACTGTGACCTCAACGGCCAACAGTATCCCTCCTATTCCTTGGTCAGCGATTCAGCATTGGCTCGATAAGACCATCATCGTCGATCCACAAGATTTTAATACCACGCCATACATCTTGGCTTCTAAAAACCGCAACTTAATCACCGCCAGTGGTGATAAGGTCTACGCCAAAGGCGTACCACTGATCGTGGGGCAACGCTATGGCATCTACCGTGAAGGTGAGAGGTACGTCGAGCCAAAAACCCAAAAAGTCATCGGTCTTGAAGTTACCCAAGTGGCCACAGGCCTAGTAACATCGACAGAAAGCAACGGCGTCACTAGCCTGCAACTGACAGACAGCTATGGCAAAGAAGTGCGCGAAGGTGATCGGGTATTTGTAGAATTAGACAATGCGATCCCGCCTGTGTTTTATCCAACCCCAGCCAGCGTCAGTCGCGGCGGTATGATCGTACGGGTGATGGATTCGATCAGCTCCGCAGCAAAAGGTAGCGTGGTCGCCATCAACCTTGGTAGTACGCATGGTGCCAAACCTGGTGATGTGTTGACTGTGTACCAAAAAGGACCATTGGTGCGTGATATCAGAGACAATGATACGCCAGTGCGTTTGCCAAACGAGCCAAGTGGGATGCTGATGGTTTTTAATACGTTTGAACATATCAGCTATGCCTATGTACTGGATTCTGAACTGCCACTGAATGTCGGTGATCAGTTATTACCGCCGCCATATTTATAAACACGCCAAACACAGTACAAGGTTTTGAGATGAGTACCCGATCTTAGCGGAGGCGAGCCAAACGATGATGACAGCAGTCACTCCTTCTTTATCAGACGAGCAGCGCGCCATAGTGGCGCTGTGGTATGAGGTGAATGCGTCATTGTCTGCTTATCACAAGCTGACGACGAGCTTTGGTAGTGCACAGCTGGCGTGGACGGCGACAGTAGAGGCTTGGCGGCAGCTGGGTATTCATTATACCCATCTCAAACGCCATGAGCAGCCAGCGCAAACACGCGCTAATATCGACAAAATCCAACAAGCGCGCGTAGAAGGACGCTATGGGTTACTGTTTGCCGATCAAGCGGACTATCCTGCCCAGCTGCTACAGATCTATGATCCGCCGCCAGTGTTGTTTTATCGCGGTAATCTCTCTCGTCTACACCAAGCCCAAATCGCCATCGTCGGTAGTCGTAAGCCCACCGCCCACGCACAAAAAATCACCTTTGATATGGCGCAGTACTTAGCGCAGGCAGGCTACATTGTCACCAGCGGGCTGGCCATGGGGGTGGATAAACGCGCACATCTAGGCGCACTGGCACAGACAGATTTAGCCCATCAAGGCCGGACGATCGGGGTAATGGGCACAGGAATTGATGTCAATTATCCCAATCACCACGACCAGCTATTTAGTCAAATCATCGAGCAGGGCGGCTGTATCATCAGTGAGCTGCTACCGCATACGCCGCCGCACAAGCATACCTTTCCGCGCCGTAATCGCTTGGTCGCAGGACTCAGTCTAGCGACTATCGTCACCGAAGCCACCATTCAAAGTGGCTCGCTGATTACCGCGCGCTTGACCTCAGAGCAAGGCAAGCAAGTCTTTGCGGTGCCAAGTCATATTGACAATAGCAATGCTGAAGGCTGCCATCATTTGATACGCGAAGGGGCGACGTTGATTTACCATCCTCAGCAGGTTATTGAAGATGTCAGCAGCCAGCTTAGCCACCAGATAGGTCATGGTAGTCGCGTGCCGCCGAAAAAACGCACACCTTCTGATAATGATAACGCCATACCATCAGCTCAGGTTACCAATACTGCAGAGAGCGCATTGCCATCTACGATAGCTCATTACCCTGACCCTGTGGTTCCCAAACACTTGCAGCCAATATATGAGCAGCTTGATTGGCATGGGCAAGATTTGGATGCGCTGTTGCTGGCCACCACGCTTGAAGCACCCGTTTTGATCGGGCAGCTGATGGAGCTTGAGCTATTAGGTCTTATCAGCGTACAAGGCGGGCGTTACTTGCGTGTTTAAAAAGTGCTATTTTTGCGAGTGGCTGTCTTAGATTGGCTTTTTGCTGTGGTATGATAAGTTTCTACCTTTTTATTTTCTGTACCTCCATCATGAAACCATCCTCCTCCGTTTTGGCCGACTCTGTCAGCCAAGCTGCTACTTGGCTAAAAAATGGCCAGCTACTTGCTTATCCAACCGAAAGTGTCTGGGGTATCGGCTGTGACCCTTATAATCAAGCCGCCGTACAGCGCATCTTGACCATCAAACAGCGACCAATCGCCAAAGGCATGATTGTCATTACCGATAGTGCCGAACGTTTAGCGCCGTTGCTTGCGCCTTTAACACAGGCTCAGCGTCAGCCTATTTTGGCGAGCTGGCAGACGGACAGCGACAACACCCAGCCGCAGTATCAACAAGCGCATACATGGCTATTGCCTATTCCGCAAACACTAAGCACCAGTATCCCTCATTGGATAACCGGCCAGCATCAAACCGTGGCGGTACGGGTCATCTCTCATCCGCTTATCCAGCAGCTGTGCCAGCAGTTGGTCAGTGAGCAAAACCCTTTTGGCCTGCTGGTCTCCACCAGCTGTAACCCTTCAGGCCAGCCGCCTGCCATGACTTTCTCTGAAGCTTATGCGTATTTTTCTGAGCAAATCGGCTACCTACAGGCTGATACCTTGAGATATACGCTGCCGAGCCAAATCCGTGACGCGCGCACAGGTTTGATCATTCGTTAGCGCCTACTCATGCTTTACAGAAAATCAGACACACGGCATAAGTAGGTTGGACTGGGTTTTGTATTAATCTAACTATATATCGTCTTATAGTCGATTCTAAATAAAACAGATACATTATATATCAACGTGGAACTGTTCTAAATTTTCCTTGCGTGCTGTGCCTGCGCTGCTCGATGCTGCATAAAACTCATCCCAGTCCCACTGTATCGTTTTTATAATGAACTCACCATATCATCATATTGTCTTGTGATTTCACTATTGACAGAAATAAAAGAATAGCGCAGTATGGAGATAGACAATGGTTATCAATTTAAAAATAGCGTGTATCTATCAATTATGAAACTAAATCCTGTGACTGAAAAATTCGTTTTGCATTGGGGAGAGATGGGCTCGCAGTGGGGCATCAATCGCACCATGTCGCAGATTCATGCGTTATTGTTTATCATTGGAAAGCCTTTAAATGCTGAGCAGATTACTGAAACGCTTGGTGTTGCACGCTCAAACGTTTCAAACAGCCTCAAAGAGCTACAACATTGGGGGCTGGTACAAAAGGTCTCAATACTGGGCGACCGCCGCGATCACTTTACCACCAATACCGACGTTTGGGAGTTGGCACGTATCATCGTAATTGAGCGTCAAAAGCGTGAGCTTGAGCCGACAGTACAGTTTTTGCAGGCGCTCATAGACAGCCCAGAGTTTGAGCACGAAAACAGTGACGTAAAAGCTCGGCTTCGTGAGACACAAGTATTCGTCGAAACAGTGACCACGTGGTCTTCTGAGATGCTACGATTGCCCAGCAGTGTACTCAAAAAGATATTGAAGTTGGGTAGTAGTATAAAAAAAGTCTTACGTTAATGGGCTGTGTTAAACAAGCGATGGTGCGTGGTTTAATGATAGTTAATCTACTGTAAACAGGTACAGCGCGACTGGTATTCAGTCTTTTTGCGAGCGGTGCTTACGCCGACAGAGGACACGCCTTACATAGACTCATAAAAACTCAAGTTGTTATTTCTGTTTTGACAGAAATAAAAATAATAAGATAACTTATAGAGGTTTTAGACAGAGGTCTTAGACCAATCACAAATGGATGTGGCACATGAAACCAAATAACACACAGAGTCAGACAGAGCAA
The DNA here is from genome assembly GCF_001921755.1 of Psychrobacter sp. Rd 27.2. Lineage (NCBI taxonomy): Bacteria > Pseudomonadati > Pseudomonadota > Gammaproteobacteria > Moraxellales > Moraxellaceae > Psychrobacter > Psychrobacter sp. Rd 27.2. The sequence continues at coordinate 54,661 of NZ_MRYB01000004.1, read as the reverse complement.
ACGGTCAAGGATATGGTGAGGTCGATAGCCTGGCAAGACCTGCGCCAGCTGACTGGTAGGCAGATCGCTTATAATATTATTTTGCCTTATCCGTTTTTATTGTTGTCGTGGTGGTTTGCTAGCCAGTCTTGGTATGTACTGGCGTGCGGTGCGTCTTATCTGTTTTTTGCCGCCGCTTTTCGTCAAGCGCATGATGGTTATCACCATAGTTTAGGTGCAGGTCGGCGTCTGACCACTGCTCTTTTATTGCTGCTTAGTGTGCTATTGATGACCAGCTTACATAGTATCCGAGCCACTCACATGGCGCATCATCGAGACCCATTAGGCGACCAAGACGTTGAGGGTCGTTTGGCAAAGGCATCATGGCAGCAAGCGCTGCTCGGCGGTATCACGTATCGGTTGGCTATCTACCGTCAAGGGCTGCGCTTGAGCAGTCGCCGTCATAGGATGCTGGCTTGGCTAGAGTTTGGACTGATGGCATTGGTGATCATGGGTGCTCTGATGATGAGCGTGTTTGCTGCGTCTACGGTGCTTGGGCAGGTGGTGCTATATCATCTTGTGGTGATGATGTTGGCCAATGCCAGTGTCGGTATCATCGCTGTGTGGGGCGTGCATCATGACTGTGACGAGACGATAGCTCGCACTGAGCGCAACCCTCTGATAAATCTGCTGACATTTAATTTACTGTATCACGTAGAGCATCATTTGTTTCCTGCGATACCATCCAACCATTTGCCAGCGCTTGCCAAGCGTTTGGACGCAGCCGCACCTCACTTGACCAATGCGCCTGTACTACCCAGTCGCGCTACTGTTATAAAGCACATGAAGCGTCGCTGGAGTGCCATAAAAGACAAGTATCAAAACAGTAATGACAGTGAATGCCCTATCCGTAAGCGTTTTGCTTAGAGACGAGTAGATCTCTAAATGGATGAAAGAAAGCCAATTATTTTATAGGTGCTGGTCACTAGAGCGTGTCTTCATTTTTATAGTTAGCTGAATGTAAAACTGTTATGGATTTAAACGCGCTACTGGTATAAATTTTACTTGCGTGCTGCGTTCCCAGAGGCTGCGCAAAATTCATCCCAGTAGCGCTATGACATTTTTAGAGTGTATCGACTATAACCCATTTAGATGGCTATTGATTGAATTAAAGAGATGTCCTAGACCAAAAGACGTTACCAAAAACCTGTGAAAGTCGTTTTGATATCACGGTGAAAGAAGACGATGATGGTGAGACAGCGTTTATCTTCAAAGAGTTGACGATATAGATAGTTGGCGATATGAATAAGGAGTCAGACATGCATATCTTAATCAGTGGTGGTTCAGGGTTTTTGGGTCGAGCATTTAGCGACGAAATCATGGCGCGGTATCGTGAGCGAAAAAAGGCACCACAAGTCACTTGGCTGACGCGTGATAGTAACCAGGCGCACCCTGACGATATCGCTATGATGACTTATGATGAGCTTACAAAGACCGATAAACGCTTTGATGTGATAATAAACCTAGCGGGGGCAGGTATTGCCGACTCGCGCTGGAGCGATAGTCGCAAAGAGCAGCTGATGGCGAGCCGTATTCGGCCTACCGAGGCATTGTTGGCATTTATCGCTCGCAGTCGCAGCAAGCCCAAATTATTGATTAGTGGTTCAGCGATAGGGTGGTACGGCACACAAGGCGATAAACCATTGACAGAAAGTAGTGGTTTTGAGACAGATTTTGCTCATAAATTATGTGATGATTGGGAGCAGTTAGCGCTTAAAGCCACTGAACATGGCGTGCCTGTGGCAATCGTGCGCACTGGCGTGGTGATTCATCCTGATGGCGGAATGCTTGCCAAGCTTTTGACCCCATTTAAAATGGGCGTTGGTGGACAATTGGGCGATGGTAAGCAAATCATGAGCTGGATCAGTCGGGCAGACTGGGTCGGCGCTGTGATATTTATCATTGAGCAGCACCTTGCCGATTATAACAACAGTCAAACCACAAATAATAACTCACTAAAAACCACAAATGATACGCCAGCCATGGTCTATAACTTGACCGCGCCCAATCCTGTAACCAATCATGCTTTTACCAAAACCGTAGGTACATGGTTACATCGTCCAACATTCTTTACTTTACCAGAATTTTTACTAAAGCTGATATTTGGTGAGATGTCGACACTACTAATTGATGGTCAAAAAGTATTGCCACAGGCGTTATTAGCGGCGGGTTATGAGTTTCGATATCCTACGCTCATGCAAGCCTTAGAGGCGAAACAGCGCTAAATAAAAGAACGGGTTGTAGTTGTTTCATGTGAAACAAATACAACCCGTTCACCATCCGCCTTAATATGATAAAACTGGTGCTTAATTATGGCTGTCAAAAAAAGCAAAGACCCAAGTATCACACTAACAAAACAGTACGCTCGCAAGCCTTATCCGTGGTTAAGGATTGTTGTCAGCTTTGCGCTATTTGGTGGGTGGATCGGGGCCAATGCGATGAATTTTATATTGTTTTTGCTGGACGGCGCTTTGCCAAGAAATATGCAAGGGTTTGATTTTCAGTACTTCATAGCAGACATGTTCGAAGGTCTTGGTTTTAAGATGATAGCGGGTCTATTTCCTGCTTTGATAACTGCAGGTGTCGTTATATATTTTAAGCTGCATCTTAAAACAATCAAAAGCTGGCTTGCATTAGGAGTATTGGGATTTATGGCGACTGTTCCGTTTAGCCTCATCGTAATGCTGATAGCGGAGTCGGTAGATCTTGAGCTCTTTTATTTGGCGATGTTGGTGGGTATGTCAGGGTTATGTAGCGCCATCATAGTAGGCGGTTTAACGATTCCCAAATCGTAGTGCTAAACGAATGGATATATTTGACTTTGCTGTGAGAAGTTTTAACTTAGAGTTGTTTCACGTGAAACCATATAACTGACTTATACCGGTTACGCGTTTAAATTAATAGCCACGTTACTTTGAGCGACCTGAGCGCCGTGCAGCTGGTTTATTTGGATTCGATTATATAGTCGATGCACTCTAAAAAGCGCATAACGCTACTGGGATGAATTTTGCGCAGCCTCTGGGAACGCAGCACGCAAGTAAAATTTATACCAGTAGCGCGTTTAAATTTATATAACAGTTTTATTTTCAACTGACTATATGAGGTTTTATGTAAAAAGCGTGAAGCATTGATGAAAGAGCGTCTAAAGGCCAAAGTCGGCTCGCTTTTCGCGTAACATAGCTCCACCGTTATTTGATTAGATTTTACTATGTGGGTATTTATCGTTTTTACGCAGCTGCTTACCTTGTTGACCAGCGCGATACTTTATTGGTTTATAAGACCGTATCGCAAGGTTAATAAGGCTGAGGTGCTCGCCGCGGTTTTTGTTGTCAATAATGCAGCGCTGATATACGGGTTGACGGAGTTTTGGTATGAGCGCTTTCATGTATATCTGGTCATTAGTATATTGCAAGGGTTTATGCTCTATGCCGCTGCATTCACGGCGGTAGGCTGGCTGCTAAACGCCCAGCTATTTAAGTACGTATGGCAGCCAAAACAGGCACGAGGTGCGGCGAGTATGATGTATGTCTGCATCGTGGGGCTGGCGGTATTTAACGCCTACTCGCCAGTCGTACATCACCTAACGGTTATGACCGACAAACCACTTGCTGAGCCAATGACGATAGCACTGCTATCAGATACTCATCTGGGCAGATGGTTTGGCAATCGCCAGCTCGATAAGCTGGTGCGCCTAGTCGATAGCGAGCAGCCAGATGTGGTGCTCATCGCTGGCGATATTATGAATGATACCACCATCGCTTATGACCATCATAATATGCATGAGCATTTATCAAAGCTCGACGCGCCGCTTGGCGTTTATGCCACGTTGGGCAATCACGATTACCGCGGCTATGATAAGCAAATCGCACAGGCGGTAACGGCTGCTGGTATCACCGTGCTTGATAACCAAAGCGTGCTATTAAATGATTCGGTGTGGCTCATCGGCCGCTCGGATGATGTGGATCAGAGCAGACTGTCAGCGCAGGCGCTACTGACTCAGGTAGATACCGATTTGCCTATTGTCTTTTTAGAGCATCGCCCATCTATGATGGACGAAATCAGTTCTTTACCGATAGATTTGCATGTAGCAGGGCACACGCATGGCGGCCAGATATTTCCATTGACGTTATTGATGCGCGGGCTTGCGCCCCTACATTATGGCGCTAAGGTGGTAGGGGAGACGCAGTTTTTGGTGACATCGGGATATGGCTTTGGGCCGGTACCGTTTCGACTGGGGACGCGCTCTGAGATTTGGATGATTACCCTGACGCCCAGTGATGCCGTGGCTGAGCCGTCGTCACAGTCAGCGCGCTAAGGCGGTCAGTCATTAGGCTGCCAATTGCCCCTGCTCACGAATGACCTCACGGACAAAACTGGCAAAACCGTGGATGATTTTGCGGGTTTCTAATCCTAGCCCCTGATGAATGCTCATAAAGTGAATAAAACCATGCGGCGCACCAAGTACCGTATAGTTTCGCACCGATACACTATGTGTCTTTAGTTGCTCTGCATACGCAAACGCTTCATCACGTAAGACATCCAGCTCTGAGGTGACGATATAAGTGGGACAGACGTGGCTGTTGTCCCCCAGCATAGGCGAGTTGAGAATGTGTTGCCGCGGTAAGGGGCTGTTTTTTAGACATGCCGCGTCAAACACCGCCACATCGGCATGATCTAACAACAAGCCTTCGCCGTATAGCTCCCAGCTTGGATAATCTGTCTCGATATCGGTAACAGGATAAAGCGGCATTTGCGCAAGCGGCTGAGGCAGACGCTCTAACAGTGCAAACATATCTTGCCCCGCTTCACCTAGGTCTGCCCAAGCTTGTTTGGCAGGGGCGGTGAGCTGCTGAGCAATAAGGGTCGATAAGCCGCCACCCGCGCTGTCACCTGCCAAGACGATACGTGAAGGCAGCGCGCCAAACATATGACAATGCTCGGCCAGCCAAGCATAAGCGCTGATACAGTCTTTTAGCGCGGCTGGGGCGGGATGCTCAGGTGCCAATCGATAGTCGACACTGACGACAGGCCAGCCAGTCTGCTGGCTCAGCGCATGACAAAATTCGTGATGTGTATCGATACCGCCGATACAAAACCCGCCACCATGAAAAAACAACAACACGGTCTCATCAGGATTGTGCACGCTGCCTTTTTTGATTGTCTTTCTATAAGTGCTAGCGTCTGGCTGATAGCAGCGAATGGTCATATCGCCATCATCAGCATTTGCAATCACCTTATCAGTCCAACGAACGCTGACCTCACCTTTTTTGCGAAAGCGCTTTATATTACTCATCAGCGTATCGCCCGTCTGTTGCCAAACCTTTGGGGATTGCATGGCCACAGCATCGGCAGCGAACCTCTCACGCAGCTTAGGCATCGGCGTCAGCTCAAGCGGGGTTTTTAGCTTACTATTTATCGCCAAAATCAGCCGCAGATGGGCATCGGCATGCAAGTATTGCTTAGAAGTGGGGCCGCCAAGGCAGCTGACCAAACTTTCTAATAGCGGCAATGGCAAATAACCCAGCCCTTTCATCGCATAATGCAAGGTATGCGCTTGATGATTAACGACTTGCTGATAACCCAAACACGTGCTTTTTAACGCACAGCATTGACGCACAGCGCTATCTTTTGGTACAGCTTCTATCTCAGGCGCTAGCTCGTTTGAGCGCTTTAGATTGATAAACGCTCTATTTAATAAGGTGTTGAGCGATATGGTTGAGTGAGACATAACACCTCGGATATATGATGGTTAGTGTTTGAAATAACAGATGTTTTTGGCCATAGTAAAGTAAAAGAAAATAAAATTGAGTATATTTTGGTAATGGATTGAGTGAAAACAGTAAAAATTTTGGAATAAACCAAGGGTTTGGTAGCGGGTGTGAGCTATAAAGGTAAATCAATACCAGTAGGAGGGTACCTCTTGCAAAATAGATTTGCCTGTTTGTTCCAACGTTTTATTTCAATGTTTGGCCTCACCGTTTATGTCATTGTCATTACCATGTCTTTAGAGGTCCCACACTCGTTGGTACAGCAATTGTTGTAAATGGGAAAAAATCCTCAGCTCAAGGCTTGAAATTTGTCCTCATCACCTTTATCAATCAGCTATCAAAGCATATTCGCAAAAAATCAGTGATATCTGTTGATTATCTAATAAAAGCGCAGACTAATAAGAGCACAGCATGACTTGCTGCCAGCAGGTTTGTCGTGCCATACCTCAATCGTCATTATTAAAATTCTAAGGAGCTATCATGAGCGAGCAAAACAATAACCACAAATCCCCTGAGCACAATGTGGCGCACGACAATGTCGAGCATAATGACAGTATTTTAGAAGAAACCATGCAAGAGTTTGATCCAAAAAACAATTCGGATGAAAACGTCACCATCGAAAACGAAATCGATATCGACACTTTCAAAGCACGTATTGCTGAGCTTGAAGGCGAGGTCAAGCACGCCCGTGAGACCACCGCCCGTGCCAATGCCGAAGCTTACAATGCGCAAAAACGCATGGAGCAAGAAGCCGATAAGAGCAAAAAATTTGCCCTACAAAAATTTGCCAAAGAGCTATTGGAAGTCGTCGATAATCTAGAGCGTGCTATTGAAAACGCAGACGCCAGCGATCCGGTTGCCGAAGGCGTGCAGCTGACGCACAAAGCTCTGCTGTCTGTTCTTAACAAAAACGGTATCGAAGTGATTGACCCACAAGGTGAAAAGTTCAATGCCGATGTCCACGAAGCGGTGGGTATCGATGCCGAAGCCGACGCTGATGTGGTCGGTACAGTGCTACAAAAAGGCTATAGCTTAAATGGTCGCCTACTACGTCCAGCGATGGTACGCGTGGGTCAGTAGGATTTTTTACTTGATTTTAAGCGTCTAAACCTTACTTATATAAAGGGTTTTGACAAAAAATCACACAAAAGATAATTTTTGCTTGATGATTGCCTTGAAAAAACCGACAGGCAAACCGATATATAGCAACAAGTGACCGACTATGGTCTGAAGATATAAGTAGTTATATTTAAAGTATACATTAGGAGCATTTGATTATGGGTAAAGTAATTGGTATTGACTTGGGTACAACCAACTCATGTGTGGCAGTGATGGAAGGTGACAAAGTCAAAGTCATCGAAAACGCTGAAGGTACCCGTACCACACCTTCTATCGTCGCTTATAAAGACGACGAAATCCTCGTTGGTCAATCGGCTAAGCGTCAAGCGGTCACCAACCCAAAAAACACTTTGTTTGCGATCAAACGTCTGATCGGTCGCCGTTTTGATGACAAAGTGGTACAAAAAGACATCGGCATGGTGCCATACAAAATCGCCAAAGCGGATAACGGTGATGCTTGGGTAGAAGTAAACGGTAAAAAACTAGCGCCACCACAGGTTTCTGCTGAAATCTTGAAAAAAATGAAAAAAACAGCAGAAGACTATTTGGGCGAAAAAGTAACAGAAGCGGTCGTAACGGTACCTGCTTATTTCAACGACTCACAGCGTCAAGCAACCAAAGACGCCGGTAAAATCGCGGGTCTTGATGTAAAACGTATCATCAACGAACCAACTGCCGCCGCTCTTGCTTATGGTATGGACAAAAAGCAAGGCGATAGCACAGTTGCTGTATATGACTTAGGCGGTGGTACATTTGACGTATCAATCATCGAAATCGCTGACGTCGATGGCGAGCAGCAGTTTGAAGTACTAGCGACCAATGGTGACACATTCCTTGGCGGTGAAGACTTTGACTCAGCATTGATTGATTACTTGGTCGATGAATTCAAAAAAGAGCAAGACGTCAACCTAAAAGGTGACTCACTTGCGATGCAGCGTCTAAAAGAAGCAGCCGAAAAAGCAAAAATCGAGCTATCAAGCGCTCAAAGCACTGAAGTGAACTTACCATACATCACCGCTGACAGCAGTGGTCCTAAGCACTTGGTCATTACTATCAGCCGCTCTAAGCTTGAGAGCTTAACCGAAGAACTGGTACAGCGTACCATGGGTCCTTGTAAGATTGCCCTTGAAGATGCTGGCCTAAAAGTCGGCGACATCAACGACGTGATCTTGGTCGGTGGTCAGACTCGTATGCCACTTGTACAACAAAAAGTACAAGAGTTCTTCGGTCAAGAGCCACGTAAAGACGTAAACCCTGACGAAGCAGTAGCAGCGGGTGCCGCGATTCAAGGTGCGGTATTGTCTGGTGACAAAACTGACGTTTTATTGCTTGATGTGACACCATTGACGCTTGGTATTGAGACGATGGGCGGCGTAATGACCCCAATCATCGAGAAAAACACAATGATTCCTACCAAGAAATCACAAGTGTTCTCAACAGCAGAAGACAACCAGCCTGCGGTAACCATTCAGGTTTATCAAGGCGAGCGTAAAATCGCTAACCAAAACAAACTGCTTGGCCGCTTTGACTTAACAGATATTCCACCAGCGCCGCGCGGTCTGCCACAAATCGAAGTGACTTTCGATATCAACGCTGATGGTATCATGAACATCTCAGCGACTGACAAAGGTACTGGTAAAGCGCAAAGCATCCAGATCAAAGCAGACTCTGGCTTGTCGGATGAAGAAGTTGAGCAAATGGTACAAGACGCTGAAGCCAACGCAGCTGAAGATGAGAAGTTTGCAAATCTGGCACAAGTGCGTAACGAAGCGGATGGTCGTATCCATGCGGTACAAAAAGCGCTAAAAGAAGCGGGTGATAAAGTCACTGAAGAAGAAAAATCATCAGTAGAAGCGGCAATCTCTGAGTTAGAGACAGCGACTAAAGAAGATGATCATGACGACATCAAAGCCAAACTTGAAGCGCTAGACAATGCTTTCTTGCCTATCAGCCAAAAAATCTATGCTGATAGCGGCGCAGGCGCAGAAGGTATGGATCCAAGCCAGTTCCAGCAAGGCGCGGACGCAGCAAGTAACAACCAAGCCGACGATGATGTTGTCGATGCTGAGTTTACAGAAGTAGACGACAAAAAATAAAACGGCTGATAAGCTGACCGTTGATTAATGTGACATAAAAACGCACCTTTCGAGGTGCGTTTTTTTATGGCAGTTACTCATTTGATCAACGACCGATATTTGGTTCAACGATCGATATTTGGTTCAATAAGCTGGGCACTAATAATCAGTGCTTCATAAGTGAGTATGACACCAGCGTCTCCCGCCTCGTCTATCGCCGAAAACTGCTGCCAGTAGCGCCGCTCAAATTGCTGTAAGCTCGATTTTTTCCAAATGAAAGCCACGCGCGGGCTGGCTTTGTTTTGCGTTTGATTGGTTGATACACCAGTGAGTTTCATATGTTTGAGTACCGCATAAGGACTAGAAAACGTCACATCAAAGCGCCGTGTCGATAGCGCAATATTGTCAAACCCAGCGTGATGCAATGCCAAGCGCCATTGCTGCATGTCAGGATAGTGAAGGCCTTGACCAGTCAGGGTTTTGATTTGCAAAAAATTATTAGGCGTAAAGGTGCTAAAGGCCAGTTGGCCACCTGCTTGGAGGCGAGAGGCAGAGTGGGCAACAAAGCTGAGAGGATCATCAAACCATTGCACAGCATTGGCGCTGACAATCAAACTATGCTCTCCTTTGAAGTCGATAGTTTCGGCGTCGCCGATGACGATCTGAGCATTCGGCAAAATGCCTTGCAGGGTAGCTGTTTGCTCCGCGCATAGCTCATTGATCAGCCAGCGCTGGCTTTGAATGTGCTCGGCCAATAGGCGGGTCATCTGACCTGTACCTGCGCCAATCTCTAAGACGCTGTCTTGCGTTCTTTTGGGGATGGTTGCCAGCAAGTCGCGACAGATTTTTTGCTGGATAGTGGCGTGCTCATCATAACGACTGGCATTGGCAAAATGGCGCGCGATGGTTTGCTTTCTGTGATCTAGCTTGAGTGCGGCTGAGTGTGTCATCTATGCTATTACATCCTATCTGTCGGCGAGCCATTTTTCCTAAACCATATCATCGTCTTTACCTGATCGTAAGGTACCTGTACGTCAGTCATCGCCAGTAGCGATTCAACCTATATTTAAGACAACTACAGTTGCTGAATTAACCGCTCACAGTCATCATAGGTCAGTTTGGCATTCATCACGAGACGAATGCGCGCGCTATTGGCAGGCACCGTAGGCGGCCTAATAGGCAGTGCATAAAACCCAGCGGCCTGTAGCTGCTGGGCTTTGGCCAGTGTGCGCGCATTATCGCCTAATATATAAGGGACGATAGGTGAGGTATAGGCGCTGCTGGCTGCGCTGGTAGAGTATTTGAGGGCAATGGCCTCGCTCAGCTCGGTAGACAGTAGCGCCAAATGCGTCCGTGCCGACGTCAAGCTTGGCATTTTGGCCAACACAAAACGTGTCCAAGCATGGTTGATGGGCGGCAATGCGGTACTAAAGATAAGTGAGCGCATGTGATTGACCAGCCAGCGCTTGATGGTTTCATCGCACATGATATAAGCGCCAACGGAAGCAAATGCCTTGCCAAAAGTACCAACCAAATAATCAATTTGCCCGAGTGTCTGCGTGTCTTCTGCCAGCCCAAGCCCTGTCTTACCTAAAACTCCGATGGCATGAGCCTCGTCAACATACAGCTCAATGCGCGCATCTTGGGCTTTTATTTGTACCAGCTGTTGTAAGTCTGCGCGATCACCATCCATACTAAACACGCTTTCGGTCACGATAATGATGCGCCTGATATCGTCATCAGCTTGCTCGATAAGCCGAGCCAGATGCGCGTAGTCATTATGACGATAACGGCGATAGCCAACGGTTTTGTTTTGGCTAAGGCGAAGCCCATCGATGATACTGGCGTGCACCAGTTTATCTGCTAACACCAGTGTTTTGATGGGTAAGGCGGTCAGCGCAGGCAAAATACCGATATTGGCATGGTAGCCGCTGTTAAATACCAACACAGATTTTGGCCTACTCAAATTGTTAGGACTATTAGAGGCATCTTCTTGACACACTGCCGTTTGATACCACGCTTGCATCTCAAGCTCTAATGCTTGTAACTGCGTGTCGTCTCCTGTGAGTAGCCGTGAGGAGGTGGCACTCATTTTAGGATAATGCGTGTCAGCCAACTGATCCATCTGCTCAAAAAACGCCCTTTGTAGCCTACCATCGCTGCCCAAACCCAGATAGTCATTACTGGCGATATTTAGTAAGCGTTTGCCTTGATAAACAACATAGCGCCCATCATGCGCCAGCGCCGGTATCTGTCGATACTGCTCATTTTTCTTTAACGTCTGTAGTGCTTGCTCCAGCTCGTCCTTGAGGGTCATCATCTATTTTTTCCTGTTATTTTGATTAAACAAAGCGATTTTTTGGCCCTTTTCGGTCTCTTTGTCCCTTGCGGCTAGGGCCTGTCTTTTATTCAAGCGATAATCGTCTAACTGGGTGAAACATGAGGATATGCTCGGTAAAACCTAGTGCTCAGACACACACGCTGCCTTCGCTTTCGGTGAAATAAGTAGGGATTATTGCACAAAAACGGAGGTTGTAACAAAAGATTTCATATCTTTGCCTTTGTAACCCACGCACTGATAAATACTTGCAAAACTTAACTCTCACACCATCAAACACTGACAGAGAGTTTGAAATAGTTTGTTACTATATATTCATCGTTAGCAAACAAGGCGATAAGGCCAAAAGCCTATATAAATAGATAACTTGTTTGTCACAATTTTAAGGAGCTTATCATGAATACTCTACAAAAAACCCTACTTGCGCTAGCTACTGGTTCATTGTTGACAGTCAGTGCTCAAGCTGCGACGACTTATAGTAACGGCTACACAGGCCAACCTTATATGGGTGTAAAAGTCGGTCAGTTTGACTTAGATATCGACAATGCTGATGACCCAACAGCTTACGGTATATACGGTGGCTATAACTTTGACCAAAACTTCGGTATCGAAGCAGAATATGTTGGCTCAGACGATGCTGACTACAGAAATGGTGACCTAGATGCCAAAACGTATGGTGCTTATGGTACGGCCCGCTACCAGTTTCCAAACACGGGCTTATACGCCAAAGGTAAACTAGGGGTAGCCAAAACTGAGGTCGAAGGCGACTACACGGTTGGTCCATTAAAAGTGTCAAACTCAACCAGTGATACTGGTATCGCAGGTGGCGTGGGCCTTGGTTATTCAGTGAACCCAAACTTTGGGGTTGAAGCCGAGTACGCCATGATGGATAGCGACGTCGATGCCAAACTATTAACAGTGGGCGCTCATTTAAAATTCTAAATCGATGATAAGATGACTAAAAGTCTACCGGATTAGAAATTTATAAGAGAAACACAGTCATACAATACAGTCATAAATAGTTATGCAGTCATTGAGAAACGACAGTTGTCTATCTCGTTTCTCAAACCAATACTCTATATAAGATTGACGAACTACACTATCTTAGGGGAATATTATGAAAACTTTACAAAAGACACTATTGGCTTTAGCGGCAGGTTCATTACTCACCGTAGGCGCGCAAGCGGCCGTCACTTATGGTAATGGTTACGCCGGTCAAGCTTACGTCGGTGCCAAAGTCGGTCAATTTGATCTAGACGTCAATGGTGCTGATGATCCAACGGCTTATGGTATCTATGGGGGTTATAACTTTGATCCTAACTTTGGTATCGAAGCTGAGTACGTCGGCTCAGATGATGCAGATTATCGCGGTGGTGATATTGATGCTAAGTCTTATGGCGCTTATGGTACTTACCGCTATCAGTTCCCAAATACAGGGTTATATGCCAAAGGTAAATTAGGTGTGGCAAAAACTGAGATAGAAGGGGACTACACGCGCAGTATCGGCGATACTGAAATCAGAACGGAGACGTATTCGGACAGTGATACGAGCCTAGCTGGCGGTGTTGGTCTTGGTTATTCAGTAAATCCTAACTTTAGCGTTGAAGCTGAATACGACAAGCTGGGAAGTGATGCTGATCTAATGACTGTTGGCGCTCAGCTAAAGTTCTAAGACATTGATTGATTACAATTTATATTTATATATCAGACAAAAAACGATCGCTTTGGCGGTCGTTTTTTTATGTGGCAAAGATTATTCGGCGCTTTTTGATTTCATCTAAGGTATGGGCGCTGTGTTATGAGTGGTGTATATTGATGATTTTTAAGAGGTTATAAACGCTCAAAGTATGCTACATTGAAAGCTAGGATAGCAAGCTAGGATGATTCAGACAGGGTGGGTGGCAATGATGGAGATGTTTTTGATGATTGAGCCTTGGCATTGGTTGGTACTGGGCTTTTTGTTGCTGATTGTTGAGATGTTTGTGCCGACATTCGCCAGCCTGTGGTTTGGTGCCGCTGCCATTATTGTCGCAGCATTGGCTTGGCTCTTGCCGATTTCTCTTTTTGTGCAAGTTGTCATTTGGTTGGTGCTGTCGGCGGTGTTTTTAGTGGCATGGTTTAAGTTTATCAAACCTTTATCAGTGGACCGTACCAAAGCTGGATTGGGCGGGGGTGTCATCGTGGGTGAGACAGGAATGATTGTGCTATCACCGCAGCCCGAGCGCGCAGGTATCGTGCGCTTTAGTGTCCCTATCGTTGGCGCGGCAGAGTGGATGTGCCGCACCACAGGAGAGGAGATTGCAGTTGGTGAGCGGGTGGTGGTGACAGATATCGTGGGCAATGAGCTGATCGTCAGAAGTATGCAGTCGCCTACGCTGAGCCAAAAAAATAGGCAAGTTTGACTGCCAGTCAAATACAATTATCAATTATAGGGATGAATTATGGAAAGCTTTAGCATTGTGATGGTGGTGTTGATTGCGCTGGTAGTCTTTACCGTGTTTAAAGGGGTGCGTATCGTACCGCAAGGTTATAAGTGGGTGGTGCAGCGACTGGGTAAATATAGCCAAACGCTAGAGCCTGGTCTCAATCTTATTATCCCTTATGTCGATGACGTCGCGTATAAAGTCACCACCAAAGACATCGTACTCGATATTCCATCACAAGAAGTCATCACCCGTGATAACGTGGTAATCATCGCCAACGCGGTGGCGTATATCAATATCGTCCGCCCCGATAAGGCGGTCTATGGTATCGAAGATTATGAGTATGGTATCCGTAATCTGGTACAGACTTCCCTGCGCTCGATCATCGGTGAGATGGATTTGGATAACGCACTATCTAGTCGTGAGGAGATTAAAACCAAGCTCAAGCACGCCATCTCAGAAGACATCGCTGATTGGGGTATCACACTCAAAACAGTCGAGATTCAAGATATCAACCCCTCAGATACGATGCAAGCATCAATGGAAGAGCAGGCCGCAGCAGAGCGCCTGCGCCGTGCGACAGTGACGCGTGCCGATGGACAAAAACAAGCCGCTATTTTAGAAGCAGATGGTCGCCTAGAAGCCTCACGTCGTGACGCTGAAGCACAAGTGGTGCTGGCCAAAGGCTCTGAGGAGTCCATTCGTCTGATTACTGCCGCGATGGGCGATGAAGAGATGCCGATTGTTTATCTGCTCGGTGAGCAATACATCAAGTCGATACGTCAGCTTGCAGAGTCTGATAACTCAAAAATGGTGGTACTGCCTGCCGACATCTTGAGCACGGTCAAAGGTATGGTCGGCGACAAGTTTAAGGTGTAACAACGCTACGGTTGAGCGCTCATATTGACATAACAAAAGACCTCAAAAACGAGGTCTTTTTTGTGCATAAAGTATTTTTTAAAGTACGTTAAATCACTTTAGAAAAGCGGTTTTTGTGCTTTTTGTCTAAATATTCATCAAACACCATGGCGACGTTGCGAGCGAGTAGGCGGCCTTTTGGCAGCACACGGATACCAGCGACATCCATATCGATCAGTCTGTCCTCTTGCATCGCGCCTAACTGCGCAATCTCATCAATAAAATAGGTGATGGCATCGATACCAAATTTTTGATTGACGTCTTTAAAGTCGATGTAGTCGTGACACAGCAAATTCATGATCACATACTCGCGCAAGCGATCTTTGATAGAGGTTTTGATCACTTTGACCGCAGGCATGATGGCCAGATTGTGCTGCGCGGCATCGATGGTGGCTTGATAAGCTTGCAGGTCGGTATCGTTTTGCAAGATATAGCGGCTATTGGCATTGGCGATTTGACTGATCGATGAGACCCCAAAGCCGAGCAAATCACAGTCGCCCATGATGGTATAGCCCTGAAAATTGCGATGCAATTTACCCTCGCGCTGTGCCACAGCCAGCTCGTCATCGGGCTTGGCAAAGTGGTCAATGCCGATGTATTGATAGCCTGTCTCGGTGAGCGTGTTAATGGTATTGCCCAGCATGGTCAGTTTGGCCGCAGGGCTAGGTAAATCCGCTTCTTTGATTTGACGCTGGGCTTTAAAGCGCTCTGGCAGATGCGCGTAGTTAAACACCGACAGCCGGTCGGGTGCCATCTCGATGATGCGACGTACGGTTTGCTCCAATGTCTCAGGCGTTTGATGCGGCAGACCGTAGATCAGATCGATATTGATAGAATGAAAACCCAATTCGCGTGCTTCAGTAAGTACGTTTTCGATCAATTCCGCTGAATGCACGCGGTTGACGGCGATTTGGACGCTCTCGTCTAAGTCTTGTACCCCTAAGCTGATGCGGTTAAAGCCCAGATCGCGTAGGACCTTGAGGGTGTTGCCGCTCAGCTCACGCGGATCAATCTCGATAGAGTAGTCGCCTTCATCATCACTCAAAAACTCAAACTGCGTCTGTAAAAACTGCCAGAGCTGAACCATTTCCTCATCACGCAAAAAAGTTGGCGTGCCGCCGCCTAGGTGTAGCTGCTTGACGACAGGCTTGCTACTGCCCTCTGGCGCCGACAACAAGCGGCGCTTATGCGTAATCTCTTTGATTAAGTATTGTAGATAGTCGCCTGAGTCGCTGTTTTTTTTGGTGATGATTTTATTGCAAGCGCAGTAATAGCAAAGGTGGCGACAAAACGGAATGTGAAAGTATAAAGACAGCGGCGCTCTCGCTTCGCGATTTTTTAGAATTTTGGTCTCTAACTCTACTGGTATCGGGGTAAACTCCAGCGCTGTTGGATAAGAGGTATAACGTGGCCCTGAGCGATTGTATTTTTGGATCATCGTTTCATCAAACGCTGGCAGCTGTTTGCTGGTGATACTGCCGCGCGTACTGGCATATGGGTTGTCAGGCTGCATGACAGGGCGCGTGGTCGTCGGCTGCTCGTCAGCGCGGTTGTAGGGCTGCTGAGTATCTGGTTGTGAGTATTCTGTCATACGGCATTCCTCGGGTTGACCATACAGGCTGCGGTTTTGGGTGTTGCTTTTGGTTGTATAGAGATGATGGATTTACTGCCGTTAGTATAACAAATCCCTACCAGTAGTGGGGAGACGACTTATAGCAGAGGGGTAAGGACTTGGATGTGGAGAGGTAATAGTGGGGGGTTAAAGGCTTAGAATTGCTACGCTCTTGAAACGGCGCGCTCAGCAGAAAAAAGACCTCAGCGGTGTGATCTGAGGTCTTTTGATAAGGTTAAATAGCAGTTGGTTTTACTCGGTTAATTGCAGCGTATCGTCCACCGCTTGAGCTGCAATCTCACCAGTACTAAACGGCAGGCGAATCCAGTCTTTTGCAGCGTAACGCCGCGTCTGGTCACGGTGATAAGGGCGCGTGCTATCCGCGGATTGCGAATACGCCAGTAAGGCGTTGACCACAGGGCCTTTGTCATCAAACGTCACCGCTTGCATATATGTCGGGCCGTTATTGATAAAGGCATACTCGCTGGCATCGGCGTTTGGTGCTGGGCCGCGCGCTACGTTAAAGACGCCTTCACGTCCTTGGCCGCCATGCATCGGAATACGCTCGTTGTTTTTGCTGGCATCAAGGGTGTATTGTAGCTCACCCAATGTGGCATCGAGCGCCACGCCATTGTTTTGAAAATAGGCAATCGCATCTGCCAAGGCGGTACGAGTGCCCGCTGTGATTTTAAGATCGCGCGGTGTGTTGATAGGGTCAGACTCATCAAACGGCACAGCAAAGGCATCATCAGTGGTTTCGGTAAAGTCGACATTGCGCCAAAACTCTCTAAAGACATGAGCGCCCCTACTGTCTAAGTTATTACGGCGGTCCCAATTGCTCAGCACTGTGCAGGCTTGGGTCGCGTCGATACTGCCACCGCTCGATAACGTCAGCACCGGATTGGCGGCGCAGTCAGCGAGGACATCGTCAAGCACTAGCTCCGCGACATAACTGCGGTTGCCATAGACCACTTGTTGGAGGTTTTCTAGAGTAAAGGTGTCGCCGCCTAACCCATCTGAGTTGTCCAAACGATCAAATATCTGCTGAAAACCCATACGCGTGCGCATCAATAATGGTACGCCATCTGGTGGATTGGCCGAGATAAAGGGGGCTAAGCGCCGACGCAGTAGTGGTGAAAAATCGGTCAATGGCTGATTTGGATTGCTAAACCAATAGCTGTCATTAGAGTTGGCCACATAATCATCACGTATCAAAAAAGGTAGGTTTGATGCGCCAAAAATCCCAGCTTGCGGCGAATCTGCATCATTGCCCCATTCACAAGCGGCCTTACTACCATTGAGCGCGGGTAAATCAAAACTGACAATGCCTTGTAAAAACGGCTGTCCTGCGATGCAGCTCTTTAGCTTGTCTGCGGTCACATGAGGGACGGTTGAGATATCAGCGTACAAGGCTTTGCCATGTCTATCCGCAGCGATGGTATTGACAAATCCAAGCCCGACGGTGTCTTGCATACGCTCTTTTAAATCTTCGACGCTATCGGCTTTATTCATACTAAGCCATTGGTTAAGTGAGCGCGGGTTTTCTGAGGCAGCATCACGAATGGTAAAGGCCAGATTGTTACTGCCCCATGCTGGCAGGAGACCATTGACGGTGTTGACCGCGAGCATCGGGCCATAGTGCGACAGATAAATGGGCTGAGTCAGGCTGCCGTTGTCAGGCAGCTGGATCGTCACATCGACTTTTTTGATGTCGCGCTCCTCGACAGCGCCTTCAGTGTTTTCATAGGTATATTTCATCGGATCGCCATCGACTAGGTTAAGCTGATAGAGCGTAAAGCGTTTGGCGGTAGAGACGGTATGGCTCCAAGCGACGTCTTTATTAAACCCAATATTGGGAAATGGCTGACCTTGCTGAGCGGCACCCATGACGTCTAGCTCGCCTGGCAAGGTGAGATGAAATTGATAAAAACGCTGTACGCCATCCCAAGGCTCGTGCGGATTGCCATAGAGAATGCCGCGCTGGGTGCCGGTGACCTCACTGCCCAAGGCATAAGCATTACTGCCGCCATCCATCACATTGATGGTGGTCATATCAAAATCAAAGCCCGCCGCCAGCTCTGATGCTGAGGCCGATGAAGATGAGGATGAAGAGGAGTATAGCGATGTCTCTGATGCCGCACCTGAGCTGGTAGGCAGCCTACGGCTCGTCATAGCTGTATCTACTGCAGGCGGGGCTGCTGCGACGATGGGCGCAACAAAATTGGCAAGACCGCCGCGCAAGTTGGCCTTGCCATAAAGTGCGAGCAAGTCATCGGTATCGATTTCTTGTACCCATGGCGCGCCTGCACACTCAGGGTCGATGTTGTCCACCCCTGTATCGCGCAAGTAGCGGCTATAGCCTGCCGCATAGCCTGCTACGGCATCAAGTACTTCTGGCTGTTGGGCGGTCAAAAACTGCTGGCGTTTGGCAGGCGAGTTGTACCAGGTATAAAACACATCGCTGGTGACATCACCGTCCTCGCCCAGATAGAGCATGCTCTGACCACGAGCAACCACGATTTCGCGGGCCAGCGAGCAGATGTTGTCTTCGGCAAAGGCATAACCAACGCCGTATCCTAGGCTTTTATAGTCTTTTGCGGTGATATGCGGGATGCCAAACTCGGTGCGCTGAATGTCCACCTCGTAGGTGGTCGTGGGCTGGGCGGTATCAGCGTTATTAAAACTATTGTCACTATCCGAACAACCGAATAGAGCTAAGGAGACGGCCACTGTCAGTAGCGTAAGGGTCGGCACACGCCGATTAAGCGCATTGATGCTCATAACTTATCCATCCTTGGTTGGTTAAAAAAAGCGTGGTACATAAAGCTCGACTCAGCCGGCTTTATGAGGCAATAACATCCTTTTATTGCTCATGCGTTTAAGACTAGGGTTGAGATTAAGACGCATCTATTCATCATATAACAATATAGAAGCGTGATGCTAGCGCTTACGCCTTATTTAATGCATCGGTATGAAGTGACATTAAAATTGAAAATAAAGCGAGTGAAACACGACATTTGCGCACTGATAAATAATGTTTTATTATCGATTGATTCCCTATATTAGGAAGTACTGATGTCGTTTGCCCAAGTCTATACCCGCTCAGTCGTCGGACTGCATGCCCCCAAGGTCATCATTGAGGTGCATTTATCGCAAGGCTTGCCTGCACTCACCATCGTGGGTTTGCCAGAAGCGGCCGTCCGTGAGAGTAAGGATCGCGTACGCTCCGCCATCTTAAACTCGGGCTTTCAGTTTCCCAATCGTCGTCTGACCATCAACCTAGCGCCAGCTGACCTGCCAAAAGATGGCGCGCGGCTGGATTTGCCGATTGCGATCGGTATCTTAGCGGCGAGTGGTCAGCTCGAGCCTGAGGGTTTGTCCGCGTTTGAGTTTATCGGCGAGCTGGCGCTAAATGGCGAGCTGCGCCAAGTCAGCGGCAGTCTGGCAGTAGCACGGGCGATAAAAGCAGAGGGGGTAACGGCGCGGTTAGGGCAAATGACAACGACAGCTGACCCAAAAGGCTGCGCGCAAAAACTACCGCAGTTGATCGTGCCCATGGACAATGGTGCTGAGGCCAGCCGCGTCGAGGGTGTAGATGTATTGGCCGCCGAAAGCTTGCAGGCAGTGTGTGAGCACTTACAGTCACTGACTGACCCAAGCGCGACCTCTCAGTGTTTGCCCATTGTCACGCCCAGTACCGTGCAGCGGCATGTCGGCTATCAGGTAGATTTGGCTGATGTCAAAGGCCAGCATCATGCCAGACGGGCATTAGAGATTGCGGCAGCAGGCGGTCATTCGTTACTGTTTACAGGGCCACCTGGCTCTGGCAAGACGTTGATGGCATCGAGATTGCCGACCATCTTGCCAGATTTGAGTGATGAGGAGGCGCTGGAGGTAGCCAGCACTTACTCGGTGGCAGACAGTGATTATGATTATGGTACACGGCCCTTTCGTCAAGTGCATCACACCATATCGGCGGTGGCACTGGTGGGCGGTGGCTCACGTCCGAAACCTGGTGAAATAACACTTGCTGATAAGGGGGTTTTATTTCTCGATGAGCTGCCAGAGTTTGATCGTACGGTGCTCGAGGTCTTGCGTCAGCCGTTGGAAGCCAAGCAAATCACTATCAGCCGTGCCAACTCACAAATGACCTTTCCGGCCAGCTTTCAGCTAGTAGCGGCGATGAACCCTTGCCCATGTGGCTATGATGGTGATGGCTCGGGGCGCTGCCGCTGTCGACCTGAGCAGATCAAGCGCTATCAAGACAAACTCTCAGGGCCGCTACTCGATCGTATTGATTTGCACATCACTGTACCTGCACTACCCATCGCAGACTTGCAGAGCGCGCAGACAGGCGAAACCTCCGCCCAAGTCCGCGAGCGTGTCGCCGCCGCGCATCAACGTCAAATAACGCGGCAACACAAGGTCAATAATGCACTGAGCCCAAGCGAGATCGATAAGTATGTGCCACTGGGCGAGGGCGAGCAGCAACTGTTGCAGTTGGCTCAGCAGCGACTTAATTTATCGGCGCGTGGCTATCATAGAGTCTTACGCGTTGCTCGCACCATTGCCGATCTTGCCGCTAGTCAGGATGTCACCAGCGCTCATTTGTCCGAGGCGCTCAGCTATCGAGGCAAAGCATAACAGCAAATCAGGATCGCTTAAGTTAAAGTCTTATAGGCTGTGTTTTATTGCTTACGCATCGTTTTGCAAGATCCATTGCACCAAGGCGGCAAAGTCATCGAATGCATGGGTGGGATTTAGCTTACGAATATCTTGTCCATAGTTGTAGCCATAAGACAGCCCCAGCGTGTCCATACCGGCGTTTTGGCCGGCCAAGATATCATTTCTAGAGTCGCCTATCATGATGGCTTGTGCTGGCGTGACGCCCAGCGTTTGGCAGACATGTAGCAGCGGCGCGGCATCTGGTTTTTTTTGCGGTAAGCTATCGCCGCCGAGCACGGCACTAAACAGCTCTTGCCAGCCGAAAGACTGTAAGATTTTTGGGACAAAACCAATGGGCTTGTTGGTGACCAAAGCCAGTGTGTAGCCCGCTGCTCTTAGTTGTTTGAGACCATCATCGACGTCTGGATAGGCGACCGTTTTGCTACCGCTAATGTCTTTATAAGCCGTAAAAAACACCGCTTCGGCGTGATCTAGAGTGTCTGTATTCAGCTCGTCTTCTAGCACCTCTATTTTGCCGACCAAGGCACGTGCCACCAGCATGCGTGAGCCGTTGCCGACCCAATTACGTATGGTAGCAATAGGGTAGGTGTCTTTGCCAAGTGTTCTCAGCATGGCGTTTACGGCATCGGCCAAGTCTGGTACGCTATCGATGAGCGTACCATCAAAATCAAAAATCAACAGTTGCTTATCCATTATTCCTCTCGGTTTCGTGTTGCTATAGCGAATTTAAGATAGCTTCGATGTCAAACAATACCAAACAATGTAAGGCAAGGCAGGCAAGCGACAGTGTGCAATGAGTTGGGGCACTGCAAGCGAGCCAAGCGCTGTATTGATTTTATGCAAGGATAGCTATCTTAATCGTCTGTGCTACCATAGCACAGCTAAGCTTTTGCACCCACTGTTATGCAGGCTTGAATATCGCTAGTCGACATCTTTATAGCGCTCGCGGTGTGCTTTTTTCATTTTTAGATAGGTGTCATTTTTACGGCACGCGTCCCATTTTTGCTTAAAAATACGAGCGGACTCTGCTTTGATAGGGTCCTCTTGCTGCCGCGGTAACTCTTCGCGGCCATGCGCGCCGCTTTGGCCTTTTTTATCGTCAGGTACCGGCCCTTTGTATTTTTTGCCGCCCTTGTGATTGGCGTAGCGCCGCGCGCGTGTGTAGCCCATTTGGATAAACTTGCGCGCCATGTCAGCACCGACAAAATCATCCTTCGCCAAGTAATCCAAAAACATCTGATAAATCGTTTCGCTGCTTTGCTTGGCAACCTCAGGAGTGGCAAAGCGCCAGTATGGCAAAATCTCAGACTTATAAGGCTCGACCAACAGCACTCCTTGCTCGCCGCGCCCGACTCGGTATAGCTCAGGCTGCGCGCGCAGGTCTAGGTTTTTATAATCTAAGTCATAATCAAACTCTCGCATCGTGTGCCCTTATCCTTTGTATGATGTTTACGGCTACTATCGAGTATACTGAGCGCAGCTGTCTAAAAAACAGCGCAAAAGTGTTATACAACCGTGACAGTGAGCGATTACTATATGAGTCACCGCTGCTGGCTTTATCGCTAAGGCCAGCATTAGATAGCGTTTGATGATTACTAAGTAGGTCAAAACCATGACAATAAAACGTATAAAACCATGTGGCATCACCTCGATTTTATTTTCAAAATACAGGTTGGGTGTCGCGGCGCTACTCATCAGTGTACTCAGTACCACTGCGGCATATGGCGCGTGGTTTGAGCGTTTTATCCCGCAGGGTGAGACCTATACCGTACGAGAGATAGACCGTGACTTGGCCTTTGTGATTGATGGTTTTATCTATGATGCGCGCACGTCGTGTTTTTTGGCGGTGGGGGATCGGGTGGTGTTTTTTGAGGGGCGTCATGGTATTGATTACCGCGCCACGGTGTATGATTTGGATTCGCGCGAGCGCTGTGAGCTGTTATTGCGTGGTAGGCTATACCAGCGTTAAGTGAGTATTAATCCATAAAAATCAGCCATAAAAAAACCCCAAACATTTCTCAATGTTTGGGGTTTTAGAATCTAGTAAACGAATGGTGGCTCGAGGCAGGATCGAACTGCCGACACACGGATTTTCAATCCGTTGCTCTACCTACTGAGCTATCGAGCCGTCTTCGTTGAGGCGCTATTAAACTAAATATCGCCGCTGCTGTCAAGGGGTTTTTGCATTATATGTGATAAAAGTCTCTATATCCGTCAATATAAGCGAAATAATCGGGTTTTGTCTTGATATAAGTGATTGGTTTAGTCTTTAACGCGCAGCAGCTCATATTCGCTCATGATACGATGAATAGCATCATCGGCAGGGACGAACTCTCGCACGCCTTTTTTGATCTCGGCATCATAGACCAGCTTGATAAACTTGGCATCAATCGCGCGTTTGCGGTTTTCTGGATGTACGGTGAGGTACTGCAGGCGTTTGGCATTGGTTTGCCCGTCGTCGAAGCAAGCCACCGCAGCGATGGGCTTATCATTAAACATACCGACGTATAGATATTGCCCACGGCTAAATCCTTGCTCAACGAGCCGAAGCACCTCTGCACCACTAGGCTGGGTTTCATCGCTGTCATATAGTGCCGCCAAGCGCTCGGCCAGCTCATTGTCGCGTGCAGGTTTTTTGATCAGCGGGGCGTCTAAGCGGTTGATGGCAATGGCTTCTAAAGGCATGGCAGTTGTTCCTATCAAAAATGGAATATTATAAGTAGACAGTGATAAGGTCAGGTCGGTATAAATAAGATAGCACGCGGCATCACAGCGTCACAGCATTGATGATTGATAAAACTCAATGCACTATTTTAGCAGAATACGCAGATTTTGTGCGTGGTTTGGCGCTTGGTCGTGGCGGTCGTGGTTAGGGTTTGCTATGATGCAGGTAGGTCGCGTATTGTCTCTGGCAGACAGACTGCATTTAGCCCATGCGCGCCAGCCATATTTTAGTCTTATTAATCTTTTGTATTTGACAGACTTTGTTGACACCGCTCGCAACGTACGAGTGTTTATTGGACGTTTGTCGTCCTATTTTATTGAGCACATTTTATTGACCGCTTTTATTGATAGAGAGTAGCCATGACCGCCAATTCGACCACCCATACCCCTGAACAATCCCTGCCACAAACCCCAAACCTACATGGCCGTCCAGCGCGCACCGCCACCGTCGAGCGCAATACCGCTGAGACCCAAGTCAAATGTACGGTCAATCTCGATGGCACCGGTCAAGGCGTCGTCGACACAGGGGTGCCGTTTTTGGATCATATGATCGATCAAATCAAGCGTCATGGCTTGTTTGACTTAGATATCAAATGCACAGGCGATACCTATATCGATGACCATCACAGCGTCGAGGACACAGGTATCACCCTTGGGCAGGCATTTGCCAAAGCGCTCGGCGACAAAAAAGGCATTCGTCGTTATGGGCATTTTTATGCGCCGCTCGATGAGTCATTGACTCGCGCGGTCGTCGATCTCTCAGGGCGTCCAGGCCTGCATATGGATATTCCATTTACCCGCTCACATGTCGGCAAGTTCGATGTCGATCTGTTTAGCGAATTCTTTTACGGCTTTGTCAACCACTCATGGATGACCGTGCATTTGGACAATCTTAAAGGCAAAAACAGCCATCACCAAATCGAGTCGACCTTTAAAGCCTTTGCTCGCGCCCTGCGTATGGCCTGTGAATATGATGAGCGTGCGTTGAATACGCTACCGTCGACCAAAGAGGCGTTTTAAGGGTAGGTGCGGTGCTGCTACGGTCACAGCCGCGCTTACTACACTGCTTGTACCGTTGGCGCTATTGCTCGTAGCAGGATTTTATCTGTACCTCATCCGCTGTTATCAAATATAATAAAAACGATTCAAAAATGAGAACCAATCAATGACCAAAATCGCCTTATTAGATTACGGCATGGGCAATTTGCACTCAGCTGGCAAAGCATTGTCAGCGGTAGGGGCAGACATCTCTATCACCAATGACCCAAAAGTCGTCGCTGCTGCCGACAAAATCGTCTTCCCCGGTGTCGGTGCCATGCGCGATTGTATGGCTGGTATGGCCGCTGCGGGTATCGATGATGTCGTACGCGACGCGATCTTTAACAAACCCGTGATGGCCATTTGTGTCGGTATGCAAGCGCTGTTTGAGCAATCGGCAGAGAATGGCGGCACAAATTGCCTAGGCATCCTAAATGGTAGCGTAGAAGCCTTTGATCCGGCGTGGACAGACGAGCAAGGCGCGACGATTAAAGTGCCGCACATGGGCTGGAATACCATTAGCGGTATGGACTTTCACCATCCATTGTGGCGCGGTATCGATGACCATGCGTATTTTTATTTTGTGCACAGTTATTACTGCGCGCCTGCCAACAGCGCACAAGTGGCCGCTGTCTGCGACTATGGCCAGCCGTTTTGTGCCAGCGTGATCCAAGACAACTTGTTTGCCACCCAGTTTCACCCCGAAAAAAGCCACACCGCAGGCTTGCAGCTATTAAAAAACTTTGTGGAGTGGGATATATAGCCTGACAACGCTGTCTTTTTCATCAGTAGTCACGCTGAACAGATATTAGTTTGAAAGGCGAGTCGACGGCGTTGCTCATTTTTTATTGGCCGCAGCTATTGCTTGCTGTTATATATGGAAAACACCAGTGGATTTTACCGCCTTTAAAATCAATATCATCGACGTCACAGGCCTAGCCAAAGATGCGCTGCACATCTATGTCGGTGTCGGGGTCTATCTGCTGTGCCTGCTGATACTGCGCCCTCTTATCAAAAACCAAAACCTCAGAGCTTTTATGGCCCTGCTGGTGGTGGTGAGCGTGGCGCTGCTCGGGGAGTATCTGGATAATCGCCATATCATCATTCCAAAAGGGGTGTTTGCGCTGGGAGTCTTGGATATCAAAGCCAGCCTACACGACTTGATAAACACCTGCCTGCTGCCCTTGGTTCTGTATGCGGCCAATAAATGGCTAAAAATATTTCAGCCCACCCCCCATACCAAAGCCTTACTCAAGCGCCATAAAAAAATGGACGACTAGCTTCTGCTGTCGCCCGTCACTATAGTCAATCCGATATAAAAACGATACAGGGAGAAGACACGTGGTTTTTCTTAGTCTTGAGCGTCGCAGGCACAGCATGCAAGAAAAATTGTGCCAGTTGCAGGCTCATAAGCGGCCTTATCTTTACAAAGCTTACGAAACATAAAAAGTCTCGTCTATTTCACGTCTCCTTATTTTGCTACTTTACAGGTGTCATCTTTCTTGATGAGGCCAATACAAGTCACAAAACTATAAGTAATAAAAAAGGAAGTACTATGAATATCCAAGAGCTATTAGACAAAGCCAAAGACAGGTTAGACAAGGCCAAAGACACCTTGGGGTTAGAGCCGCAAGAGATAGAGGCAGGCGTTTTTATACCCTCCCCATCCTCGCTAAAAATAGCCGCACCGAGTAAGACCAACTACGATCATACCGAGTACGACGACCCCTATACCGGCGATAAGAAAATCATGATGGTCTGTACCCAAGAGCAGTATATGACCATGAAAAACGGTAATAAATTTAAGACCGGTAATCACCCTGTAGAGATGATGGTGCCGTTATTACACTTTAAGCAAGCAGGCTTCGATGTCGATGTATTTACCCCAACCGGCAAGGCTGTAAAAGTCGAGCAGTGGGCGATGCCAGAGGATGATGACGACGTCAAACAACTCTATAGCGAGTACGAGACCAAGTTTGAAAGTCCAAAAAGCCTCGCGAATTTTGTCAAAAATGACATGGCTGATAGCGATGCCAGTGATGACTATGCAGCGATTTTTATCCCTGGTGGGCATGGCGCGATGCTCGGCCTGCCGGAGGATAAAAATCTTGGTGAGTTGCTACGCTGGGCGTATAAAAACGATTTGTTTACCTTAGCGATTTGTCATGGACCAGCAGCGTTATTGGCGGCTAATCTAGATAGCCCTGACCGCTCCGATAAAAAGGCAAATCAAAACGATGATGGCAGTCGCGACTTTATCTATAAAGGCTATAAAATGGTGGCGTTCCCCACTGCGATGGATAAGCAAATGCCAAAAATTGGTTATTTGCCGGGTGAGTTAACGTGGTACTTTGCGGATAAGTTAGAGGATTTAGGCGTTACCATTGACAATAAACTGGCTTCAGGGCAAACGCATCAAGATAGAAAGCTAATCTCAGGTGATGGGCCACTCGCAGCCAATGAGTTTGGTAAGATAAGCGCCAAAGCGTTGCTAAAAGCGCTTAATTAACAGGTCTTGATGCGTTTAATCCAAAAAAAACGGACTAATAAATAGTCCGTTTTTTATATTCAAAAAGAGATGGTTTTACTTAGCCTCATCATACAGCTTTCGCACCACTTCACCTATCACCGCAATGCCTTTGGCCAATGTGTCTTCATCCGCCGCGATACTCATGCGAATACACTCATGCGCGTGTTGATAGTCACTGACATCGACACCAGGGAAGAAATACTGACTTGGGACGATAAGCGTGCCTTTTTCTTTGAGAATATCGTAAAGCTCAAGTGTGGTAATCGGCAAATCCTTAAACCACAACCAAAAGAATATCGCTCCCTCAGGCTTATGAATCATCAATGGATAATCACCCAGCTCGTTCTTTAGTAGGGCAACCGCGGTTTGTGCTTGCTGCTGATAAAACGGCTTAATCTCGTTATTGGACAAGTCTTTAATCGCATCGTTTTCGACTAGAGGCGTGGCGATAGACGCCCCAAAGCGCGTGGGCGAGAGATTCACCACCGCATTCATCGCGCTGACCGCTGCGATGACCTCAGGCGCGGCCACGATAACTCCCGTACGCACCCCCGGCAAGCCAATCTTGGACAGGCTAAAACACAAAATGGTATTGTCATCCCAATTGAGCGTGACGTCTGAATAAATAATATTGGGGAAGGGCATACCGTACGCGTTATCGATGATCAGTGGTACCTCATAGCGACGCGCAATCTTGGCCAAGCGCGCCATTTCTTCATCGGTCAACACATTACCGGTTGGATTGGTCGGACGCGAGCAGCAAATCGCCCCGATACGACCTTCGGTCAGCGCAGGCAAGCTCTCTAACGCCTCAAAATCCACGCGATATTTAAAGAAGCCTTCTTCGCCCTCATGCGTCACTTCTTCAATATGCGGCAACACAGCGGTAAAGTGCTGACCTTCGACATGCACATCGCTATAGCCAATATACTCAGGCGCAAGCGGTAGCAAAATCGACTTATCTATGGTTTGTTCTTCCGAGTCTTTTGCCTCAACGAAAGCGCCGCCAAACAAATTAAACAAAAAGAAAAACGCATTTTGTGAGCCATTGGTCAGGGCGATATTGTCCGCCGTGAGATTCCAATCATAATGGCGATTAAAGAAGCCCATCAACGCCTCGATAAAGGCGGCATCGCCTTGCGGATTGGAGTAATTGGCCATACTGATGATTGAGGTACTATTCGCTTCGCCTGTATCGTTATCATTGCCAAGCTCTCGATACGTCTGCAAAAACAGCTCGTTGACCGCATCGATCCGCGCCGGATTGCCACCACCGAGCATATTGACTGGCTGATCGCTTTTGAGCGCATCGCCTAGATCATCCATAAGCTGAGAGATGCCGGTCGGCTGGGTAAATTTCTGACCAAACTTGGAGAATTTCATAAGGTTACCGTGCTGTTTTAGAGAAGTATAAGGGAGAATTTAATCGATAAAGTTAGGCTAGTATAGCAAAAGGTTTCTATAAAATAAGCAATCTGCGCGGCTGATATTGGTTTATATAGTTGTGTCTTAAGTAAAAAAACGCCCACTATATCCATAGCGTGCGTTTTGGTTTGAGGGTTTAGGAATTCAGGGATTTGGGGCGGAATTCTTGCAAAGCTAAAATTGAATACAATTTTTTAACGCTTCTCAAACCATCGCCCGTACTCGAGCCATAATCCCGCGTCCAATCACCAAGCGTACATAAATAATAGCAATACCAAATAACAAGGCAACTAATGCTGCACCGCCAATGCTTAAGCTCATCCATGGCACACTATAGCGTAAGTCAAACCATTGGGTAATCGCAAACCAAGCGCCAACACTAGCAATCGTCATCGCAAACACCGCCGCACTAATCCCAAGCACGCCAAGCTCTAAGATATTGAGCATATATAAATCGCGCTTTTGCATCCCCAGCAGGCGAAATGAGGCGCTCTCCGTCATGCGATCTTGCGAGGTTGAGAGGAGCGAGCTGATCAATACCATGACGCCTGTTAGCAATGCCAGTAGGGTGAAGACATAGACCAAGCGGCTCATTTGCACGACCAAATCTTGGACTTGCTCGGCGATAGCGGTACCGTCAATGGTGGTGACAGCAGGGAACTTGCGTACCAGCTGACCTTGTACCTCGGCGATACGGTCCTCAGGGATATGCGCGGTGGCAAACTGGATTTGCGGCGCGCTGGACAGCACCGATGGCTCAAACAAAAAATAAAAATACGGACTCGGGCCACGCTCGAAGCGCGAGCGGATACTGGTGATTTGCCCGACGATTTTGATCCCTTGGATATTAAAAATGATCTCGTCGCCCATGTCGACATTGAGCAAACTGGCGGCCGTATCCAAGATAGATAGGGGCGCTATGGTCTGCGCGGCGTTGCCATTATCGGTATGATCGGTGGTGATAGGCGCATAGAGCGCGTTTTTTTCTAGAGAATCAGTGATGAACTCAGTATCCATCACCGTGTCGGCGTAGCTTAAATTAAACACTCGCGCCGGATCATCAAAGCCTTCTGTAGGCTCGATATCTTGTACAGGCACGCCGCCTGCTGCCACCACCCGCGCCCGAATGACTGGGTAGTAGCTCACGGGCGCATCGATAATGGTGCCGATCGCCTCATGCTGCGCGCTTTGCACATCGAGCAAAAATATATTGGGCGCGTCTGCAGGGTAGGTGTTGATAAACTGCTCGTTGATACTGTGATTAAGCGTGGTGATAAGTGTTAGGACGGCGACCGACAGCGATAAGGTGACAAAAAACAGCGCCGATTGGTTGCCTTTGCGCGCCAAATTATGAATGGCGATACGCTGCATCCAGCTGATACGGTGGCGCGAGGCCAGTTGTGCCAAGAGCCATAGCCAGCCACGAGCAAGCAGCCAAAATATCGCGACAAAGCCAATCAGGCCGATCAGCAGCTGCGCGCCCAGTAGCCACGAGCCCACTTCATAAGCAAAAAACACATACAGACTTGTTAGCATCAGCCCGTACCATAGTATAGGCAGGCGTCGATACCATGGCAGGTTTTGATTGGACTGACTTGCGCCTTGATTGAGCAAGGTGGCAGGTTTGGTGTGGTTCAGCGGACGTAAACCGCGCTGGGCGATGACAAAGCTCAAGAGCAGCGCGATGATGATGGTTTTTAGGACGCTAATGGGGTTGATCGCTAGCGCCACATCGGCAGGTAAGATAGCGCCAAGGTAGGGCTGACTGACCTGTAGTAAGCCGGCACCAAGGATACTCGCTGCGATACAAGCGATGACGGTGGTCGTAAGTAGTAACTGGTAGTAGCTGCGTTTGAGCGAGGCAAGCGGCTCACCTAAGGCAAGGCGAATGGCGTTGTTTGGCTGCTCTTTGCTGACAAAGGCACTAATCACCCCATACATCGCCACCGCCGAGAGCAGGAGGACGGCGATGACCAATAGCTTTAAAAACATCAAGACATTATCAGAGATACGCGAGACAGACGTATCTGCTGACTGAGCGTCAGACAGCTCGATATCAGGATGGCTTACGAGTAGCTGCTTAAGCGTTGCGTGCTGCGCCGCTATCGTCTCGGCATCTCCTGCCATCTCGATACGGTAGTTGACACGGCTGCGCTGCCCCAATAGGTTGGTGGCTGCCAGCGCTTGTTGCTGCATCAAGACCCGCCCGCCAAAGCCAAAGGCACTTAAAGGGCGATCTGGCTCTTTGGTCAGTACATCACGGATGGTAAAGCGTCCATCACCGATGGTGACGACATCGCCGACGGTAGCGCCAAGACCATTTAGCACCTCTGGCGCGACGATGATGCTATCGGCTGTCAGCTGTTGCCACAGCGGTTGTCCGGAGGCCAGCTCGACGTCGCCATATAATGGATAAGCAGGAGAGACGGCTTTGAGCTGTGTCAGCAATGTCTGCTCTGCGCTCACCACCATCGCACTAAACTGATGGTCGTAGACGACTTGGCTGGCAGGCAGGGTGTTGACTTGTGCCATGACCTCGCTTGGCCAGTCTTGTTTGCTGTTGAGTATCAGATCGCCGCCGACCAGCGCTCGCTGATTGTCAGTGATGTAGCGATCGACGGACTGCTGGATAGAGTCCAGAGTCAGATAAGTGGCCAGCGATAGCGTCAGCGTCAGTAAAAACAATACCGGATACACCCAGCGTCGCCACCAGCTACGGGTGAGGGCTTGCGCGCCTAACGTGCGAGTAAATAGCTGACCTATCAGGCCATGAGGCTGGGTTGTAGCAGACTGAATTGTAGCAGCGCTTGGTTTATTTTTCATCAGCGTTTGACCCATCTATCATACCGTCATGCATGGTGATGACTCGATCGGCCATGTCAGCGAGTGCTGGATCATGCGTCACGACGACCAGCGCCGAGCCTGTCTGCGCACGCAAGTCTAGCAATAGCTGCATGACCTGCTCGGCGTTTTGCTCATCCAAGTTACCTGTCGGCTCATCGGCAAAGACAATCTTTGGCTGGGCGACCAGCGCGCGCGCCACCGCTGTGCGCTGCTGCTCACCGCCGGATAGTTGACTGGGCAAGCTATCACGTCGATGGCCGAGCCCGACTGCTTCGATTAAGGCATCGACCCGCGCAGGATCAGCACGCCGCGCGATATCTAGCGGAAAAGCGATATTGTCGCGCACGCTCAAGGTCGGCAGTAGATGAAACGACTGAAAGACAAAGCCCATCTCGCGCTGACGAATCACCGCTAGCGCATCTTCATCAAGCGCGCTTAGCGTTTGTCCAGCCAGCGTAACCGAGCCACTATCGGGATAATCTAGCGCGGCCAGTAGACCCAGTAAGGTGGATTTACCTGAGCCTGATTTGCCCATAATCACCACAAATTCGCCGGCATCGACATGGATGCTGACGTCTTTGATGATGACCAGCGATTGCTCACCGACTTGCACGGTTTTATGTAAATGCGCGGCACTGAGTATGGCGTTACTGGTAAGTGTGGCGGTCATGGGACAGTTCCGGTTGGTTGGTTTAAGGCCATAAGGCATCGAAGTGAAGCAGCTACAGATAAGCGCCTTTAATTACGCTCACTTTCGACTATTTTTTCTAGCTTAGGCGTGAGCACTGGCAAAACATTTTCATTAACGATCATGCGATAGCCCTCTTTAGTCGGGTGAATGGCATCCGCTTGGTTGAGGGCGGCATCACCGCCCACCCCGTCCAAAAAGAACGGAATCAGCGTAACCCCCGTGTCTTCGGCGATGCGCGGATAAATCGCGGCAAACGACTCTACGTAGTCTGCGCCAAGATTGTCATAAATCTGCATACCGCCCAAAATGATTTCGCTGCCACCTGCTTGCAAGCGTTCGATGGCGGTACGGATGTTATTTTCGATAGTGGCGACTTCTATACCGCGCATGGCATCGTTGGCACCGATGGTCAGTATGGTGATATCAGGTTTGGTCTGTAGCACCCAATCCAAGCGATTGACCAGCCCTGTGCTGGTCTCGCCGCTCAAGCCGGAATTGACGACAGTGATATTGGGATAGCCCATCTGTTTTAACTGAGCTTCTAGTTGGGCAGGGTAGTTATCTTCAGGCGACACGCCCAAGCCTTCGGTCAAGGAGTCGCCCAGCGCCAAGATGGTCAGCGCTGCTTGCTGCTCATCCAACCGTGAGGTGGATGATGTGTCGGCAGTCTGGCTGGGTTGAGTAGTTTGGCTGATAGGCGGGGTTGGTTGTGTGCTGTCGGCTGGCGTGGTATCAGCATTATCAGGCGATTTTTGACAACCAGTGGCGGCCATCACCATGGCTAAGAGAGCTACCACCGGTAGGTGCGAAGTCAAACGAGAAGATGGTTTCATAATACGTAGTCTGTCCTATAAGCAATCAAACCAGTGTAGCAAAATAAGATCGCGACCAATATTATGATAAGGTTACCGTGATTTAGGGTAAGCCGATGTTAAGCGTGCTTACCATCGACCATGATTGGGCGACTGACCAGCCACGCCATCACGACGTTGATGATCATCAAGATCAGCAGCATAAACAGCGCCAAGTCCCAACTGCCTGTGGCATCATGGATCCAGCCAGTACCGAGCGGACCAAAAAACGCCAGCAGATATCCCACCGCCTGCGCCATACCAGACAGCTCACTGGATTGGTTGGCGGTATAAGTGCGCATCGAAAACAGCATCATACTTAAGGTAAAAATCGCCGAACAGCCCATGCCCATGAGCCCAGACCACAGCCAAGCAAGGTCGGTCGATAGGTACATGATGCCCAATACACCAAACACGTTTAAGGCGGCGGCAAAGACGGCCAGTGCCTGAATCGGTCGACCGCGATTGACCAGCCACGTCAGGCTCAAAATCGCCACCGGTGCCATAAACTGAAATACCGATCCCATTTGTCCAGCACTCACCGCAGACAGCCCCTTACTAAGCCAAATCGAAGGTAAAAAACTGGCAACGGTATAAAACAACAAAGACTGCAGACCCATAAACACTGCAATCTGCCAAGCAAATGCTGAGCGCCATACCGAAATGTCTGATGAGCCGGTAGCGAGCGGCGCCACCACCCGTGTCGATGAGCCTAGCCGCACCCGCAAGAACACCCACAAAACCAAGGCAAAAAAGCCCAAAAGCGCCCAACCGCCAAGCGCCCACTGCCAACCAAACTGCTCAGATAACGGCAACACCACGCCGGCGACGATGCCTGCGGCGACGGTCAAGGTCAAGCTAAAGCAGCCTGTCACCAGCGGTATGTGATTGGGCGTGCGCTGTTTGATGACAGGCGCGGCCAAGGTGTTGGCAAAACCGATGGCCAGCGTTAGTAATACCGTCCCGCTCAAAAAGCCAATCCAAGTCGGAATCACCGAGCGGATGACCATGCCAATCGTTAGCAGGGCAATCATCGCAATCAAGGTATTCTCAAGCCCAAAGCGCTTACCGATGGCAGGCGAGATAAGCGCGCCCAAGGCAAAAGTCAGCATCGGCACTGCGCCCAGCCAGCCAAGCTCAGTCTCAGAGATACCAAGCGCCTCTTGCACCACAGGTGCGATAGAGCCAAGCGCCACGATAGGCGCGCGCATGTTGGTCGCGAGTAATACGATCGCGCATAGCACCAGCCAAAAAGTAAAGCGTGATGATGGCGGGATGGAGGATTTTGACGCTTTTGTTTGAGAAGCAGACAGATTTGCAGAGGTAGACATGGCAGCACGACTATTATATAAAATAAAAAACACGTCATTAGATAGCGCCGCCGCAGCACCGCTTATCAAATAACACCAGAAAAGTCTCATTAAAACGATGAGTTAGAAAAGCCATTAGGGCTTTACAACATGGGCAGAAAGCCTGTCATATGAACTTGCTGCCCTATCAATCAGGGCAAACTTAGTATATGGATGATAACGATGAAGGTTTGATTCTAGTTTTATAAAACATCAGCGGCTTATAAAAGCTATCAAAACGAATATGGCACAAGAAAAATAGCGCCAACTCTATTTTGTAGAGTTTGACGCTATTATAAGAACAATTGATGACTAAATACTACCAGCGTATGGTAACAAACGTGGTATCTATACCTACTCTAGACAGATTTGCCTAACTGAGCGGCTTTGAGCGCGGTTTCTTGCTGCTCGGCGATGAGTGAGTCGCATTTGTTTGGGTCATTGCCACAAAATGAGCAATGCTCGTCGCCCATCAGTTTGGCCACCCCGCCGCAAGAGCCTTTTAGGGGCTTTTTTTTCACCATATATCCAATACCCATAAAGACAAAAAACAGCACAAATACGGTAAAGGTAATCGCAAGCATGGGGAGCAATTGAGTAAACATAGAGGAAACCTCGTATTAAAAATAGGGCTGTCATCTATAAAGACAACACCTTCATAGTATAGCAGATTTTTGCAGGTGCCGCTTGAGCGTATCAAGATGTTTGGCGCATGCAGCTGACAGTTTACAAGGGTTTGTCGGCGCGTAATGCTTGCATCGCTGGTGTCTGTACCACTTGCCATTTCCCAATATTGTCAGTGTCTTTAGTGGTTTTTTTATCACTATCACGATCGGTATCGGCTAATATCACAAACATCGCCGCTAGGTTTTGTTTTTGAGCGACGTCTAGCGCTTGCTGATACGGCATGGCAGTCAGCGCCGTTGCCCACGCATCGGCCAGCGCCACAGACTCTGCGGCGACAGTGACAGAAGGCGCGCCGCCCGCGATGGGAATGCCCGTGGTGGGGTCGATGGTATGGCTATAGCGCTCGCCATCGAACACCACAGAGTTGCGGTAGTTGCCAGAGGTCGCCAGATGCATTTGATTGGCCGTGCTGATGGGTTGGCGAATCGCTGATATGGTCTCGCGCTCATTGACAGTGCTGTCTTCGATAGGGGCGTCGATAGCGATTTGCCAAGGTTGTTTTTGTTTGTTGACACCAGAGGTCGCAATCTCGCCGCCTATCTCCACCATATAATTTTTGATTTGATAGTCGTCTCTGAGCACATCAGCGATGACATCGACGCCATAGCCTTTTGCCACCGCAGAAAAATCCAGCCCCACGCCTTCTTTGGTTTTGTAGATGCTTTGCTGTTCTTGTACGATACTGTCAAAATCGACCAAGGCTTTTGCTTGAGCGATCTCGAGTGCAGTGGGCGGACTTTGTAAGCGCTCGACGGTCATTGTACTGCCAAACCCCCATGTCTTTACTAGGGGCATCACTGTCGGATCAAAGGCACCGCCGGACTGCTGATAGACGGTGCGCGACACCTCAAGCACATGCGCAAAGTCGGCATCGATCGCTATGGGCGTGTCTTTTCCCAGCTGGTTGAACTTAGAGATGGTAGAGTCAGATTGATAGGTCGACATGCTGTCGTTGATCTGTTGCAGCCGCTGATCAATGGCTGCTTGTATGGCCGCTTCATCCGCCCCTGCTGGTAACTGATAGCTAATATGATAGCTGGTGCCCATCGTTTCACCGCTTAGATAGTCATAGTCAGGGAGCTGCTGGCAGGCACTGAGGCTCATTACAGTGGCTACCGTGGTCATCGTCAGTAAGGTCGGGCGTATGGATTGAGACGCGGCAAAAAACGCGGCAAAAAATGAGGTTACATTTGTCATATGAGTCATCACAGCTTGATAAAGCAAAGGGGTGAATGGAGCGTCAACGAATAACGGCGCTAAACCTCTCCTATTTTACACCCCTTATCACTTATAAGGCCAATAGCGTTGCCTCAGGTTACAGTTCAAGTTTTAAGTCAGTGTTTTTCTTAGCGGTCAATTTTTTGACAAAAAAAAGAGCCTCGCTTGAGACTCTTTTTTTAATATCGCTTTTAGTGTTGCTTTTTTACTTAACCACCGAAGTCATCAAGTAAGATGTTTTCATCCTCCACGCCCAAACTATGGAGCATGTCGATTACCGCCGCGTTCATCATCGGTGGCCCGCACATGTAGTATTCACAGTCTTCTGGGTTTGGATGGTCTTTTAGGTAATTTTCAAGCAGGACATTATGGATAAAGCCGGTCGGACCATCCCAGTTATCTTCTGGTAATGGATCAGATAGTGCCACATGCCACTCAAAGTTATCGAACTCTTCTTCGAGCTGATCGTAGTCTTCGACATAGAACATTTCACGAATCGAGCGCGCACCGTACCAAAAGCTAATCTTACGCTTAGAGTTCAGACGTTTTAGCTGATCGAAGATATGCGAGCGCATTGGTGCCATACCAGCACCGCCGCCGACGAAGATCATCTCAGCTTCGGTATCTTTGGCAAAGAACTCACCATACGGGCCTGATACCGTCACCTTGTCCCCAGGTTTTAGGCTAAATACCCAAGACGACATCTTGCCCGGCGGGATACCTTCAGGACCACGCGGCGGTGGACTGGCGATACGGATGTTAAACTTAATGATGCCTTTTTCTTCTGGGTAGTTGGCCATCGAGTACGCACGAATAACAGGCTCATCAACTTTTGAGACGTATTTGAAGACGCCGAACTTTTCCCAGTCTTCACGGTACTCTTCGCCGATATCGAAGTCTTTGTAATGTACTTCATGCGGCGGCGCTTCTAGCTGTACATAGCCACCAGCGCGGAAGTTGACTTCCTCGCCTTCTGGAATCTTAAGTACCAGCTCTTTGATAAAGGTTGCCACGTTATCGTTAGAGACAACTTCACATTCCCATTTTTGTACATCAAAAAACTCAGGGTCGATCTCGATTTTCATGTCTTGCTTGACAGCTACCTGACAGGCTAAGCGCATGTGATTGCGAATCTCGCCTTGTGTAAAATAGCCTTCTTCGGTGGGCAGGATAGAACCGCCACCTTCAATAACGCGGCAACGACACTGCGCGCACGTACCACCACCACCACAAGCTGAAGATAAGAAAATACCTTCGCTTGCTAGGGTTTGCAGTAGCTTGCCGCCCGCTGGTGTCACAACGTCATTATCGGGATTATCATTGATATGGATGGTAACATCACCTGAACTGACCAGTCTTGAGCGCGCCGCCAAAATAATGGCGACAAGGCCCATGATGATCAAGGTAAACATAGCAACGCCACCAATCGCCGTAGCATAATCCATGATATGTATCCTTAATCTATGGAGTAGGGGAGGAACAGGACGCCCAGCGTCTACTGCTCCCCCTACCGAATAAATGAATTAAATAGGTCAAATCGCTAACTAGGCTTTTCAGCGTAGCGGTTTAGATTGACATACCGCCAAAAGACATAAAGCCAAGTGACATCAGACCAACCGTGATAAAGGTAATACCAAGACCACGCAGCGGTGCTGGGATGTCTGAGTATTTGAGCTTTTCACGGATGCCAGCCAATGCGGTAATCGCCAATGCCCAACCAAAACCTGCGCCCACGCCATATACGACCGATTCGCTAAAGTTGTAGTCACGCTCCACCATAAACAGAACACCACCCAAGATGGCACAGTTGACAGTAATCAGCGGTAAGAACACCCCAAGCGCGTTGTACAAGCTTGGAACGAACTTATCTAAGAACATCTCTAGAATCTGTACGGTCGCAGCAATCAGACCGATATAACTGAGTAGGCCTAAGAAGCTTAGGTCAATATCAGGAAAACCTGCCCATGCCAGCGCCCCACTTTTTAGGATAAACTGAAACAACAGATTGTTTAGCGGTACGGTGATGGCCATCACGACAATGACCGCGACCCCAAGGCCTATGGCCGTTGAGACTTTTTTGGACACTGCCAAAAAGGTACACATACCTAAGAAGTAGGCCAGCGCCATATTCTCGATAAAGACTGAGGTTATAAATAAACTAACATAGTGTCCCATTAGTGACCGCCTCCATGTACCATGCCTTTAGATTGCGGCTTCATGACAAACTCAGCGTCTTCAACTTGTTCTGGTTTCCAGATACGCACGATGGCGATAAACAAACCGATGATAAAGAACGCTGACGGTGGTAGTAATAACAAACCATTTGGAATATACCAGCCGCCATCAGTGACAGGCTGCAAGATGGTGATACCAAACCAGGTACCGGCACCGAGTAGCTCACGGATGGTTGCAACAAATAACAATACCGCTGAATACCCAAGACCGTTACCGATCCCATCCAAAAAGCTAGGGACAGGCGGATTGCTCATGGCAAAGGCTTCGGCACGGCCCATCACGATACAGTTGGTAATGATCAAACCAACGAAGACCGATAGACCTTTACTCACATCATAAGCCACCGCTTTTAGTACCTGATCGACCAAAATAACCAACGAGGCAATAATCGTCATCTGGACGATGATACGGATGCTCGATGGAATTTGCTTACGGATGATAGAGATAAAAAAGCTCGAAAACGCCGTTACCAGTGTCAAGGCCACACACATCACCATGGCGTTGGCCATGCTGGTGGTGACTGCCAATGCCGAGCAGATACCTAGGATCTGTAGGGCAATGGGGTTATTGTCAAAGATAGGCGTGGTTAAAATACTTTTGGTGTCAGCCATGTTATGCCTCCTTGCCGTTTGCTACTGGCGGCAGCGCTGCCAGTTCGGTGTTCGGTTCAGCTGTCAGCGTCGCTTGACTGGCTTGCGTGTCTGCATTGTCAATCGTTTGACCACTATCTTGGCGCAGCTTATCTAGATAAGGCTTGTAGCCTTGCTCACCCAGCCAAAACTGAATCATATTGCTGACACCGCGACCCGTTAAGGTTGCACCGCTGATGCCATCGACCCAGTTGTCTTTTGGTGTGCCAGCTTTGGTCACACCAGTGGCCACATTGCCATCTTCGTCATACGACTGGATGCCACTCCATTGGGCGCGCCACTCTGGCTCTTCGATACGAGCACCGAGCCCTGGGGTTTCTTTATGCTCATAAAAACTGATACCTTTGATGGTATTCATGTCGCTCTCAAGCGTTAAGAAACCATAGATCGTGCCCCATAGGCCGTAGCCTTGAATCGGTAGCACCACCATTTCAGGATTGCCAGCGTCGTCGCTTTTTACGTAGACTTTGGCATATTTTGGCTTACGGCCAATACCAGCGGGATCGTTGTTGCCCAAGTCTTCACTCAAGGCTTGGTTTTTGGTCGCTTGACTGGCGTCATAGGCGTTGCGATCAGGGATGCCAGCGGCTTTTAGCGCATCATCATCGAGATAGTCGCCTTTGTTTAGGTCGATGATCTCGACATCAAAATCTTTAAAACGCTCAGCCACATCGCTTGCTGTATCTGACTCAGCATTGTACATGCCAGCGGCAACGAGGATGTTTTTGTTACGGTCTAAGCGAGCGTTTTCGATTTGTGCTGGTTTTAGACCCACAGCAACTGCCGAGACCAATACAGAGCACACCAAACATAGCGTCAGTGCAACGCTGATGGTTTTTGCGTTATTACTTTTGGGCTTGGACATAACGAACCCTCCGAGCAGTTTGGCGTTTGATGTTTGCTTGGGTAACAAAGTAATCAAACAATGGAGCAAATAAGTTGGCGAATAAAATGGCCAGCATGATGCCTTCTGGGAAGGCTGGGTTGACGACGCGAATCAATACGGTCATAAAGCCAATCAAGATGCCATACGCCCAGCGGCCTTTATTGGTATGCGCAGCAGAGACAGGATCGGTTGCCATAAAGACGGCACCAAAGGCAAAGCCACCGATGACCAAATGCCAATAAAACGGCAAGTTCATCATCAGATTGTCTTCTGAGCCGATCATGTTAAAGACCAGCGAGGTGGCGATGAGACCGACCACACAGCCTGCCATGATGCGCCAGGAGGCGATACGCGTCCACAGTAGTACGACCGCACCCATGAGGATAGCGAGCGTAGAGACTTCACCGATACTGCCTTGCATGTTGCCCAAGAACGCATCACTCCAAGTGATGGCATTGCCATAGACATCGACGAAATCTTGTGGAGAGACGCCAAGTGCTGCAAGACCAAGCGGTGTCGCGCCAGAGAAGCCGTCCACTGCCGTCCAGATTGAGTCACCAGACATATACGCTGGATAGGCAAAGTAGAGGAAGGCACGACCTGATAGGGCAGGGTTTAGGAAATTTTTACCCGTACCACCGAAGACCTCTTTTGCCACGACCACACCAAAGATGATACCCAAGGCGACTTGCCATAATGGGATATCTGGCGGTAGACAAAGCGCAAAGAGCACTGAGGTCACAAAGAAACCTTCGTTGACTTCATGTCCGCGCACCACGGCAAAGATAATCTCACAGAGAATACCAACCGCGAAGGTGACGATATAAATGGGTAAGAACTGCATGGCCCCATAGACAAAGCTGGCCCAGATACTATCTGGGTTGTAGCCTGCCATGCTGGTGATGACCGTGCGCCAGCCTTCAGGCTGCAAGCCTAGCTGAGCGATGGCAGTTAATGCTTGGTGGCCGATATTGTACATACCCCAAAACATCGCAGGGAAGGTACAGAGCCAGACAGTAATCATGATGCGTTTTAGATCGATACCATCGCGCACGTGTGACGAGGCGTAGGTAGTGGTACCTGGCTGACGCAAAAACGTATCGAACATCTCAAAGATGGCATAGTACTTTTCGTGTTTGCCACCCTTGGTGAAAGACGGCTCCATACGATCGAACATATTGTGTAAAAATTTCATCGTGGTTAGCCCTCCAGCTCAATGCGCGTTAAGTTATCACGCAAGATATCACCGAATTCATATTTGCCAGGAGAGACGAAGGTGCATAATGCCAAATCTTCTTCGTCCAATTCGAGTGCGCCCAAATCAACGGCGCTAACGATGTCCTCAACAATCAAGGCACGTAGTAGCTGTGTTGGCAGATAATCTTGCGGCATGACTTCTTCATAGACCCCGATGGGTACCATCGCACGCGGTGAGCCGTTGCTGGTGGTGGTGAAGTTGTATTTTTTGCCACCAAAAAACTGCGAGATATAGATTGGCAGTTTAGAGAAGCGGTTTTTACCAGCGGTAAAGAAGTGAAATGCTGGACGCTCACGGCCTTCAGGTAGGACGCTGACTTGGTTGTGAAAGCGGCCAAGATAAGCGATGTTGCTAAACACCTTGCGTCCTGACAGCACTGAGCCTGAGATGACACGGTTTTCACCAGCGGCCAGTTGGCCTTTGGTCAATGCTGTGATGTCAGCACCGCGTTCGGTTGCGATCAGATGTGGAGTATTGACTGCAGGGCCTGCCAAGCTAATCATACGGCGTGTGTATAGGCGGCCAGTGGTAAAGAGCTTACCGATAGCAATCACGTCTTGATAGCCAATCGTCCAGACGGTGACACCGCGCATGATTGGATGCAAAAAGTGAATGTGCGTGCCGGCCAGTCCTGCTGGGTGCTTACCTGCAAAACTATGATACTCAGTGACGTTACTTGCCGCGGTTTTTGCAACGGGCGTCAGGCTAGCATCACCATGATGACAGACGAAAGTCTTAGGGCTGAGGGTAGATAATACTGCGAGGCCATCATTGAACGCTTGCAGCTCCTCATTGATCAGCAGCATCGGGTCAAACGCAAGTGGATTGGTATCCATCGCGGTGACAAAGATGGCATGCGGACGGGCACCGATTTCTGGTGCGCGGCTATAGGGGCGCGTACGAAACGCAGTCCATTCGCCAGAGGCCAGCAGTTGGGTTTCAACGACCTTCGAGTCTAGGTCAGCAAGTTGCTGGGAGTCATAGCGCTCGAAGTCTACTTCTTCACCGTTTAGGTCGACCGCAATCACAAGGCTTTCAAACACTCGGCGCTCGCCGCGATTGATCGCGACGACTTTACCAGCAGCAGGGGCGGTGTAGATAACACCAACACGTTTTTTGTCTTCAAAAACGGGCTGGCCTTTAGCTACGACATCACCTTCTTTGACATTCATTGTGGGTTTCATACCCACATAATCATAGCCAATGACTGCTACATGTGTTGGTTGGTGCTCAGATATCTCGCGGGAGGGTTCACCGG
Source organism: Psychrobacter sp. Rd 27.2 (assembly GCF_001921755.1). Classification (NCBI taxonomy): domain Bacteria; kingdom Pseudomonadati; phylum Pseudomonadota; class Gammaproteobacteria; order Moraxellales; family Moraxellaceae; genus Psychrobacter; species Psychrobacter sp. Rd 27.2. The sequence goes on along the minus strand of NZ_MRYB01000004.1, from coordinate 12,039 downwards.
TGATGGGCAAATCCAAACCTTTTTTGATGGTAATCATAAGCGAAAACTTAGTCCATAGTCTAAAACGATACCAGACGTCCTGTTTGGTATATCGGCAGCATGAACATCTGCGTCATTTAATAAAGCCCTCAACTCGCTATTCCTATAGTAGGATAGAGATACATAAGGCTTTGAAAACAACGCAAGAATATCACTGCTAGTAAGAGTATTAACGCTGACCTTAGACTCCTTAACAACACGTTAATGTCTTATTCGAATTACCAAAGTTGGCGACTGGCTACCAAGGTGTATGCTAAAACCATCAAACCAAACGCACTCACTTTGAGCGTTGGCCAAAAGCGACTGCATTGATCGTAAACAGCTCCATCATACGTTTCATTGAAAATTAAAACCTGTAAACCAGCACGATTGTCGCTTTATGAACTGGCTTTTTGTTGCAGAGCCAATGACATAAAAACGCAGCCAAGTAATCTACAAAGATAGATAAACTGGTCGAAGCCACACTAGCCCTGCCGCTGGTAGACATACTGTGTATGACCATCTGCCGCTGGTAATCTAGGAGTGACTTTCTAAGGCGTTATCTCATGATAGGGATGTAAGGGAGATATATAAAAAGACGTCTCAAGGGTAATGGCGCAGCGCAGTCTGCTCTCAGACTGGCATTGAAGATTGTTACGTTAACCCTTTTAGCCAACTGTCAGCCAATATTGTACTGGTTCATTTAGCTGTTGCTCGACTCATCCTGACCGCCATGAGCACTTCAGTGATGGTTAACTGAAAAAGTGTGGCGCATGGTTGCTATCATATAGAAACAAATACAAATTTACCTAGGATTATACGCTAAATTGACCTAAAATTGCCAGCCGGTAAGTGAATTTACCTAATGTTGTCAGTGATTCCGTCTGCTAAAACTTATGGTTATGATTGTTAAGTTTTTGGCATTATTTGTTGTTTGAATTATTCAGATTTGAGCCAACACGAAGAGCATTTACTGATACTATATTCTGACTGATTTTGTTAGCCACTGATTTCGAAACGGTCTGCGGTAGTGTTTTAATATCAGTGATATTGTGATTACTTATTTTATTAGTGCGTTATAAGGAATGTCCTATGTGTGCTGTGCCTGTCATTATTCCGGCGATTGATTTAAAAGATGGTAAATGTGTGCGCTTAAAGCAAGGCCGTATGGAGGATGATACGGTGTTTTCTGACGATCCTGTGGCCATGGCGGCGCGCTGGGTAGAAGAAGGTGCTCGCCGCTTACATTTGGTGGACTTAAACGGGGCGTTTGATGGGATACCAGTACATAGACAAGTGGTCAATGACATCGCCAAGGCTTACCCAACCCTGCCTATCCAGTTGGGCGGCGGTGTGCGTAATATGAACACCATCGAGCAGTACATCACCGCAGGCTTGACGTATATTATTATCGGCACCAAAGCAGTCGAAGATCCCGACTTTGTCACTGAAGCTTGCCGTGAGTTTGCAGGGCATATCATCGTGGGTATCGATGCCAAAGACGGTATGGTGGCGACCCATGGCTGGGCAAATGTCACTGATACTCGCGCCACCGAGCTGGCCAAGCGCTTTGCCGATGTAGGCGTATCGTCAATCGTCTATACCGACATCGCCCGTGACGGCATGATGCAAGGCGTCAACGTCGAACAGACAGTCAATCTAGCTCGCGAAGGTGGCCTGCCTGTGATTGCCTCAGGCGGCGTGACCGACATAAAAGACATCGAGCTGCTAAAACCCTATGGCGACTGTATCGAGGGTATCATCACCGGCCGCGCCATCTACGAAGGCACACTCGATTTGCGTGCTGCTCAAGCATACCTAGACAGCTAAGCTTACCTAAAATTTGCTAAAAAATTACTCGCTAGGCTCTTACTTGCTGTGCTCAGCGCTCAATGGCGAGAATAGGCAACGCGCTACGGCTATCTGTTTGCTGCGCCATAGCGGCGGCGTCAAGCAAATAGCCGTATGTTTGCTTTATAGTAATAGACTCACGCCTAGCTGCTAAGCTAAGACAAAGGGCAGGGACCACGCTTGCATAAGACCTTGAGGTTTTGGCAATGATGCAACAAGCAAAGGATGCTTATGTCGATTTATCTAACGCAAAAAATGCCCACCATCATCCGCCGTCTGGCCAGTATATGCGGTCAGCTGCTGTTGCTATTGGCGCTGCTTTGTTCGCTGCCAGCTCATGCAGCTATTGAAGACGCTGCCTCCATTAGCGCTGCGCTCAGTGGTGACAATGTTGACAATGTAGAAGCGCTTGATGAAGACAATGCCGAGCCAGCACCTGCTACCTCTGACAGCATAGCTGAAACGCCAGAGGCCCTAGAGCCATCACCTGAGCCTACCCCGCCGCCCATCATCAGTGGTGAGAGCACCAATAACGCGCAAATCGAGACCACGCCAACTCCGCAAACAGATAATGATATCCGCCAACGTATCACTGGCATATTTTCAGAAATAGACGGGTTGCAAGCGGTCAATGTCAGCGTGACGCAAGGGGTGGTTACCCTGACGGGAGAGACGCCCAATGAAAAAAAGGCGCAGCAAGCTATTAACTTGACCAATCGCTTGACAGACGTGGTCACGGTCGAAGACCGAATCAATCGTACCCTCGATGTACAAGACAACGTCACCACTGTCTATCAAGGCCTAAAAGCACAGGTGACCAATCTAGTGAAGGCGCTACCGCTACTATTGGTCGGTATTGTGCTGTTTGCCTTGGTGACTTGGTTTGGCAGCTGGCTCTCCAATCGCAAAAAAATGTGGCAACGTCTGACGCCAAATCCATTTGTGGCAGAGCTACTGGCCCAAACCATCAAAGTCATTTTTATCATCTTTGGTCTGATCTTGGCGCTGAGTCTGATCGGCGCAGAGACTGTTTTGGGTACGCTACTTGGCGGGGCAGGCGTGATCGGTATCGCGGTTGGCTTTGCGGTCAAAGACACGATTGAAAACTATATTGCCTCACTCATGCTTAGTATCCGGCAGCCGTTTCGCGCGCGTGACCACATTGTCATCAATGGGCAAGAGGGTATCGTCGTGCGCCTGACATCGCGGGCGACTATTTTGATGACCTTAGATGGCAACCAGCTGCGCATTCCGAATGCCGAGGTCTTTAAAGGTACTATTCTAAATTACACCAAAAACCCTGAGCGCCGCTTTACTTTTGAGCTGGGTGTGGACGCCAACGATGACCCACTGGCAGCCATTAAGGTTGGGCTAGATGCGATACACCAGTTGGCGTTTGTCTTAGATGAGCCAAAAGCGATTGCTGTCATTACCAATGTCGGCGACTCAAATATCATTTTAGAGTTTCAGGTATGGGTGGATCAATCCGAGACCGATTTTTCTAAAGCGCGTAGTATCGCCATTCGCGAAACCAAGCACGCGCTAGAAAATGAAGGCTTTAGCTTACCTGAGCCCATTTATCGACTGCGTTTTAACCATAAATTAGAGCACGCTTTTGAGCAGATGCCACAAAACAACACCACCTCGGGTGCTACCCTTACGACCACCGTGCCCAGCGCTACCTCAAGCAATCAAGTGCCAAGCTCCACCGATGATAAAGATAAAGAGCAAGCAAAAGCCCGTGCCAAAACTATCCTGCAAGGCCGCAGTGGCAGCGATGTCCTCGATGCCCGCCCCGATGATAAGCTGATGGAAAAGGTCGAGCAAGAAATTGCCGAAAACTCAGATGAGACTGATTTGCTAAATAACAATAGCCCGCAAGAATAATCAGCTTAGCGCCTGTCCTCAACTCAATAGATAGCCACCTAAATGAGTGAAAAATGGCTAAATCTGGCCAAACAGGGCCAAATAGCTGACTAATATCTCGAGATTATCTGTGCTATCTTCCTTGTTTAGTGGCAATGTTTAGCGGCAGTTTATCTCATTTTTATCATCATTTTTAAAATGCGAACACGCCCTAAAAAACGGCATAAAAAGTGCAACAAAATAGATATTTGATGACTATCTAGAGACGAGACACTTTTATGCAAATGAAACATTTGATTATTTTCGCACTTGTGGGCATGGTGGCATTATTGGGTTTTAATCTGATAAGTGGGCATCAGCGTGATAAGCACAGAGAGGTACTAGTAAACAATAATAGCGCTGAGTCGGCGGCTGTGACAGATACAGGTGCAAACACTGGCGAAAATATTGCCAATCAGCCGTTAGGTCAGCAGCCCAAGGCCATCTTGGATGATGCTACCACGCAGATAGAGCAAGCACAGCGAGCCGAGCAGCAGTGAGTTGTGCAAGTGGCTAAAGCCCAGTAGCGTAGCGGGCACAAAAAAAGGCTAACACTGGATTAGCCTTTTTTATCAATACCTTTTTATCTACCACCTCTTATGTGGCTTAGCTTTTTTTGCTTGAGCCTTTGCGGTTGCTGCTCTTTTTAGCTGGTGATTTTTTGGTTGGTGGTTTTTTAGCTTGGTCTTTTTTGGTTTGGTCTTTTTTGGTTTGGTTCATCTCACTGGCTTGTAGCTTGGCTTGTAAATCAAAGTCAATTTGTAGCAAGTCCATATTGACGCCTGCGACTTTGACTTTGACCAAATCGCCCAGACCAAACAGCGTGCCTTTGTCTTTACCGATGAGCTGCTGCTGCGTCTCATCATAGACAAAGAAGTCATCGCCGACGTTTGAGATATGCACCAGACCGTCGATATACAAGTCAGTCAAGGTGACAAATAAGCCAAAGCTCGTCACGGTGGTCACCACGCCATTGAACTCTTCACCGACATGATCTTTCATGTAGTGACATTTGAGCCATGACTCCACAAAACGCGAGGCTTTTTCGGCGCGGCGCTCGGTATCTGAGGTTTGCGTGCCAGCACCTTCGAGTGAAAAATCCATCACTGGCTGCTTGCTACCCGTGACTTTTGCCTTGATCGCACGGTGTAGCATCAAATCAGGATAACGGCGGATGGGCGAGGTAAAGTGACTGTACTCGTCATACGCCAAGCCAAAGTGACCGATGTTGTCCGGCGCGTAGTTGGCCTGCATCATCGAGCGCAGCAGCATGCTATGGATACTAATGGCATCAGGTCTGTCTTTGGTGGCTTCGATGATACGCTGATAATCGGCCTGCGTTGGGCTTTCTTCTGGGAAGCTCAAACCAAAGTTTTTGGCGTATTCATGGATACGCATGGATTTTTCGCTATCTGGCTGATCGTGGTTACGATACAAGACAGGCAGTTCATGCTTGAGAGCAAAGTTTGCCGCACAAGTATTGGCCAGTAGCATACATTCTTCGATCAGCTTTTGCGCATCGCCGCGCGTACGTGGCAATATTGCTTCGATGCCACCTTTTTCATCAAACTTAATGTAGGTCTCTACTGTCTCAAACTCCATCGCATGGCGCTCTTCGCGTTTTTTCAAAAGCAGCTCGTAGAGTTGATGCAGTGTATCAATTGATTTTTTGACGTCTTTATTGCCTGTCAAAGAATCAGGCACGCTTTTGTCTTTTGGATTGTCGAAATACGCGTTGACTTGGTTGTACGTCAAGCGTGCTTGTGAGTGCATCACACCTGGATAAAAATCATAGCCTGTGATTTTACCAGCGCGCGATATCTTGATATCAGCCACCATACATAGGCGATCAAGATCAGGGTTTAGCGAACACAGACCATTCGACAATACTTCAGGGAGCATCGGAATCACACGATGCGGAAAGTATACTGACGTACCGCGCTCATACGCGTCTTTATCTAACGGCGAGTTTGGCGTGACGTAGTAGCTGACATCTGCAATAGCCACTAAGACGCGGTAGTTACCACCTGAGCGTTTTTCGGCATATACCGCATCATCGAAGTCGCGTGCGTCTTCACCATCGATGGTGACTAAGGGCAAATGACGTAAGTCAGTACGGCCCTTTAGGTCTTTGTCAGTAGGCTCTTCGTAATCATTGGCTTGCTTGAGAGCCGCATCACTAAATTCTGATGGAATATCATAATTGAGCAACGTCGTTTCGATGATCAGCTCGCGGTCGTTATCATCGGAGAGGACTTCAGTGATTTTGCCAGTAGCAAACTCGTGCTGGTTTGGCCAATCGATGATGTCTATTTTGACGGGCGCGCCTTGCTTGGCGTTTAGAGCCTGTACGTTGTCATCAGTGACAGTAATGGGTTGGTGATGGTTTGGACTACCAAGCTCGACACAGTAGCCTTCATCATCACGTGTTAGCGTGCCGATGAAGTTGTTTTGACGACGCTCTATGATATCGACGATGCGGCCTTCGGTGCGACCGCGATTGTCTGTTGAGGTGCCGATCGCGGCTACCGTATCGCCATTAAATACCCAGCGCATTTGTTTTTCGTGCAAAAACAAATCGGGCATGTCTTCTAATAATACAAAGCCAAAACCTTTGGGATGCGCCGACACAGTACCGGTGACCACATCTTGTTTGGTCACTGTCCGATAACGATAAGGACGACCTTCACGGTTTACTTGACCGTCGCGTGCCATGGCTTTTAGGCGATTGCCCAGCGCATCAAACTGATCTGGGTCTTCAATCTCAAAGATCTGCGCCAGTTGCTTGTGAGTGACTTCGCCATGCTCATTAATCGTGCCCAGTATCAGCTCGCGACTAGGGATAGGATTGTCATATCTTTTTGCCTCACTTGAGGCGTTTGGATCGTTCCAACTCATAAATTACCGTATCTATTTTTAAAATTATTAATAAGGGCTATCTTAACACGAACGACGAGGCAATATCTTGCGTCAATCGCCTAATCTGTATTAAGTCGCAACAAGCTGTCTGCTTTTAAAGAAGACAGCTGAAAAAAACCATCAAATATCGATATCCACCGCACTAGACTTATCGGTGATTTTTTTGCTGTCTAATTCCTTTGAGACCTCTAGCACCGTGGTCTGATTGGATTTGTCGAGATACTTTTGTGCTTTATCGACCTCAGTGGTCAAGGTATTGACCGTTTGTTTCATGTTCTCTAGCGCTTCAATTTTATAATTGCTGATCATGTCCATCGTATCATAGACATTATTGAAGGCGTTTTGCAGTTTATCAAGCTCGATACTGCTGCTGGTCGCCTGCTCATGGATCTCGCCCGATTGGCGTTTGAGCATCGCAGAGGTCGATTCGATCAAACTGCTCGTAGTTTTATTAAGCGCAGTGATTTGATCAAGTACCAGTTTTTGATTGGTCATCGCTTGTGCGACCACCACCGCCGTGCGGAGCGCTGAGATGGTCGTCGTGGTCGCGCGGTCGACACCTTTGATCAGCTCCAGATTATTTTTGCGAATGGTATCAAGCGCCAAATAGCCTTGGACGTTGACGGCCAACTGCGTCAAAAAGTCGGTATTTTTTTGGCGCACATAAAATAGCATCTCTTCTTTGATGATGCGCGCTTTTTCTGGGTCAGCCGCCTCGATGGCATAGACTTTTTGCTCCAACTGCTCATCGATTTTTTTACCCACGTAAATGTACTGACGAATCGATTGCATCAGCTCCCACATATTGACTTTTTCTTGCTCGATCATGGCATTGTCTTTGAGCAGCTCGTCTTTGCCGTTATAGAGACTGGTCACGACAGCATTGATATGTGACTGCGCTGACTCGTATTGACGAAAGTAATCTTGAACCTTATTGCCAAAAGGAATAAGGCCAAACAGCTTGCGTGAGCTGGTCAAATCTTTTTTGCTAGGGTCCAAATCTTCGACGATACCACGCAGCTCTGTCAGAGATTTGGCGATAGGGGAGTTATCAAACAGATTGTCGTTGATGCTCTTTGCTGGCAGCTCGAGCATACGATTAGAGACTTGCGCGGACTCACGAATCTCTTTATTGCCTAAGTTATGTATGGACTGGACGTTTTGCTGAAACTCAGGGCTATGTACAGAGTTGGTGATGACATGATCGACAAAAGCATCAACTTTAGCATCGAGCTCTGGTATTTGGCTTTTATCGAGAGTCACCATCTGGTCGGCTTCACTTTTTTGTACTTCTTTGACGGGCTCAGGCGGCGTCAGTGAAATGCTTGGCGCAGCGGCGTTTTCTGGTGGCGTCAATTCTTGCATAAAGTTTCCTATAATCTCTAAAAGGACAAAATCAGTAATATATCATCCGTGCGGTTTATGTAGTGTCGACTATATCGGGTATTGTTTTATTTAAAAGACAAGTCGCGGCCTGTATGTCACAGCCTGTGTCTTATATAAAGCCGAATAAATACAAAGGCGAATGAATACAGAGCCATTGAGCTTTAGACTAACTGGTAATGAAAAGCTTGAGAAGAGAGGTTTTGTAAAATAGCGTCAGCTTGTGATACCAAAAACAGCGTTTAAAACGCTATAAATGATAAAAACTATAGGTGATAAAAGCCATGGCTAATAAAGGCAGTATCGCTGCTTATGATAAAGAGGCAGAAAGCCTATATACAAAAAAACCATCAATATCCCGTAGCATATTGATGGTCAACAGTATAAGTATCCATATTAATCAATACCGACATTATCTAACATCGGCGGATTAGCATGCCGATTGACAGCCGCCACTAACTAATAGCAATCTGGTTAGTCGATCACTTTTTCTTAGTTGGGCCGAGCAGCATACCCATCTGACGACCTTCCATCTTAGGATATTGTTCGACGTTTGAGATATCAGCGGTATCTTCAATGATGCGGTCAAGTTGCTTGCGACCAATATCTTGGTGCGCCATTTCGCGTCCACGGAAACGAATACTAATCTTAACCTTATCTTGAGCTTCCAAAAAGCTGATAATTTTACGCAGCTTAACTTGATAATCCGCCTCTTCAGTACTGGGGCGTAGTTTCATCTCTTTAAGCTGAGTCTGCTTTTGGTTTTTCTTAGCTTCTTTGGCCTTTTGTTTTTGATCATATAAGAAATGCTTGTAATCCATGATCTTACATACAGGCGGTTTTGCTTCAGGAACCAATTCGACCAAATCTAAGTTTTCATCACGCGCCGCTTTCATCGCGGTTTCGATATCGACCACGCCCATTTGTTCGCCGTCTTCTTTAACGAGTCGGACTTCTTTGACTTTGATATCTTCGTTGATGTTCAAACGGTTGGACTGTTTAATAGGTATTACTCCTCATCTGTTTTTGGGGTCTGTCGGCCTTTTTTACCGACAGCGGTCTGTACTAATGCCATAAAGTCAGAGATACTCATCACGCCAAGGTTTTCGCCTTCACGCGTCCGGACATTGACGCTGCCCGTTTCAATCTCTTTATCCCCTAATACTAGCATATAGGGGATACGTTCTAATGTTTTCTCTCGTATCTTAAATCCAATCTTTTCGTTACGCAAGTCGCTAACGGCTCGAATACCGACGTTTTTCAGCTCATTAACCACATTTTCACAAGCCTCTGCTTGCTTGTCAGTGATATTCATCACCACCACTTGCTTGGGTGCAAGCCATACTGGCATCCAACCGGCATAGTGTTCGATCAAAATACCGATAAAACGCTCGAAAGATCCTAAAATAGCACGGTGTAGCATGATTGGGGTTTCACGCTCGTTTTGTTCGTTGACAAACTCTGCATCAAGACGCTCAGGCATATTGGGGTCGACCTGAATGGTACCGCACTGCCAGACGCGGCCTAGAGAGTCTTTTAGACTAAATTCAATTTTGGGACCATAAAACGCGCCTTCACCCGGCAAGTATTCCCAATCGAGACCTGAGCTGTCGAGAGCATCGGCCAAAGCTTTTTCGGCAAAATCCCAAGACTCATCAGAGCCGACACGCTTTTCAGGGCGGGTGGAGAGCTTCATGATGATGTTATCAAAGCCGAAGTCTTCGTAGACTTTTAGGGTTAGTTTAATAAAGTCAGCGACCTCTTGCTGAATTTGTGCTGCGGTACAGAAGATATGCGCATCATCTTGCGTAAAGCCGCGTACGCGCATCAAACCATGCAAGGAGCCTGATGGCTCATTACGGTGACATGAACCAAACTCTGCCATACGCAGTGGCAGGTCACGATATGACTTTAGGCCTTGGTTAAATACTTGCACGTGACACGGGCAGTTCATTGGCTTTACCGCATAATCACGGTTTTCGCTGGCAGTGGTAAACATATTGGTGGCATAATTACCCCAGTGGCCTGAGCGCTCCCACAAGCTACGATCGACGATTTGCGGCGTTTTAATTTCTTCATAGCCGTGATCGTGTTGGACTTTGCGCATATATTGCTCAAGCACTTGATAAATCGTCCAGCCATTAGGGTGCCAAAACACCATGCCCGGCGCTTGCTCTTGCATATGAAACAGATTGAGCGCTTTACCAATTTTACGGTGGTCGCGTTTTTCCGCTTCTTCAATACGCTGGATATAGGCCTTTAGGTCTTTTTTATCAGCCCACGCTGTACCATAGATACGTTGCAGCTGCTCGTTTTTGGCATCACCGCGCCAGTATGCACCCGACATTTTGGTCAGTTTAAATACTTTTAAGAAGCGCGTATTTGGCACGTGTGGACCACGGCACATATCGACATATTCTTGATGGTGATACAGACCAAAGGCTTCTTCACCCGGCATATCATTGATCAGTTTCAGCTTATAATCTTCGCCGCGCGCTTCGAATATCTTGATGACTTCATCGCGCGGTGTCATTTTTTTGATAACATCATAATCTTGTTTGATCAGTTGCATCATGCGTTTTTCGATGGCTTCCATATGCTCAGGGGTAAACGGCGTCTCGCTATAGATGTCGTAATAAAAACCATCTTCGATGACCGGTCCGATGACCATTTTTACCTCTGGGTAGAGCTGTTTTACTGCATGACCTAACAAGTGGGCGCAGGAGTGGCGAATGATATCGACACCGTCAGCGTCTTTTGGCGTCACGATTTCAACTTTGGCATCATGGGTGATCGGATCGTGTGCATCGACTAATTGACCATCAACGCGCCCAGCGACCGTCGCTTTGGCAAGTCCTGCACCAATACTCTGCGCCACTTCCATGACGGTTGTATTGCCTTCAAAGTTTTTTACGCTACCATCTGGTAAAGTAATCGCTACCATAATCTATTCACCTTTTTGGATCCGTTGGCAGTGATGATTGCAACCATCAATCATATAACCGTAAGACCGCATCAATTATATCTAACTGCTGTGATATGTTAAGAAAAGTACCACCCAAAACACTAAGTTGAGACGATATTAATAGCAGGCTTTTGGCCACTTTATCTAAAGGCTCACTTTAGCATTACAAGGTAGTGTCATAAAAGCCACTATTATAGCAAACACTGCCTAGCAACACTAGGTTGGAGACTATAGATACAAAGTGACAAAAGTGTTATGACAAGCGACGTCAGCACGGTGACTGTTTAAGTATCGATGCAGCACTTGATGCTTCAAAGTTATCTAATTACCGATGCTATGAAAAATAACGTTTCATCTCGCTGCATCATGTTTATATCGGGTTGACTATATAAGTATTTATTAAGCAGATTTCAATAGGTAATAGATAACGCCAATTTTGCTACCACTATATAACTAATGAAGTGATGATGGTTTAAGTCGCATCGCTGTTTTAAAAAGTTTTTTCACTAACATATTGAAAACACTAGTCTATTTTATATTTATCAAAATTAATTAAAAAACTTATCAAAAAGCAGTTGACACCCGTCAGAAACTCTCTATAATACGCACCTCATCAGGACGAGCTAAGCATTACTAGGGTAAATTACATAGTAACAACGCAGCGAACCTTGAGAAACAAATTAGATAAAAAAGCTTGACAAACCAAATCGTTATGATATGATAGTCGGCTCGCTAGATAGGATAAACCACTAAGGTTTAGCGCTATTTAGCCTTACTTACTATAAGTAAGCGAAATATCTTACTACTGGACGACAGTATAAGACACTATTTAAAAGCACAACTAAAGAACAACTTGTGTGGATTTTTGCTGATTTAGAATGCTAAAAAATAAAGTTGGTTTTGACTTCTTTTCGGAGTCAGTTCTAACTATAAAAATTATCATTTACTCAGCAGAAAAACTCAAAGTTAATTCATTACGAACATAATTTTAAGCGATT
>NZ_MRYB01000039.1:0-771 GCF_001921755.1 Psychrobacter sp. Rd 27.2 | reverse complement strand
ACTGCTTTATAAAAGGGCAAAGACTCAATGTCTACTAACATATTTAGTTTTAATCCTAAATAATTATCTTGTAGAACATCTGACAATATATGAACCTCCTTCACGACATCAACTACAGGTGCTCGATTTCCCTGGTAATTATCTAAAGGCAAAAAATTATCTATAACTTTAGGAATATCGTTTTCACGTCCTTTCTCAAACAAATATAAAGTTGCAGCTTGTCTTATAGCTAGCATGATACTTTTATGAGTACTGCTTACAGTCTCTATCATCTTTTACCTTAATTATGAATAGTTATTATTTATTCCAATTTAATAAATCAACCGATATTTACTATAGGCAATAATGCTATAGTGAATTTAGTATAAAAACGATATAGTGAGACTAGGATGAACTTTATGCAGCATCGATCAGCGCAGACACAGCACGCCAGAAAAACTCATACCAGTTCCACGTTGAAATATAATGCCTCTACTTTATTTAGAGTCGACTATATATCGAGATGATGATGTTATATTGTATTTGGGGCTATAGTCGAATCCACATGAGTCAGCTACATGACTATCAAGTTGCCTACACCTAACGTATTATAACTTCGATAACTATCAGTATAAATAAAGCTATCAGGCTTGATTTTACGCTCGATAACAGGCTTGAGCGTGCTTTACTTAGTGTCTGCTATGACATTACTATTTCGTATTAGAATACCTAATACGACTGTTTTGCCAGTAGCCTCGCCATCTCACTTGCCTTTGCCTACATCGCCGAAGT
>NZ_MRYB01000038.1:0-789 GCF_001921755.1 Psychrobacter sp. Rd 27.2 | reverse complement strand
TGAAAAACAACCGACTGATACTCTAAAACCTCATGTTTTTGCATGCATACTACTGAGTAACGACGCCCATCGTTAGACTGTAGTTTCCTGAGTTTTTTAAGCTAGTATTATTTGGGTTCATATTCAACCTAGTTCCTACGCCAAGCCAACAATACACGCCATTCCTTGCTGTAAAATACTGACCAGCACCAGGGTTTGTATGATATAGCTCAACATCAGCGGTCAACTGACTTGCTCCACTATCTCTTGCAAGCTTTGCATTCTTAAATGTCCCAATAATGGGATCATTGCCTTGAACAAAAGAGGTCGTTGACTCAGACTCTCTATCCACTTTTGTATAGAAATTAAATAAGCTCTTTTTATTGTACCGCCCACCATTATTTGGAAAATCTCTTTGTAGCATATTTAAGTCTAAGGACAAATCTGAAGCAGAAAAACCAGATAAGTTAACACTGCCCATCAGAGGAAATGTTTGAATGGTGTTTCCTTTTGAGATAGCTCGACTTTTACCAGTAAGTAGCGCTTCTTCAGTGGGTGTATAGCTTAACTGTGAGGGGGTAAATTCTTGTTTGCAGAAAAATATCGTTTTGCCGCCAGAAGTACCTATGTTTAGTGATTCAACATTAAAACCATTGGCATTAGCTATCGGGCACTGAGCAAAAGCTGACTGGGCAAAAAAACTCGCTGACATTATCAAACCAGTTTTCAATAGGACTTTACGCAGCTTACCTATATAGGCGATTAAAGACTTCTTAGACATAGCGGCCTCTAGTGTAATCTCATATGAAG
>NZ_MRYB01000037.1:0-845 GCF_001921755.1 Psychrobacter sp. Rd 27.2 | reverse complement strand
TAGGGCGTGTCCCTAATCTGGAAAAGTAAGTATAAAGCCTTTAAAATAAAGAGACTATTTACCACATGGCTCTCTAAATTATGGCAAGAACAGTGCTCAATGATAATACATGGGAACAACTCCAAAGTACTATGAAGGCTCATGGCTGTCATACCTGGAAAAATGACAGACAAGTCATGGAAGCCATATTATGGAAACTTCGTACAGGAGCCCCATGGCGTGATATACCGAGTGAGCTATGTCCATGGAAAACCGCCTATAATCGCTTTAACAGGTTGTCAAAAAAAGGCTTATGGGAGCAATTTTTTTTGACCTACGAGCAAGTATTGATGAAGAATGGGTGTTCGCAGACGGAAGCTACATCCGCTGTCATCAGCATTCAAGCGGCGCCAGACGAGGAGAGCTTCGAGCCACTGGAAAATCTCGAGGTGGAACAACCACCAAGATTCATCTCGCCGTCGACTCGCATGGAAACCCGATTGATTTTAAAATCACTGGGGGTGACGTCCACGACAGCCAAGCGGTAGATGACATCATAGAGATGTTAACGGATGCGACCTACTTCATTGCTGATAAAGCTTATGATTCTGAAACCATTAGAAACAGGCTAAAGCAAGACAATATAAGCCCTGTCATCCCTAAAAGAAGAAATGCTAAACAACCAGATGTAGCGTTTGATCATTATTTATATAAGCTACGACACTTAGTTGAAAACACGTTTGCAAGGCTAAAGCAGTTCCGTAGTATTGCGACTCGATACGAGAAATTGGCTCGTAATTATAAGTCTATGCTGTATCTAGCTTGTACTATGATTCATTGCAAACTGAATTAGGGACACGCCCTAG
>NZ_MRYB01000036.1:0-851 GCF_001921755.1 Psychrobacter sp. Rd 27.2 | reverse complement strand
ATTTTAAAGATATTGTATTCAAGCAATCTGATGAAAAGCTAAAATTAGATATCGATAGAAATCGAGACTTGTTTAATACGCTTGCATTCTCATCAGGCGGTAACCCTAGAATGCTCTTAAGAACATTACAAGATATTAATAAATTCAATAATTCGAATGTTAACTCAATAATCAAATCTTTCTATAGGGAGCGAATTTGGACAGAACACACTGAGTTAGGCGAAAAATACAAAGGACACCAAGGAGTTATCGACTGGGGAAGAGACTTTTTGGAAAAAACAGTTATACCTGCAATTGAATCCTACAATGACTCTAGAAGGGAGAAAGGACTTGAGGAGTCGACAATATATTTTTGGATACATAAAGATTCACCTGAAACAGTTAAAGAAGCCCTAAGACTTTTGACTTATACAGGTATCATAAGAAAATTGGATAGTTCAATTCGAGCCACTAGAGCTGAATTAGGAACTCGGTATGAGGTGAAGTACGGTTGTGTGATATCCTTAGAAAGCAATCCTCATAGTGAGTCTGGTGATTTCTACAAGAATTTATCAATTAAGAAGTTTCCTGAGTTTGGAAAAAATCATGCTTCGTATGCTAATAGTGAAAAAATAATTGATATTGACAATGATGAGCAACAATATGATAAATCACTAAAATCTATGCTCGATAAAACAATAGATGTTTTAAGTCTTTTAACAAACTGGCAGAAAGAAAAGTTGAAGGCTGCAGGAATACACACTATTGAACAATTGCATAGTAATACTGAAGAAAACCTAATTGAGAAAATTTACAACGTTGGTCCTGCTAGAGCTAGACTGATGAAGAATGCGGCGACTGCAGAATTGCTT
>NZ_MRYB01000035.1:0-870 GCF_001921755.1 Psychrobacter sp. Rd 27.2 | reverse complement strand
ATACGGGATCGAGTCAATTTGTAGAGTTCTGCCGACTGCCCCATCAACCTACTACCGTGCTAAAGACTTAGAGGACTGCCCTGAGAAGCGCTCATTACGCAGTCAGCATGACGACTTCTACATTAGTGAGATTAAACGCATCTGGCAGGACAGCAAATGCCGCTATGGCGCTCGTAAAGTATGGCAGCAGATGAAAGCGGATGGGTTAAAGGTGGCTCGTTGCACTATAGAGCGGTTAATGAAGCAGTATGGTCTGCAGGGGGTTTGGCGCGGTAAGGGTAAGATGACCACTAACAGCCGTGACGATCAAAAGCGTGCTGATGACTTGGTCAATCGCACCTTTAATACCCATCGTCCTAATCAGCTGTGGGTTGCAGATTTTACTTATATCAAGACAACGAGTGGCTGGGTCTATACTGCTTTTATTATTGATGTGTTTGCCCGCGCTATTGTGGGCTGGAAAGTATCGAATCGCATGAATACCGATATGGTGATGGCAGCGCTTAATCAAGCGATAGCAGATAGGAATAATCCTAAGAATGTGATTCATCACAGTGATCGAGGGGTTCAGTATTTATCCATTCGCTACACTTCTAGGATGGCTGACTCTGGCATGATTGCCTCTGTTGGCAGTACTGGTAATTCATACGACAATGCATTGGCTGAAACGGTCAATGGACTCTATAAGTCTGAGATGATTGAGTATCTAAAAGAACAATGGCATGGCGTGAACGATGTTGAATTGGCAACCCTTGAATGGGTAGATTGGTTCAATAAAATACGATTGCATAGCACGATTGGATATGTGTCACCCTTTGAGTTTGAAAAGCGGTATTATGATAATTTAATCCTGTCAGGCATTGCTGCCTG
>NZ_MRYB01000034.1:0-891 GCF_001921755.1 Psychrobacter sp. Rd 27.2 | reverse complement strand
TAGACCTCTTGCAAAAGTAGTTGTAAGACACAACGTATATTATTGAACTCTACTTACTTAATAGATATGCCAAACATAGATAAGCTACTCAAACAAAGTGACGCTGGTTTTAAACGCTATACAGGCATTCATAAAGCCACCTTTTATGACATGCTTGAGGCCATGCAAGAGCATGAAGCATCTAAGACCAAATCAGGCAGACCAAGTGTGCTCAGTCTTAAGGAGCAGATACTACTAGCCCTGACTTATTGGCGTGAATACCGCACGCTTTATCATATCAGTATGGACTTTGGTATTCATGAGTCTTCTGCTAGCCGTATCATTCGTAAAGTAGAAGACGTACTTATCGATTCAGGTAAGTTTGAATTGCCTAAAAAGTTGCCTAGTCGTGTCGATGAGGACATCAATTGGTCAGTCGTCATTGTCGATGCCACCGAAACCCCTATTGAGCGTCCAAAAAAAACCAAAGAGACTACTACAGCGGTAAGAAAAAACAACACACCTTAAAAGCGCAGGTTATCGTTCATTGGCAAACTGGTTTGATACTTGATGTGCAAACCTGTAAAGGGTCAATCCACGATTTTAAGCTGTATAAAGATACTTGTCCTGATTGGTTACCTGAGAATACTAACTATCTAGCAGACAGTGGTTATCAAGGGTTAGCAAAGCTACATAACCAAACTTTCACACCATTTAAGAAACCTCGTGGTGGTCAGTTATTGGAGATATGCAAACAGGCCAATCACTATCTCGCTAAGTTCCGTATTGTGGTTGAGCACAAAATAGGCTTAATCAAGTTGTTTAAAATCGTGGCTCATAAATATCGCAACCGTCGTCAGCGCTATGATCTTAGAATGAAGCTGTTTGCTGGTATCATTAATTCCGAGCTTA
>NZ_MRYB01000033.1:0-920 GCF_001921755.1 Psychrobacter sp. Rd 27.2 | reverse complement strand
AAAAAGTAGCATGATATCTCGTGCATTATTGCTATGGGGCGCTTGCAGGTGTGAGCTTCTATCAACATAATTTAAAAGTGTTTTGAGATACATACCTAAATATTCTTCTTCAACATGTTTAGTACGCGGCTTAATTATATTCCAATCTTTCTTGGCGTTAAGTATGCGTACTGGTTGCTCTTTAATTAAAAAGTCTTCGTTATCATCTAAAAAGCTATCACGACAATAATTCCAAACTGACCTTAGAGCTCTCATAGTTGCGTTAGCCTGAGCTTTACTATGCTTGCTTATCTCTTTATGCTTATCACTTATCATTGACTTAGATATATCATTTAAAGATATATCTAGCCAATCATCTAGCTTGTTTAGTATTTGACCATCATAAGTGTCAATAGTGCCTTTAGCTAAGCTAGTCTTTGCTGATTTAAAGTAGGTATATGCATCTCTCAGTGTTGGTACATTATTGGTCTTATCTTTCGGCTCTTCCAAGACCTCATGAAGCCCGTCATAAACATGCAGACCTTTTTTTATATTAGCCATCATTATGCTGGCTTTTTCACGTGCTTCGGTTAGCGTAATCAAGTGCGTTTCTTCCACTTCATCTCTATATAGCTTTCCGTTAATACGCTTATGTAATGTATAACGTTTGGATTGTTTGCCCACACGTAGCGCAAAACCAGTTAACACATCGTCCATATAGATTTCAGTACCTTTAGCGGTATAGTCTACTGAATCTATAAATTTTTTGGTAAGTTTAACCTTCATATATCACCCATGCAGCAGTATATAACCATAGTGTTAGTAGTATCATACTTTAATTACTATAAGGGTCAAAGTATCAAGATAGTATCAAAAAACCAACTAAGTCCATGCGTTCGCATAAATTTTAGACAATAAAAAACCCTTACAAGTCAATGACT
>NZ_MRYB01000032.1:0-1074 GCF_001921755.1 Psychrobacter sp. Rd 27.2 | reverse complement strand
CATAAAGATTGGAACTGAAAGTTATTTAAATCACCGTTGACAACAACGGAAATTCTAAGCTATATTGTGTTTTACAAGTTAAACGATGTTTTATATACAAAACTAAGGATGGTTGAGATGGATTGGTTGCCTATATGTGATGTGTCGGAAGTCAACGAAGATGACCCTAAGTCCGTTGAGGTAAATGGTAAAAAGATTGGGGTCTTTCAAATCGAAGACGCCTATTTTGCAGTAGAAAATGTATGTCCACATGCTTATGCCCTGTTAACTGACGGCTTTATTGAAGATGAAACAGTAGAGTGTCCTTTACATGAAGCTATCTTTGAAATCAAAAGCGGCAAGTTGTTAAGTGGTCCTGCTGATCGCAATCTTTGTACTTATGCTTTAAAAATCGAAGCCGACAAAATATATCTTCAAGATAACGTCTAGAAAGGAAAGCCGACAAGGAGAGTGATAATGCAGCAATATAACGAGAGTCTAATCAGTTGGAAACAACATAAGCCTAGCAAAGAGGCAGGTATTAACAATATCCAGATGCCAGGTCAGCCAAAACTTATGGTTTGGCAAACTCGAGATCATGAGCCGACTGATTATGAGTTGTCTTTAGTCAAACATTTAATTACCGCGTTTTCATCGGGCGCTGAAACCTTAGAAGAAGTGGTTAGCGCTCTCAATGAGCAAGGAATGCTTCTTGGCGATGGCAGTGCATTTACCACGGAGTCATTTGAAAGAGAAATGGCACGGTTAGGATATTAATACGCTTGCAAAGCCAAGTACTTGCAAAATCAAGTAAGAGTCAAATAAGGAGCACAAGGTCGTGAGGAAATTTAATTCAGTAGATGAGTACTTATCATTTGGACTTAGAGAGCATTGGTATCCAGTTTTAGCTTCTTGGGAAATAGGCGCTAATCCAGTCGGCATTACCCGTTTGGGTGAGAATTTAGTGCTATGGAGAGATGAAGAAGGCGAAGTACACGCACTAGAAGACAGATGTCCGCATCGCGGCGCCAGACTGTCATTAGGTTGGAACTTAGGTAATAAGGTTGCTTGTTGGTATCACGGCGTAGAAGTTGA
>NZ_MRYB01000031.1:0-1215 GCF_001921755.1 Psychrobacter sp. Rd 27.2 | reverse complement strand
AAGTAGCGCTGTTAAGATGTCTTTGGTATAGATTGGGTTTTGTTCTAATAAACGCAGAAAGCGAGGGATGGCTTCGAGGTAATCGTCCTCTCTCATCGTTTTAACAGACTTGATAGATGAGCTTACTAAACTATCCCAAAACCAACTATTCGGTGCGATACTTAGGCTTTCTAGCTGACTACTTACTCTTTCCTCATCGCTATTATGTAAAAAGTTACGAATGAATTTTTTGGAAGGGTCTGCTGATAGTAGTTCAGGATGATCAGTTAACGTCGTTAGCCATTTTTTAGGACGTGTGGTGGTTTGAAATAAAGAGGAACGGTTGGTACTTAATATATTTTTGAGATCAAGCCAGTTGTTAGGACGTTTATTGATCTCCTCTTGCTCTACCGC
Organism: Psychrobacter sp. Rd 27.2; assembly: GCF_001921755.1. Lineage (NCBI taxonomy): Bacteria > Pseudomonadati > Pseudomonadota > Gammaproteobacteria > Moraxellales > Moraxellaceae > Psychrobacter > Psychrobacter sp. Rd 27.2. The sequence goes on along the minus strand of NZ_MRYB01000031.1, from coordinate 822 downwards.
AAAATAACTATAAAGCAAAGGAAAATAAACGGCCTTAAGCAATTCAGGCTGCATGTTGTTAAACTGCTTAACTAGCTTACCGCCCACAAAAGTAAATAAAATTTTATCTTCATAATGCGGCAGTTTCTTGCTCAGTGACCATGCTAGATTCTTCCAGTCGCGTTTAGTCAGATAGTTTTTAATCGAATTGATAATCTTTTCTTCAATAGGCTGAGCATTTTCCAGATCATCAAACCTACGCTCAATGATATCTAACGTTTTTATCAGCTTCTGCGGTCTAGCAAATTTATTTTGCACTTGAGCAGGTTCAGAGAACCTCTCGACGCTCACGTTTAGTCTTTGTTTTAAATAAGCGATACTCATCACATCTACCTTGGCAACTGACAGCTTTCAACAGAAACGGTATCAAAGGTGGGTTGATCCTCGATATCTTCTTGCTCTTTTAAGCCATAAAACTGCATTCGTAGCTCGACACGTCGTGAGGCTTCTTTACTGTCTTTTGCCGCATTAAACGACACCCCACCCGCTAAAAACAACTGCTTAATTTGACTCTCTTGCGCAGCTGTTAAATTAAGCTCTGGGTTAAATTTTGGGTCGAGCAAACTACACATGACCCATTCTGAACGCCGCAAGCTTAGATTTAGGTTATATAAATATGAGCCGTCCGTATCGGTAAAGCCTTCAATCACGATTTGTTTAAACCATTTTTCGCCATTTTTACTATTAGCGGCATTTAAAACAACAGGGACTAATGCACTTAACGCTTTTATACCTTCTGAACTAAGCCTATAGTCGTTATGACCAAAACGACCCGCTTCACCG
>NZ_MRYB01000030.1:0-1221 GCF_001921755.1 Psychrobacter sp. Rd 27.2 | reverse complement strand
CCAAAAAAAGAGGAATTACCCATGGCAAAGGCCAAGTTTGAACGCAACAAGCCACACGTCAACGTCGGCACCATCGGACACGTTGACCACGGTAAAACAACCCTAACTGCCGCTATCGCAACCGTAGCAGCAAAAACCTCAGGCGGCGAAGCCAAAGACTACGCAGCCATCGATAGCGCGCCTGAAGAAAAAGCACGTGGCATCACCATCAACACCTCACACGTAGAATATGACACCGACACCCGTCACTACGCCCACGTTGACTGCCCAGGTCACGCCGACTACGTTAAAAACATGATCACCGGTGCCGCACAAATGGACGGCGCCATCCTAGTTGTATCAGCAACTGACGGCCCAATGCCACAGACTCGTGAGCACATCTTGCTTTCACGTCAGGTAGGCGTACCATACATCATCGTCTTCATGAACAAATGTGACCTAGTAGACGACGAAGAATTGCTAGAGCTCGTCGAAATGGAAGTACGTGAACTCCTAAACGACTACGACTTCCCAGGCGACGACACCCCAATCATGAAAGGTAGTGCCACCCAAGCCCTAAAAGGCGACGAAGGCAAATACGGCGAACCAGCAGTCGTAGAACTACTAAACACCCTAGACACCTACATCCCAGAGCCAGAGCGTGACATCGACAAAGCATTCCTAATGCCAATCGAAGACGTATTCTCAATCTCAGGTCGTGGTACCGTTGTAACTGGCCGTGTTGAATCAGGTATCGTAAAAGTTGGTGACGAAATCGAAATCGTTGGTATCAAAGACACCCAAAAAACCACCTGTACTGGTGTTGAGATGTTCCGTAAGTTGCTAGACGAAGGTCGTGCAGGCGAAAACTGTGGCGTACTACTCCGTGGTACCAAGCGTGAAGACGTACAACGTGGCCAAGTACTAGCCAAGCCAGGTTCAATCACCCCGCACACCAACTTCGACGCCGAAGTATACGTACTATCAAAAGAAGAAGGTGGTCGTCATACTCCGTTCCTAAACGGCTATCGTCCACAGTTCTACTTCCGTACCACTGACGTAACTGGCGCAATCCAATTACAAGACGGTACAGAAATGGTCATGCCTGGTGACAACGTTGAGATGAGCGTAGAGCTTATCCACCCAATCGCTATGGACAAAGGCCTACGTTTCGCTATCCGTGAAGGTGGCCGTACGGTAGGTGCTGGTGTGGTAGCTAACGTTAAAAACTAAGCGATACTG
>NZ_MRYB01000003.1:0-275484 GCF_001921755.1 Psychrobacter sp. Rd 27.2 | reverse complement strand
TTAGAGAGCCATGTGGTAAATAGTCTCTTTATTTTAAAGGCTTTATACTTACTTTTCCAGATTAGGGACACGCCCTAGTACAGCAAGTAGCTTATTTTTGATAAGGTCGATGGCGGTAAGCGGCACGCCACGGTTATTTAGCGATTCAAATAAAGTGTAGGCGTCAGAAGTACTTGCTACTTCAATCTTCACTAAAGTTGCTGTATTTACTTTTTCTAATAATTCTTGAAGTTTAATAATCGGATTATCACTGTGCTCAAGATACTGGTTAATGCGAGAGTGAAAGTGCCGGTACGCTTTAAACACTCGGCGATTACCTGCATGTGCAGCCATCTCTATATCTTGAAGAATGCCTATACTATCCAATACCGAAAAATAATCTTGTTGATTATTATTCTGTACTTGAGGTACTAGACGTGGTTGATTTGGCATTTTCTTTAAAGCTAATTTATGCTTTAGATTGTAGAGCTCAATCTTTTGTTCCATAACGAGATTCGGCTGCTTATTGAAAATATCATAGATGGCAGCCAGCAAAATCGATATTGTCGTCATACGTTGTTGACCGTCTACTAACTCGAGCTCCCGAATTGCTAAAGAATCCTGAGATTGATTGATACAGATAATTGAGCCCAAAAAGTAATGAAGTTCGTTATCTAATAAATCATCGAGCAGTGCATCCCACTGTATACGACTCCAAGTATATTCACGTTGATAGCGTGGGATAACGTATATTACATCGCTTTCAATATCGAGCAGGGTAGAAACTGGGTAGTTATAAACGGACTTAATCATAATTGAGTAATCATCTTGGAGGTTGTTATATAGTCTTTAAGGTAGTTTTCAAAAGAGAATTCTCGACTCTCTATTTGCTGTGAGAAATCATTGATCCAATCGCCAGCTCTACGCTGGTATCTATCTATCTTATTTTCAGGAGACATTACTCCAACTGGCCGAATAGCATAGTCCATTAGTACATTCAAAGCAGCATAACCTTGCTCGCCTAGAGTATAGAAATAGTCATTAGTAAGCCGATCTATATCGTTACGAAATAGGATTAAATCGTTAATTCTGCTTGAGCTGATAGATTTCTTAGGATTTAGCTTAATCCCAAATACCTTACATGCTAGTGGCAACATATAACGCCTAGGCACATGAAAACGTTCAAGGTTTCTCAGCTGATTAATGAACTCAACTTCTAGCTCTTTAATTTCACCAATATTCTCATGCCAGCGAAGCATAATGTCATGCAATTGCTTAGTGTGAGCAAAACTAATTTCTACACTCTTACTCTCAAAAATAACTTCATTAAGGTTATTCAGACGACAGAAACCTATCTCAAAACGTAGTCTATGCGTTCGATTATAGCTGTTGGTGATACGGATAAAAGGTATCCATTGATCATTTTTCCATGGCTCAAAACTACTTTCCTTATGTATCAGATCTATGTGACAAAAAGAGCGTGTTTTAGGCATTATTATTTTTAGACATGCCATATCCTTCAATGCTGTGAAATCAAATACTACCTTAAGTGCTTCTGCTGCGAGCTCATATGCTTGCTGGTTAGTCACTAATTTATAATTCTCAGTCACTACCGCAAAAACATAGTCGCTTTCGCTCTCTACTACTGCAAAATGACGCGGCAATGCATGATAACCAAATAAGTCTCCACTCTGCCGAGACGATTGTATAAATACAGGTTTCAGTTCGACAGGAAAAAAAGCTACTGATGGATCATAGTCAGGCCAATTACACTTCATTTATTCAGCTCCCTGCCGCTGATTATCGATCCAAAGAATTACACTGGGAGCTACTTGAACATTCAAGTTGTGCTTAGCGCTGGCACGTAATTCTTTGGCCAGTAAATCAATAATTTTCATGATACTCCTTAGGGTTAAGTGTTATTACTTCGTACGACAGTAAGTCTTTCCAACTGCTTCAACCAATTATCAAATAATTCGCACTTTTGGCGCATACTGTCCAACCCTACTTCTAAAGCGCCAAGTGTACCCATTAAAGGTTTTTCATATCCTCTTACCAAACTTTCTATTCGCTTACTTGGGGCAGTCTGAGGGCTATTATTTATATGCTCAGGACTATCAAACTGCTCAGCTATATCAGTCAAATTCTGACTCAGATGCTCATTACTAATACCTCTAGCAAATGCAATAGGATCACTAAACAACAGAGCTTCAAATTCATACATTTGTACAAAAGGAATAAAGCGACGCATAGCATCATCACCAATTAGTCGTGTGAGCTTTAAAGTCATTGCATCTTGGACCCTCGTAGCCTTGGTAACTATATCAACTTGGCTATCATGAATACCTTTACCTGGAAAAGATTGTGGAAGACCGTAGTAATCGAAAAACGTAGTACAATATGCCGTTTTTTCATTAAGTAAACGATTTTTTACATCAGCCTGTAAACGGTCGAATTTGAAATTACCACCTTTATGTCCTGGTCTACCTATTAAGGCAGGCACAAGTGATATACCTTTTGCTAGAAATGTAGGAGCCAATAACTCTTTGACAAACATCTCCTCAGTTTGTCCTTCACAAATCACATGAACCCTTATCATTACGAAGGTCTCCCGCCCAAAATATTCTTTTGCCAGAGCTCGCCAATCGTGTAATCCTCAAGCCAGCTGGAAAAATCATCCTCATCCAGCCGTTTGACGACCGTCCCACTGTCTTCACGATCCACAACAATCAGGTCTTCAATGTTAAACTCATTCAGTAATGCAACTGACTGGGTTGAGACGATCACTTGCATACGTTCAGCAGCTGAACGTAATAAGGCTCCTAACAAAGTAATAGCATACGGGTGTAAACCAAGCTCTGGCTCATCAATCACCAATGTAGAAGGCGGATTAGGTTGTAGTAGTGCAGTAACCAAGCAAATGAAACGAATGGAGCCATCGGATAGCTGACTAGGCCAGAGTACATAATCACTATTTTTTTGACGCCATTGCAGGTTGATCTGCTGTTCCTGCGTTTCCAACTCACGTGGTTTGAATACAAAATCATCAAACACAGGAATAGCTAGCTGTATAGTACGACGTATTTGCTTTAACACCTGAGGATGCTCTGATGATAGATGATACAAATAGGCAGCCAAATTAGAGGCATCAGAGAACAGATAATCATTATCTTGTACTGAACCCCAGCGTTTAACGCCGGCAGTGTCACTGGTATCGTGGAAATGAAAGACCTTCCAGCTAGCTATAGAGCTGTAGCAGTAATCGGCTTCACTGCCTTTGCTGGATGACTCATAGCGATGCTTAAGTTTTGCTTCTTTATGTCCAGAACCTAAAGATATCCACTTCTCACCATATAATGGCCCATCAAAATAAAGCTGTTCTTTGACAAAAGAAAAACCTCCTTCAACTGTCGACTCAAGTTCGAATAGATACCCATTTAACCCAAACTCAATAAAAGACTGCACTCTTTCTGTTTCTTTTATACCATAGCTAAGAATACGATCAGCACCGCCCTGTTGGGTTGTCCAATGCTGCAGACCGCCTTCAACCATCTTGCCTAGCATGCGAAAATAATCAACAAAATTACTTTTACCTACGCCATTTGCCCCGATAAACACGTTTAGCGAATTTAAGCGCAATCTATCCAAGCTTTGGATAGACTTGAAACCTTTGATGGTTAAGTAATCGATAGATTTTTCTGTGCTCATTTAGCTACCACCTTTATACTTGCTAGCGTTGTCTTTACAGTGTTTTCTGACTTTATTTAACCAGCTTTCATACCAATACCAAGTATTTGCAACCTCAACACCAAACCCTTTATGAGCTTCTTTTGCTTTTTTGGACTGCCATAGAGTTGTATGGTTGTGAATTTTAAACTTCGAATAGCCTTCTTTTTGTATTATCTCGACGATTTTAGAGGGTAAATACTTATTCTTTTCAGTCTCTTTTAGATAAACATAGTCCTTATTCACTTTCTCAGCTAGTTCAGAATCCGCTTTTACAAACTCAATGACTTTGTCAGCCTGTCCACGCTTATTCGCTGTTTTTTGAACGAATAACACCCTATAGGAATAGCTTGGGTTATCGAATTCTTTGTCGCTAAGAATACTGTCAAACTCCTGTATATAACCCTTAATATTAGCTGGTAAGTCAGCTTGTTCCTCTAGCATCTCCTTTTGCTCAATAGATATGCTAGAAAACTGCAAGCTAAACGACAGATGTTTTTCAATTGAATACTCATCACCAAACAGCTTTTTTATGTATTGGTTATAATTAATAGCGCATGCTTGAAACCTAGCACTTAAAAGATCATCAATTCTCGTCGTCATTTGATGCTCTATTTCATGTCTGAGCCCTATTAGGAAACGCAAATTATTAGAAGCATTATTATCAATAGGTGAGTTTTTATCGTTTAAACAGCGCTCAAGCTCCCAGTATTTATAGGCTCCATGCTTAGTTTTGTCATATCTTCTTGATTTACCAGCTTCTTTATAATATCTATATTCAATCCCTTTCCCTCTGTAATAAGCATGCATCAGGTAGGTCCAGGAAATATTCATTAGCACAAGATATGATTCGGACTTAAACGTAATATTTGGATTATTAAAAATCTGGACCGCAGCAAGTGCGGCCTCTCGTGATTTATGAATTAGTTCATTCCTAATCGAGCCAACGCGTCTCGTTCTTTTTTGCACTTTAGCCCTCTCCTGCCGCGCGCTTTTCAGCTAAGGTCAGATGATGATCATTAATTCGATCGCCTTCTTTGCCTTCATACTCTAAACCTAAGGTGTACCAAGGCGCAGACTCGACATCCTTACCACGATCTTTCTTCCAGTGAATGTTAGGCTTCCAGCGCAACACGCCAGCATCTTTTTTACCGACATCACGAGCCTTCATAAATGGTCGGATATTGAGACGCACACCATCGTTAAGGTCAGGATTCCAGCCGATCGCTTGCTCTGCCAATGACTTCCAGCGTACAAAAATATCGTAAGACGCCTCCCCCTCAAGAATAGCTTCGAGCTCGCGCTTGAGTGCTTCGGCGGCAGCGAGACGTTCCTGTGCGCCGTCCTCACCGCTAGCCATTCCGCTTTGCTGAGTACGAATCCAATCACCTAAATAAGTATAAATCAGTCTTTCCAGACCAGCTTTATCTAGCATGTGATAATTGACCAAGGCGCTAAAACCGTCATTTAGACCGTCCCAGATGTGCCAGATAAAGGGGCGATGCTGGAACATTTTGCAGTGCTGCTCAAAGAATTTATCACGTAGCCATTGGTTGAGCGACTTGCCACCTACTGTTTCCAGCAAGCGGTTTTTTAGAGGTGTCGTCCAGGCTTCGCCATAGGCAGCTTGCAATAACGCTTCTAAGCGCTGATCCGCTGATTTTTCACCGCGCACTGCTGGCAAGCAAACGATACCGTCGTCATCAGTAAATGGATTAAGCTCTTTGCTACGCTCAACCCACTGTCTTTGTTCAACAGCTAACTCCATTTCTGTATCACGTTCGGCTGGCCATTGATAACCTAATAAGCGAACAACGGCAACTTGCAGCACAGTATCGTCTACTCGTAGTTCACCCTCTGCTGTCCATTTAGTTTCTCCATCCCAAACAACGGAACCACAGGGATGGCCATGAAATATCCATTGGGTGGGATCATTAGTATATGGCTCTGGTAGTCCATTAGGGTATTGTTCTTTGGCTACGGCTGTCCAGTATTCGAGATCGAAGGGAATCTTGACAAGAGTTGCATTGGTAACATTTTTCTTTTTATCGATTTTTCGCACTTCGTCATGAAAGTCAGGGCTAGAGCAAAACGCCCACACTGCTGGTAGATCAGAATTATCGCCCGGAATTATCGCCGCACTTGATTGGTCGTATAGTTCTCCATAATAGAGCGTAGCGGGAAGAGTACGTGTTTGTCTGATAGCAACGCCTTTTTTACCCCATGCTTCTCTACCTTTTATATAAGCTAGAGGGGAAGTCTGCAGCTCACCTTTTCCTTGTTCCCACCTTAAAATGCCTTCTCTACCTGTAAAGTCTGAAAAAACTGCACATGGCAACTGAAAGAAATTCCAAGTAGGATTAGGCCATTGAACCTCATGAAAAAAAAGAACAAACTTTGGCGTATCTCCGTTCTGAAGACCAACATAAGAGCCAGCACGGGTTACTAGCAAAGGATTTTTAGAAATCTCAAACAATCCTATTCGAAAATCTGGATTTGATAACTGGTCATATTGCAAGTAAGTCTCAACGACCTTCGATTTCAAAATCTCATTTTTTTCAACGCTCCCTTTTTCCTGGGTTGCATTTATTCCTAAATAGAAACTTTCGTGACTGGGTTGTTTTTTAGTAAGCGAAATTAAAGCTGTGAAAGCTCCAGCAGCCTGGTTACTTTGAAAAGCATGCTCACCCAGATCAACCAAACTATTCCAAGTTGCGCTCTTCAATAGATCTTCTCGAACTTTTTCATATGACTTCAAGAATAACCATTCGTGTGGAGTAACTGCCGTTAGAGTGCCTCCATTTGCAAGCATCTCTTTCAAGCGTAATATAAATGCTGTTGCAAGATTTGTTTTTCCTGAAGGAAAATTCTCTTCAATATAATCCTGAAGTTTTAATTCTAACTGCTTTGTCTCTTTAAATGGAACATTAGTAGCTATCCATTGATATTTCTCAACAAGTAACTTTGCTGCTTTTGCCGTCCCTTGAGCAACAATACCAAGCTCATTAGCTTCAAAACTGTCTTTTACTGCAAGAGCTTTATCAAGAGCAGACTCGACCACAGACCAATTCACCTCAAACAAAGAGCCTTTATTTAAACTACTCTCTGGCTTGATTAAACTACCAAGAAGAGGGGCATTACTGAATTGCTCATACAAAATCTCAAGAGCCAATCGGATATTTTCATCTTCTCGGGCTAGAGTTAGCCACTCCTTTTTCTTTGCACTCATCGACAATCCACTACAAGCCAAATGCAACTCTGGTAGCTTGCGATATCCACCACCATTTTTATATCGCCAGGCTTCTAAGGCTAAGGCAAAGACTGCTAACTCTACACAGCGCTGGTCTAGCTCCAACCCGTGTAAGTTTTCACTTAATACTTTATCGATTGCTTGTTGTTCGCTGAGGTTCTCAAGTTGCATACGCATTGGAACAAGCATGAGGAATATAGCCACTAAAAAGTGACCTGACCCACAACAAGGATCTATGGCTTTAAATTCGCTAAGATTATCTGGCCAAGCATCAAAGGTGCCAGAAGCGGGTTGCCACTGTTTGGTTTGCTCGTCTTGTACAAAGCGCAGGTACTCAAGTGATACGCCTGGTATAGCGGCTTTGTCACGTAGCTCTTGCTCACTGCTGGCATGTTGCCAATCACTCTCAGTCAGTCGCCTGCCAGCCCACCATGCACCTAATGCATTATCTAATAGAAAGCTTACCATGTAAGGTTCAGTAAATAGCTGGGTGACAGGTGACAGCTCATCTGCACCTATCTTCACTTCAGACGCATTCACCTCTTCTTTGCGTTTGCTCTGCCAAAACTGATATACCCAGCCCAAGCTATCTTGAGCTTGGAAAGTTTCTAAAGATAAGCCAGTGACGAGTTGTTCTAAACTACGCTGATGCTCAGGAGAAAACTCCAACTCAAACACCGGCGAGTCTATACGAAAAATCTGCGGCAGCATTTTCGATGCCAATACACCTGCCAGCTCCCAACCGTTTTCACAGCGTCGTTCTAAATCATCACGGGCGGTATCTGGGTCTTGCACCAATTCGTTGCAATCAGCCAGGGTGAGCGCTGTGTATTCGTCGTACATGAGCAAGTTGTTTTGCTCAAGGAACCGAGCAAATAGCATGCGGTGCCAATGCTCATAAGCGACTTCAGTGACTAGGTTGTGAATGGCTTGTCTGCCGCTATCTTGTTTAATGTCACCTAATTGACGACCACGTGCACGCAAGCGGACACGCAATTTGCGTTGTTCATCATTTAAATAATCAGCAGGTTTTGCATCACCCACACCCAGACGGCTGAGTGCTTGAGTTGCCGCTAGCTCAGCAATATCACGGGCTTTAATCACTGTTGCCTCTAACGTACGACGCAAAGCTTTATCAAGAGGTTGTCGAGTTGTCATCATTAGAAAGTCACCGGTCCATCACTAAGTTTATTGAGAATTTGAGTTTTAACTTTAGCCAACCAAGTATCAACATCTTCTTCTGTCTCAAAGGTCGCTCGTGGCAACGTAATACGCTGTAACTTAGGCTGCAATCTCTGTATCGCATCCATACGTGCTTTATCAAAATTACTGGCAAGCGCATCTGTACGATCTCTCCACTGCTCGAAATTAACCTCATTCAAAGCATCGAGAATGGCATCAGCGTCATTTAGAGCAGGCTCATTAAACGTCGTTAGCTTGAATTTATTAAGAACCTCATTCTTCTGAGTCTCATCCAACTGCTGCCAATAGCTATCATCTTCCAGTTGAGCTAAATACTTGGCGTGCTGCTCAAGATAGCTATCCACACGATATTGTACGGCTTCTCGTAACTTATCAACCAACTGCTTTTTAAGATTAGTAATTGGATTAGGCTCATCGAGTAACGATCGATTGGCTTCGATGGCATTTACTTCAGCTTGAATATCAGCTTGGAATGACAGGCCCTGACTCTGGTCTAATAAGTCTTTTAGCACAAACCAATCGGGTCGTCTTTTTTGAATCTTATCAGCAGTCTCCGCCCATTGCTGGAGTGATTGCTTGATGGCATCTTGCTCATCTAAAACATATTTGAGCTTAGCATTACCAGATTGCTGTGCAATCTCGTCAAACAAACGGTAGCTTGGCCGCTCAGGAAGAGGCGCATCACCACCCGCCTCTTTTGCTAATGTACGACCTTTATCTATTAGCAAATCTAGTTTAGCCGTTTCTTCACCAGGCTGGCACGAGATGCCACTAGCACTAATTAAGCCGCGTATCTTAATCATATCTACTGGACGAATAGTAATACTTTCTGGTAGAAAATTAGTTTGGCTGATTTGCTTACGTTCTAGCTCTTTTACAGAGATGGGATGGTTGCCACTACCTTTAGCAATGAGAATACCACTAGCCAATAATGTATATAGAGCACCGTCGATAGTATCTTGCGGCCAACCATAAGGAGCGGCAGAAAAATGATCTCGAATCTCACTACCTTTTTTAGATACCCCTATATAGCGCTTGATCTGTGCGCAAACTGGATGCTGCTCAGGCTCATCAGAGTAACCTACAGCTTCTAATGCATTCTGTCCGCCATCCTTACGAGCTCGATCATAGACCTTACCCCATCCTGTATTATCAGCAACATCAAACTCACGATACAGACGAACTAATGATGCTTTAGCAGCCGTCTCAACACGCTCTGCAATGCTATTACCTTCAACTTCACTACCACCGGCTTGCAACACTTGCACCCCAGCGAAGATTTCATTCAATAAAGCTTGAACTTGTTTTTGTGCGTCACGGTGGCGAGTTTCCATCGCACTACGAGCATCCGTACCTGCGTCAGTATTAGGAATACCGCGTTTTTCTAACGTGGCAGATGCCGCATTCTCTGTAATGATTGCATTGGTTAACTCAGAGCGGTTACGCGCAGGGATATAAACAAAAATTGTCGGCTCGCTAGGCTGGCGGCGACGCGCTTCGGATACAAAGCTTTTTTCATCAAGGCTCCAACCATCCTGTATCCAAACATAGATTTTTTCACTGGCATCACTTGGCAGCTCTAAATCAAAACTAACAATCAGCTGGCGCATCTCATTAGACTTACCTTGAGTCAAACGAATCTTGCTAATATCCTGACGAATAGATTTATGCAGCAAGTCCACGCGTATATTTTCAACGCGCTGCATATTACCACGCAGATCTGCCTCCTCCTGACGCAGAGTGTCATACCACTGAGCACTTTCTTGAGTTTGTAATCGATACTCAGATCCAACACTAGTCTGCATGACCATTAGCAGACCTTCTTCAGTCAATTCATTTAGCAACTTAGGTACAGCAGTACGAATTTCATCCTTACCATTATTCAAATCTGCTATTAGTAAATCCGCGAGCATATCAGAGGTCGCTCTCACACCACAGTCAGCTGCTGGATCAGTAGGTAGCTTCCCGATTAGTAATATTAAAGCAAGTATGCGAGCTTTAAGCCTATCATCAGCATTACCCGCAGAAAAACGACCAATGGTTTCCGTGATTTCTTTAGAGATTACACCTGTTTGTAAAAGATTTACTGAGATTTGATCATAAATAAAGTCAGCCGGTACAACATGACCTAATGGTTTATCTGCTGTGGCTTGAGCGGCTTCATGAATCACTTTAAGCTGATTGCGTAGCTGAGACACTGTGCCTGTGGTATCTACAATACGTAAGACCTTTTCCCAAAAACGACGACGTACCGGCAATAATGGATAGTCAGCCAGTAACACTTTCTCATCATCACGATGATGTTCAATTTTCGTACCTCGTAATTGCCGAGCGATTTCTCCTAGATGGGATTGCAACATCTCCTCTAGCTGAGGTTTAACTGAGGCTTTTTTCTGTAGGATAACCTTGCGGATAACCGACTCTACATCAGTATCAGACAACTGTACCGGAATCTGGAAGCGACCAAGCAGACGTTGTAAGTTTGCCATCCCCGATAACGCACTTTGACCAGTGGCGACAAATAGCAGTTTGCTTTTAAACTTAGAGTGTTTACAGCAAGTTTCAACCATTTCTTGGACTTGATGCGCTTTTTCAGCGTCAGTGCCAATATATTGTTGCACCTCATCTAATACAATCAGAGTCAGGGGGAAACCATCATCTGATGCCAAAGCATCATAAATTGCATCGACCATCTGTTGATTAGTAACATCTGAGGCAATAGGATACTGTTCACGAAGAAGCTGTCGCACCTCTTTAAAATCTTCGCCTAGCGTATTGTCTTCTTCAAGTAGTGCCCCAGCAATACTACGAGAGACATAAAGATCTTCTAGTTCATCTTCCCAGTAGTCTCCTTCACCCTCAACCCGTGCTTTAATACTGTCAAAAACACCTTTTTTCTTGAGCCACATTACAAAGCGAGCTTGATGATACTGCTCTGGAAGTCCAACAGATTTGAATATCATATTAAGTAATGCCATACGCACATTATTGTTTGCACCCGATCCTAATGTGCCGGACGCGGCATGAAGGCCACCATATCGATTGGCAACACTGCTCAGCTCTTTGAATTGATCTTTAATCTCTAAGGGCAAATCAGCAATATCCCTTGCTCTAGTTCCATCATTGAATTCTTGGTTAACCCAAAAAGCTCTAAGCATCTTTGCCAGATGCGACTTACCAGAGCCGAAAAAACCAGAAATCCAGACTCCTGGCTGCTCATGATCACTGTTTAGGTTTGTCAGATAGGCAGATAAAATTTTATCCAATCCAGCTTCGTACTCACCATCACAGACGAATGTCTGTATTTCATAACGCAAAGTTTTAAGAGCTTGGTTGGACTGATCATCTTTTACTTCTGCAACACCATTGTTTTCTAATCGGTTCAGCGTCGGATCTAACTGATAAATTTCACGGTTCAACATTTCTTCAAGCTCCATTGCAAACATTACGCTGATCTAAATAAGACAGGTATGTATATCATTAATATTTATATTAGTTTTCTGCTGTAATCGCTGTGGCCTGATAACCCCAGCCATCGCGAGCATCTAGCAATCGATAGGTGTTATCGATATACTCTCCTGGAAACAGTACCAGTAAGCGACCTGGTACATGAAGAGCTAATTGCTTTACAAAGTCCGATACGGAAGCTAAGCCAAATAATGTGCCACACCCTACTAGAGCCACCAGGGTGTCTTCATCAGCTTCATTTTGAATACGCTCTGCTAACAACTCCACAGACTGTCGAGTAAATACCTTATACTTAGACTTCAAAAACTCTGGATCTTCAAAATAGTCTTCACGGTATTTTTGTTCTGCCATCCATTCAGGAAACAGGCGCGTTATATCCAACTCTAACCAAGTATGTCCTGCGCTTTCAGTCGCCAAACGGAACTCTTCAGTACGCGCTCGTAGCTTTAGTTCATCTTCTTTGTGGTAGACGGCAAACAGTACACGCTGCTCATCAGCCAAACCTCTCATCCAGGGAATACTAATATAACTAGAATAGCTTTGAATCAGGCGATTCAATCGATTACTCATATATCCATGACTCCTCTTCCTCATTTAAATAGTTAGGAAATGTCACTTCCATCACCTCACTAGAGTGCTTGAAATCAATTAAACCACTGTAGCTTGCCTGCCTTGTCAGCTCGACCAAACGTTCCTGACGACAACCCAGGATTTTAGTCCATTCGGTATTAAACAGCCGATTTCCGGTCGCTCCCTGTAGATAGCCGAGTAATAGAGCAAATGCCACATTAACCGGCCTCACGTCAGGCTCAGCTCGATGCTTTTTGTTCCGTCCGTGCAAATAACCTGCGTTTGTCCATGTGCCGTTAACATTTTGCGCTAGAGATTTGAGCGACGCTGCACTGAACCTGTCAGGATACTGATCACTAATAGCCTGTTCCATATCTTCTCTTGGCAAGTGTTCACCTAACTGCAGAGATAATATTTTGGCTTTGGACATCTCTAATATAGGATCACGCGTCAATGCCATCTGACACGCCAGTAAAGGGCGTGCGCTAGCATCACTCTCCCATAATTGTCGGAAGATTCGAAAAAGTGTAATTTCTGTATCCATGCCATACAAATCGACGAGATGTCGCCAAGTCAAGGTGCGAGACTTACTGGTAGGTTTATGTAAAACGTTAGCCTGCTCAATATCATCACGATAATCGTCAGGTTTTGCATTTACTGGTTGTCCCTCAAATAGTTGTGTCAGCTCCGAGAACATCATAGTGCGGGCTGAATGTGCACCATTTTGCCCGAATTTAAAGCCAAATTTTTGTTGATTTTCTTTTGTAGTCATAACTATAAGCTCTCATTGAATAATGAAGAAGTTGTGTCAATCATCTTTGTAAGTTAATGGCCCTAAAATTGTTTGTCATTATACCCTGGTATAACGCTTTATCAATAAACCACTAGGTCTTTTCCACATTATTCAAATTGCGTTATAGATTGAAACCTTGAATACGTGTAGCAAATGAGCTGATTATCTTTCTACGTGGTCAACTTTCAAACCGTTGACTCTAAGGCTGGTGCGTACCTGAAACTCTGCAGTCATGATAGACAGAGTATTACAATTGGCTATATATTATCTTTTGAGTTTAAAAAGCAATATCATAACAATCTTAATTGGTTAGGCGTTGCTGGCTGCTCAGGTAAAATACACTTTCATATTGTCCAGGCGATTCACTTAACATCGCTTATCATTTTATGAGCAATATGAATGTACATTACATATATTTCGACTCAATTTTAAACCTTTATTCATTATTATAAATTAGATACGATCTGCTTCTTAGGTGAGGATATCGGCGATTTTTAGGGTATTGCATTATTAACTTTAATAGAATAAAGAAACAAGCAGTTAAAATAGTCCTACACAATAAATTACTTTTACGCCTTTTATCATATAGCTTAGAGGGAATTACAGCCTTACAACAAATACTCAGGTGGCGTGTCTGATATTGGGGTTTGAAGAGATTGATTATCTCGAAACTAATACATATGCCGTTGATGACGATATACCATTCTGATGATGATAAGACGTTCTATCTATAACTTCGTAGCTCATCGATTGCCAATATCAAATATAAGAGTAATTAGATTATGTCGCTCTGCCAAATACATAGAGAAATTGAGAGTAAGGTGATGGATTTTTCCGCCCATGTACCATTAGCAGGAGAAGAGTCAATAACTGATTACCTGTTTTGGAGATGGTCTTTACTCAACCAAAAAAATTCACACCTTGTAGCTAAGTCATTTACTAAACATGAAGAAAGCAAAACTACTGGTGCAGACTTTGAGATGGAAATATGGTTTATAGGTGATATCTATAGCCTACCTTTAGCAATACAGGCCAAAAAAATATCCAATGAGCATAAGGCCTATCGTAGTGCCTTTAGTTACCCAAATGACACTAAACAACAAATTAATACTTTGCTAAATTATACGAAGCAGAATAAGCGTGTTCCTCTTTATATGTTATATAGCCAATCAGCGGTATACCCTTACTCAAAAACGCCAGATTGCGGCGTCTATATTGCTAGTGCTTTCGATATTGAAACTTTTGCAAACTTACCGAAAGGAACAAATTTATCTAAGTCAAAAATTTTAGAGAAATGTATCCACTTCTATCAATTATTTTGTGACTTAAAACAAGACGGTATCGATGATTCTGTATCTATTCAGGAGATTACAAATAGATTGAAAGAGTTGCTTTCAAAAAAGAGTGCGCGAAAGAATAACTTTGTTGAGCAAATTGAAAATAGCAAAACAGAAATACTGCCCGATTACGTGACACTAATATCTGAGAGCACTCAACAGCAGCTAGATAGCGATAGAAGGTTAAGACAGGATATTCATAAAATGATTGAAAGTGATCACTTAGTAGAGCCAAGAAAAATTATCGTAGTTGATATTCGCTAGAAGCTATTACTAGCTTTTAATATCAGTTTTGGGTTACATTTTTCTGAATCTAATAATCTAACTACTCCTTATTAAGATGTCTCTAGTCATAAGAAGGCGCTATATTAACAATAGATAACAATAATATTTTAGGTCAAATTCTTTGCCATATTGATTGATCACTGAGCATATATCCTAACTCATTTGTTGGTATAATCGTTGGTATAAGCAATAATAATTTTAAATAAACCTAGTTAAATCAGCATTTTACTTCTGTTATATGGTTGATACTGGGCCCACCAAACTCAAACCCTTACAGTCATTGACTTGTAAGGGTTTTTTATTGTCTAAAGACAGTTCTGATTATCAGATGCCTACTAGTAATATCCTAAAGACCCTACTAAGCGTACGGTTAATCCCCGTACTCACGGGGAACAGCACGAGATAACCACCGCATTTTATTGCAGCGCCGGTTAATCCCCGTGCTTACGGGGAACAGCGGCGGGTTTTGCACGTTGTTAGCGTTCACGTCGGTTAATCCCCGTGCTTACGGGGAACAGTAACAAGGGCGCTCAATTAACTGAGATACCGTTCGGTTAATCCCCGTGCTTACGGGGAACAGAACGCTAAACCTGTCTTTAATTTCTAAAAACTCGGTTAATCCCCGTGCTTACGGGGAACAGACCCGTGATGACGCTTACGACAGATACAGCGACGGTTAATCCCCGTGCTTACGGGGAACAGATAGCGAAACGTAATGACTTAACGGTTGATGACGGTTAATCCCCGTGCTTACGGGGAACAGAACCCATTCAGACCATAATACATATTTTTCATCGGTTAATCCCCGTGCTTACGGGGAACAGAACAGACTTAAATTTACCACTATCTTTCCATTCGGTTAATCCCCGTGCTTACGGGGAACAGATAGGCGGTTAATTATGGAATCTGCAAGTTTACGGTTAATCCCCGTGCTTACGGGGAACAGAGCATTTCGATATTCCCGCCAGCATTTAGCATCGGTTAATCCCCGTGCTTACGGGGAACAGTCGGACGGCTGTGCTATCTGGTTTTTGCAGCACGGTTAATCCCCGTGCTTACGGGGAACAGTAAGAAAAAAGCCGAACGTGGTGATGCTGCTGCTGGTTAATCCCCGTGCTTACGGGGAACAGTATCCAAACGTAACTGTAAAGGGTTATTTGTACGGTTAATCCCCGTGCTTACGGGGAACAGGTGAATAAAGGCAGTCATGAATGCTATTGCATCGGTTAATCCCCGTGCTTACGGGGAACAGCTTATTAACCTGGTAGCCAATTTTTTTAATATCGGTTAATCCCCGTGCTTACGGGGAACAGTTACCTTCTTTATCTTCCAATCTTGCCAATGACGGTTAATCCCCGTGCTTACGGGGAACAGATCATGAATATTCATTAATGATAAAATTAATGCGGTTAATCCCCGTGCTTACGGGGAACAGTCGTCATTTTGATGACCTTATCAAGTCGCTGCCGGTTAATCCCCGTGCTTACGGGGAACAGTTAATAACGTATATGACCATGAAGACAGGTAACGGTTAATCCCCGTGCTTACGGGGAACAGGGGCGCAATCGTGACCGCTGCAACATTGGGCGCGGTTAATCCCCGTGCTTACGGGGAACAGGAGAGTCTCGTTATTCTGCCACGACACATAACCGGTTAATCCCCGTGCTTACGGGGAACAGACGGCTCAATCATTGTTATTGATGAAGTTCAGCGGTTAATCCCCGTGCTTACGGGGAACAGACCAGTGCGGACGATATACGCCAATATCAACGCGGTTAATCCCCGTGCTTACGGGGAACAGACGAACACGCTCAGCAGGTAACAGCCTGACGGCGGTTAATCCCCGTGCTTACGGGGAACAGAAGAATATAACCAAAGCAAAACCTATCAACGCCGGTTAATCCCCGTGCTTACGGGGAACAGGTGTTCGGCGTCGGATATATGGGTGTGGGTGACGGTTAATCCCCGTGCTTACGGGGAACAGACCAGTATTTAAAGACAAGGAAAGTGCCCTGGCGGTTAATCCCCGTGCTTACGGGGAACAGATATATGGCGATGAACTCTCTATCTGCTATGGCGGTTAATCCCCGTGCTTACGGGGAACAGTGACGTTATTATTGATGGTCAGTTGTATGACACGGTTAATCCCCGTGCTTACGGGGAACAGAGCCAGTGTATGACGGTTATTTCAAAATATTCCGGTTAATCCCCGTGCTTACGGGGAACAGTAGTAAAATATAATAAATATTATAAAATAATGCGGTTAATCCCCGTGCTTACGGGGAACAGATAACAATGCGTCATTAAATGTCGCATACATTCGGTTAATCCCCGTGCTTACGGGGAACAGCTCGTCCTGTAATTCTCTCCACTCTCTTAATGCGGTTAATCCCCGTGCTTACGGGGAACAGCAACAAGCCCAACCCCTGAACTTTCAGCAAAACGGTTAATCCCCGTGCTTACGGGGAACAGTTTCACGACAACTATCTTTGCTCGGTTATTAGCGGTTAATCCCCGTGCTTACGGGGAACAGCATCATAAGTTAAAGGCTACATTAGCATATACCGGTTAATCCCCGTGCTTACGGGGAACAGCATATCCCAAACTGGCTCTATGGTTTCATGACCGGTTAATCCCCGTGCTTACGGGGAACAGCATTTTTTTGAGCTATTAAAAAGTGGTGACGACGGTTAATCCCCGTGCTTACGGGGAACAGATATCAAAAATTATCTGTTACTGGTCTAGTCACGGTTAATCCCCGTGCTTACGGGGAACAGTAGACCACCGATAACAAGGTCTATCAGGCTACCGGTTAATCCCCGTGCTTACGGGGAACAGAAAGTAGTGAAAACTAACCTACTGAATACAGCACGGTTAATCCCCGTGCTTACGGGGAACAGTTTTCCGTCTAGCCTTTGGTAGTCATAAAGGTCGGTTAATCCCCGTGCTTACGGGGAACAGCCCAAGTAGCAAAACTAATACTGTCTACGATACGGTTAATCCCCGTGCTTACGGGGAACAGTTGTTTAGCATCCAATACAATCATAACGACCCCGGTTAATCCCCGTGCTTACGGGGAACAGAAAAATGGTTAATCCTGTTATCAATCCTGTTTCGGTTAATCCCCGTGCTTACGGGGAACAGTTGGGGTTTTCATGTTAGACCATTTACGCCTCCGGTTAATCCCCGTGCTTACGGGGAACAGATTTCATTTTACATTATTACATGGTAGTATTACGGTTAATCCCCGTGCTTACGGGGAACAGCTCAGTTAATCGGTGAAGGTGTTGATTGGGTGCGGTTAATCCCCGTGCTTACGGGGAACAGAATCGGATTAATAGGCATACTGGCCGTACGTACGGTTAATCCCCGTGCTTACGGGGAACAGCGATATTTTAGACCCTGCTGAAATGCTAACTGCGGTTAATCCCCGTGCTTACGGGGAACAGAAATTATTATCAGCAATCAGTTTTTTATTATGCGGTTAATCCCCGTGCTTACGGGGAACAGTTTGCCACGCATACCAGCCATTAAAGTTGAGTCGGTTAATCCCCGTGCTTACGGGGAACAGTCTTAACGCTCAAATCGCTGGTAAAAATAAACCGGTTAATCCCCGTGCTTACGGGGAACAGTGATAGCCTGCTGATTTGGTCAGCTGTGCCAACGGTTAATCCCCGTGCTTACGGGGAACAGTCGAAACAAATAGTTGTTTTGGTCAAACTAATCGGTTAATCCCCGTGCTTACGGGGAACAGTTCAACAGTTTGGCAGACGTACATAATTAAGCCGGTTAATCCCCGTGCTTACGGGGAACAGAAATTCAAGATGACACCCGAGCAGCTTGATTACGGTTAATCCCCGTGCTTACGGGGAACAGACTTGTTGTAAGTCTATGAAATTATTATTATTTTTCTATTGTTGTTATTCTACCAAGTTTTTTAGTTGTTAAATAGCATACCCCGTCCATCTTCTGGATAGTTAAGTCATTGAAATTTAAAGCATTAATTTTCATCAGTCTCCAAAGGATAAAATTGTACCAAACGCATGCCTTCATGGTCTATTGGTATTCGCCTATTTTTACCATAAGTGACAAAATCAAAACCCGATTCTGTATTGGTTGCCCATGACATCACTACATTGCCCTCTTCAGCCAATGCTAAAACTTGCTCCCATATCATCTCTCGAACCCTTCTTGAGACATCACCGACGTACACTCCTGCTCTAATCTCTAATAACCAGACTGCCAATCGCCCTCTTAGTCTTGGAGGTATCGTTTCAGTCACCACAACCAGCATACTCATAACCTATCTCCTTATCAAGCTATTGACTACGATGACCTTCGTTACCGATAGAATCAGGCTCTGGAATGGCGGGCGGCTGAGCATCTGCATAAGGTTTTGGTGGTTCAATCTCTCCTGCGGATAATACCTCTTCAATCATAGGAATAAGGTTCTTTAACAATCTGCTTTGTCTAAATATCTCACGACAAGCGATTCTAACTTCCTTATCCGGATTGGGCGGTGCTTTCTTAGCAATCTCAAAAGCGACAGGAACTACGGTCTCGAACTTTACTAAATCTGCGATATCATAGACGAAACTTTTTGGTTTCCCTGTATGCAAAAAACCGATAGCTGGCGCATAGCCAGCTGCTAAAATTGCTGCTTCGGTAACACCATAAAGACAAGCTGTTGCGGCGCTAATACAGCGATTGAGATCATCTGATACATCCCAATCGCTAGGATCATAAGAGCGGCCTTTCCATATCATGCCGTGCTCTGATGCCAGACGCTGATAGATTTTTTTGACACGCCCGCCTTCGATGCCGCGTAGCTGATTGACACTGCGCCGACTGGGTGCTGTTTCATTAAAACGGATCTCAAACATTTTTTTGACGACTTTTAATCTGAGCTGTTCATCTAACGCCAGCTTAGCTTGATAAAGCAGCTTATCAGATCGCGCTCCGCCCGGTTGACCTACTGAGTAGAGACGAACCCCTGCTTCACCTACCCAAATAAGCAGTGTTCCTGTCTTAGCGGCTAGTGCAATAGCCGCGTGACTGACTCGTGTCCCTGGCTCAAGCATCAGGCAGGTAATAGAACCGACTGGAATATGCATGCGAATGCCGTTTTTATCGATAACCACAAATGCGCCATCTTTAACATCTATTTGACCGCGCTCTACAAACACCATAGAGTTACGCTCTTTAATGGGAATAGGCTTTAGGGGAATAAATGCCATAAGTCAGCTCAATTGATAAGGGTAGTATTGATGATAATTTATAAGATAAATAGCCGCTAGCTGTTGTTTTGTCGTAGCGGACGTACAAGCATAAGACCACAGCCAAAGGCCTTTTGCTTTCCAAAGCCTTTTATCATTTGATTATAAAATAAGTCCACATCTTGAATCTCAAGCGCGCCTGCGTAGTCGAGACTTGAGAACTGAATTAACTTGTTTTTGGCTTTAATTGGCTTATTATTCATACTGTCTTTAGCTTGCTCTTGCTGCTCTAAGTCTTGTTTGGTACGGCGCAGTCGGTGTTGCGTATAAGCAGATAACTCAAGATTTGGGTGAATGATCACGCCCCACGCTTGCATACGCTCTGGACTGGTAATCCAATCTACGCCAGCATCGAACATCGCTTGATCAATACTATAAGCATCATCAAAACCTTGAGACATCATCGATTTTTTGGCAAGCATTAATACATCATGCCGAGATGATTTGCCTTGGGCATTCTTTAGACTACTTACAGGGTTAGCTCGTAGCTCAAATGCCAAACGTTGACCAACAAAAAAACTGGGATTAAAAGCTTTGGCTTGCACAGTAAAAAAAGGATGATCTAACTTAGGTTTGAGCGTGGAGAGTACATAATAAAAAGTCTGACCACCCTGCTCATACTCTCTGTATAAAAAAGGTCTATCACTCCCTGCTGGCAAATCAAACAGTTGCCATAGCGCTTGGTGCACTCGATAAGGGTTGTCGACTTTGGGCGCATCGTTGCTCGCTAATGAGCGCGGCTCAGGGTTTATTTGCTCCCTTACGAACAGATGCTTGGCCTTTAGACTTGGCTTAAGCGTCACTTTGCTCAGATAATTCATAGCACCGCTTCCTTATCTGGCGTATTTGACATGGTCTCTTTTGCCTCTTTAGTATTATCAATAGATTCATAGGCTGTCCACTGATGCCCGATACGCTGCGTAAATTGCCACTGTTTTCGATCTGTTGGATCATCCCAATGGTTATGGGTAAATACATTAACCGGCGATGCACTTTCAAACATTGACTCAATCTCGCCTTCCCAGTGATAAGTCACTTGGCGCAGACGGGTATTTTGCTCATTTATAGCCGTATACTCTATGGTAGTCGGCAAATACCTGTCACTAACCATCGTATCTATCAGCTCATTGGTTTGCCACTGAGCTACCCTATTAGATCTGTCACTTAACTCATTTACATTTTTTACAGACTTATCTTTTGATGACTCTGCTAAAAGCTCATTGATACTCACATCTAATGCCGCTTTTAAATGATTGGCAGTAATAATATGCGGCGATAATGGCAGCGATAAAGGACAAGACTTACGCCCAAGATAAAGCGTGAATTTTGGATGTTTTAAGGCATATTGTAGCTGCTGCAAATCAACCTGCGAATCAACGTTGTGCTCAAGCTTACTACCCTGCGCATCTGGCTTTAGCCAAATAGCCACGACCCATAATCCGTCTTCGCGGTAATCTCGTGAAGATAAAATAGTCTCAACCTTAGCGCTTTGTAGCTCTTGCTTGCGCGTAAAAAAATTAACGCCCTTACTAGTGGTAGGCGTTTGGATCGTATGATAGTCACGCAGTATGGTGCCCTCGCTATAGGTTTTAGACGCAATGCCGATGCTACTTGCCAAGTCTCTTAGCTTTTGCGCCTCGCTACGCTTGATACCCAAAGCAGCACCAAGTAAACCGAGCACCGCACTACGAGTCGGATAATTAGCCGTAGGCCTATCCTCCCCTACTGCCAGCGTCCCCCACGAAGATATCGGCGCATATAAGCGCATGACTAAATAATCCATAGTATCTTTCCATTACCTATTATTGCATTGATGATTTTAAGAATTCCCGCTTCTATTTTTTGTATACTTATTAGCAAACAATCATGATTGCGGGTAATTGGCTTTGCCATCATCACTTACAAACTGCTTTAATTCAGACAAGCTACCCAAGCCGTTTTCTACATCCATGACATAACGGCTATCGGCGCAATCACCATAGACACTATCGAACTTCTGCTGATGATTTTGTAAACTGTCGATAGCATCGCTTAATACATTGTCCGTATTAACAGGACGAAGATAAGCTACCGATAGTGAGCGTGGCTGCATACTGCCTTTTTCTGCCATAACATAGCTGGCAAAAGCGCGCGAGCCAAAGCTGTTTTGTTTTCCTGATGGCGCAACAGTAGTCATAGACTCTACAAGAGCGGATAGGGCTTTTTGAGCAAGCTCAGTATCGCCATTGAGATTATCTAGCAGTAGGTCTTTATTGATACAAACGTACTGATAAAAAACCGCCGCTGCAAAATTAGTCTCACCAATATGAGCAGCTCCTGCATCTTCGCTATGATCATTTAAATCATCAACAGCAGTGAAATAATCATCCTCTACCGCCACTTGCTGCACACTAATCGCATGCGCCACTTGACACGCGGCCTCAACGTTGAAAGCAGGCTTTTTGGCAAGCATACGCCCAAATAGTGCAATGTCTGCTGCCATATTGTCATGCTTTAATAGTGCTAGCTCTTCGTCAGTAGGTTCATCCCCTGTCTCAATAATTCGCTTGACCAAATCATCAACCGCTTGCTGCTCCGCTGGGCTGATATGTACCAACTGCTCAATCTCAGGCGGGCGTTTGCTACTGACTTTACCAAATTGTTCAGCAATGGCTTTGGCAGCATTCTCTACCGTTTTTTCTTTTACCCCGCCCTCCAGCAGTTTTTCTTTAACTTGTGTACCAATCCGTTTGGTGCGCGTGCCAATATGACCTGCCAGCGCTTCTTCAAATACATCTGAGACACGCCAGTGACGCTTTAAACTTTGCGAGCTGATACGTAGGCGCTCCGCGTTACCCATACGAGCCGTCTTTGGACGCCCCATATCATCTCGATTGAGGTTTGATGGCGGATAGCTGGTCAGTACGTGTAATTGAATAAACTGGGTCATGGGATAATCCTCATAATTAAGGGTAATAACAGGTAGTGAATATTAAGTTTTTATATAAGTTTAGTGTTTGATCTAGTCGCTATACATCTGATAATAAGTCAGCGACCACTGCACAGTAAGCTTATCTTTGGGCGTGCGGTAATTGCTGCCCTGATAATCAGCAAACCAGTGCAATATGTCATTGGCGATCCAAACCACGTTGATAGCTTGACCTTGCTGCTGAAGCTGGGCGACCATACGCGCCAGCAAACTGACAAAATTATCAGGATCACGGGCAGAGATAAGCTTTTCAAAACGCAGCGGTGTGATAAGCGGTCTATCACCATCGTCTTGGCGCTGACCTGCTACGCATGCCAACGTATTATTCAATTGCCGTTTACTTTTACCTGAGCTAGCGACTAGGTAGCGATCGTCTACCGTTCGCACCTGAGACAGCACCCAAGCCACCGCCAACCACGCTGCAAAAGTGTTATCAGAAATTTGATGATTATAGGCCCTGTGGTTGGCAATGCTTTTTATCAGTGTAGGCTCTACTTGCTGCCATAGCGCAATAAAAGCCGGCTGCATCGCGACATCATCCATATGCTGACAACGTTTGAGTTTGGCGGCATCGGACGCAGAGATAGTCGTACGAAAAAATTGCAGATAGGCGCTATGTGCCTCACCGTCTTCCCCTTGAAGCTGCTGCGCTTTATTTTTAATTTCTAACAAGCGTTGATGCCAAGCCATCACGATGGAAGTACAGTTGCCCAAATATCGAGTGGCCTGCTTTGTAGGCGGATTGGTAGAGGCTACTTTTTCTATAGTGTCAGTCATTAGCTATTTTCCTCGGTTGACTTATAGCGATTTCTAAACGCTGCTAGCGGCTTGTTACCATATAAGAATGCGCGCAGATTGTTAAGCTGCTCCATATGCCTTTGCTTAATAACCGCACTCGATAGTACTTGCTCTTCATAAAGCTTTTCTGTCAGCTTACTTATTTTACTCAGCCACTCGCGCGCTGCCGTTGGCGTAAGCCTGCCGCCATTATTTACAGCATCCTCTACCGCTCTAAAAAACAGCGGCTCACTACGCTGCCAAAACATAGTATCAATCATGCTCATATCGCCTTTGCTGTCTTTGGCTTGGCGCTCACTCATCCAGCTGTATTTAATACTATTACGCAGCTGCTTGATAATACTGTCACTCAACTCATGTAGCTCAAGCACTGTCTCTAAAAGCTGTATTTGCTGGTTGGATGGTATGTGATAAATAGGCAGCTCTTTGCTATAAAACCCGCGTGCCTTCATATTGTCCATATCATAAGAAAACGCCCATAACCCTGAAGCACTTATCGCGCCATCGCTCGCTGCATAAATCTCGTTGGCATGATCTAACACTTCAGCACGCACAAATCCTGAATTCCCCTCTTTACCTGTAAAGGTAAGCATATGCCAAAGCTTGTAATTGATACCACCAGGTTGAGCCTTGATAGAAAAAGGAGTATCGTCAGGCTTTTTTGGATTGTGTCGATACGGCGTGATGGGATGCGGTGACCAGTCCCCTTCATAGTTATGACCGTAGTTTTGCGTGCGATACTGACTCACTACTTGCTGGCACGGCTCACCAGTCACATCATCGATTAGATCGCTAGCTGATTGCTCATCACTTGGCGTTTCTATAATCAGGCGGATACGCCTTGGCATCGCCCAGTAAATATGTAGCGGATGCACCTCGTCCCTATATATTGGCTCGCCAGTCTTGTCACTGACTCTAGTCTCAGCCAGCCAAGGAAACACGCTGCCATCACTAAAATCTGGGTCTGGGTAGCTCCGTTCTTCTCTATTAATGACATTCCACCATAGCTTATTCCATAGCGTGCTATCTGTATCATTAGGACGGATAAGCGTGGTCATAGGGCCGCCACCGCGCAGACCAGTACGGTGCCCTACCCCGCCAGACGGCGCATTGATTTGTAGAGTAAATAGAGCCAGTGCTGCCATGGGTAGCGATAGCTGCTCTACTAGATCACGTTTAATAAAGAAATCTTTGTTGAGTTTTAGCGTATTACCACCTGGCGCTTCAATCAGCAAATTAGCCACGCTATTCGTCGATGAGATATGCTCTAAGGTATCCAAATCCTGCATAAAACGTGCGTCATCACCATCTACATGAAATGCATGAATGACGTCATTAAAGGCAAGTTGCAAATCAGATTCGCTTGGCGGGTTGTCATAGTAGTCCATCCACTCATCTACATCTGCTGGTGCAAAGGTGGTTTGCAATAATCCTATGAGTAGCTGATAAGCGGCACCCTGAAAGTCTAAACGCGGTAAATCCAACTCCATAACATTGGGGTCAGCCAGCTGGGCAGGTTTAATCGTCGCCCTGCTCCCATCTTGATTTAAAACAGGTATCCAGCTATCAGTAATCAGATTCATATCATCCCTTTTTTACCGTGTAATTGTCATCATGGTCACTATTGTCACTGTACTTATGGCTTTACGCTACTAATAAGTAGCATAAAGTCTAAGTTTGCTCTAGTCAACAAAATTTGGTTATATTGCGACATCTAGTGTCGTTTGAGCTTATATCATAGAATTTATCTCAACCAACCCCTTTTCCTTATCATAAGTAAACTTATCATCAGCATCAGCGAGCCATAACCTTTTATACTCAAGACCTCGATAGCGCTCTTTTAATGTAGCGACTTGTTTTGCAAATTGGCTGGGCACTTCTGTCAGCTTATCAGCCATACTCTCACCAATCTTGACTGTGCTAAGCTCTAATTGAAACTCTGAGACATCTGCATAAAAGCCTATCTGATTGTGATCATCACTTTGATCGGTTCGCAGTATCACTACTTCACAAGTAGGCATTTCTTGAAAGCGCGTATTGGCTTCACTATTAATTGCAGACTCGCTACCAAACCATCTGGCTTGACTCTTTTCGCAATAGCCTTTTTCCCAATCAATCAAAGCGTCTTTAGCACTGTGTTGTTTACGCTTTTGCTGACTCATATCGGCTTTACTATCGGCTAGTAGTGCGTCGGGTATTTGTTGCTGCGCTTCAGCAGCATATACCGACTCAATCAATAGACGCGCATCTTTAGGCAAATCTAGATAACCTTGCTGCTGCAATATACGCATCGTCAGCCACAGCTGACCTAGATGACGATAGACGTATTGGCTTTTGGGAAACAGCTCGCTATACCAGTTCTCGCTAGGCTCTTCGCTAAACTTCGGTGCCAGTACCGTCAGTACAGGAGGCGGTCTTGACTCTACCGTGGTATGACTATCTGTTATTCTCTGCCCTGATATATCGCGCCTATGACGATGCAACCTACCTGCCCGCTGAATAAGATAATCAATAGGACACAAATCACTGACCATAATGTCAGCATCTGCGTCCAGCGACTCTTGAAACACCTGCGTCGCTATTAAAATCTTGCCCGCCCGCTTAGCAGGTGTACTGTGCTTACCGAACCAATCCAGCACTGTCGATTCAATACGACTGCGGTCAGCCAGCGCAAACCGGCTATGAAATAAGAGTAAGTTTTCTGCCGCTACACCTGCATTCAATAACTCATCATAGGCAACGATAGCATCGGTCACCGTATTTCTTACCCATACCGCGCATTGATGGTTTTGTGAAGCTTTTACCAGATAATCAATAACATCCGACGACTGGTGTAAAAAATCAACTTTCAGCTTGCGCGAGACCCGCTTAGGACTGGTTATTGACGTCTCAACTACCGTATCCATGTCGGTATCTGGGGTCATGGTGATATGCGTCGCTAAAGGAAAATGCGTGGACTGAGTGACATTTGCAGCGACTGTTTTGACGTAGCTGGGCGCTTCTTGACCCAGCCATAACTGAGCGAGCGCTTCTCTCTTATCTAAGCTTAGGGTAGCGGTTAATAAGATAGCGTGACCCCCTTGGTGCAGATGGACTTGTAACAAGGATTTGAGCAGCTCAAACATATAACTATCAGCGCTATGTACCTCATCAAATATAAGCACCTTGTGATGCAAGCCAAGTAAGCGCAGTGGCTGGTGCTTTTTAGGCAGGGCAGCCAGCAATGCTTGGTCAATCGTACCGACACCAATATTGGCTAATAGCGCCCGCTTATTGCTACTAGCAAACCAAGCATGGCATTGACTGCTTATCTCATCTCCTGTTGCCTCGCGGCTTGTATCTTTAGAATGATCTATTGAAGAGTAGTTGCTATTGGCATTATTAATAAGCTCTCGAAACGTTGCATTCATGTTTTTGCTACCATGCGCCAGTACCAGTGAAGGCTGTTTGTCAGACTTGCCGTATAACGTTGGCATAAACTTTTCGATACGTTCAAACATGGCGTTAGAAGTTGCAGTAGTCGGCAGACCAAAATAAAAACCATCCACCTCGCCCATACCCATGAGTCTATGTGCTAGCGTCAAAGCCGCTTCTGTCTTGCCTGACCCTGTCACATCTTCTAGTACAAACAACTGCGGATAGTTATGAATAGTCACCGACTCCGCCCACGCTTGCAGAGGGGACGGACTAAACCCAAAACTATTTTGTACGCTACTAAAAGGTATGGGAGAGAGCGTAGTCGCTAGCCCTTTGTCATCGACGCAGCGCTTGGCAATATCCAGTGCCATCTGCCAGTAGTCTGCTAAGGGCATGACTTGATGTTGATAGCTAAAATAAGCGGTATCTGAGCCTAACCAATCAGCCAGCATGGTTACGCCTGATAGCTGCCAGCTGATATGCTTTACGCGTGTATGCCAGTCTTTATCAGCAAGTAGCTCAACAGGTAGTTCTATCGCAAACAATGATTTAAGATCGTTAATCCACTGATTGGCCACTTGTAAATCTTTGGGATCAATCTCGTGTTGGTATTTCACTCCAACGGCTAAGGGATCTTTTGCATCGACAGGTTTGTCTTCTAGCTGTATTGGTTTACCGTGATGACCAAGTACACAGTTAAATAAAATAGACAACCCTGTCTTTACCTGCCGCTTTGTCCTTGTGTCCATGTCGATATCGCATAGATACCCATTAAGAAAAGCGTTTTGATAAAAACACCAGCCTAGCGCGTCATGTCTTTTGTCATAGGCATAAATACTGCGATCCACTTTGGTCAAAAAAGTATCATCGTCAGGCTGATATAAACCCTGAAAAGATGAGGCAAACTTACCCAAGTCGTGCAAACCAATTAAAAAGCATAGTAGCTGTCTTAATTCAGGCTTTGGAATCTCTAAGTAACCTGATAAATCATTCATGATAGGCGCGTCATCATGTAGTAGATAATGCGCCACTGCCGCTACATCTAGACTGTGATAAACCAATAAATGGTAGGAAGAATCTGAAAGGTACTCATTAGGCTGGGCCTTACCCCAGTAGTGATAATAATCAGGCGTCATGGTTGCTTCCATACTTTATATAGGTTTAAGTTAATTTGGACAACTTTAGTAAAGTTTTTGGCAAATATAACTCAGTATACGTATGGAACAAATGCTCAGTAAAGACATTTAAAAGTGTTAGGGCGTGTCTTCAATTCAATTTTCCTCAGAAATTCATGAATGCCAGTAGAGCTGTACCTATTTTGAAATAGGTTAATTGTATTCTTAACGCGCAGTCATCGGCACTTTGCCAATCAGCCACAAGAAATACGTCCCGCCAATCAGCGCAGCGATCGTACCTGCTGGCAGCTCATAAGGAAATATCACATAACGCCCAAACCAATCAGCTAGCACCATCACACCAGCGCCCAAAATAGCGGCTAAGGGCAATTGATGCTCCAGTTTTACCGCCCCTAGAGAAGTCGCGACATGGGGCACCATCAACCCCACAAAACTAAGTGGCCCGACCGCCAGCGTACTTGCCGTACTAAGGGCCGCCACCAATATCAAAAGCGCGAGCGTCACAGGATTGACTGCCACACCTAGATTGCGTGCCATGCTAGCCCCCAACCCCAAAACCCTAAGCGGTTTGATAATCAATAAACTCAGCACAAACAAAACCAGCGCTACCCCCATCAGATACCAAACGGTATTGGGCTGGGCACTATAGGTCGTCCCTGACAGCCAGCTGAGCATCGCCTCAAGCCGCGGGTCGCCTGAGAGCTTGACCATGTGCATGACCCCATCCATCATCGCGGCGATACCGACCCCCACCAAGAGCAGATAACCTGAGCTGACTTTCCGCGCTAGCCAAATCACCAGCAACAGTACTATAAGAGCACCCATCAGGCCAGCCGCTAGCAGAGTACCTGCACCTGCTGACAACCCCAGCAGCGGTAAGCAAAAGAACCCACCAATGACGCCAAGTGCGGCGCCTGAGCTGACACCGAGTACCTCAGGGCTGGCCATCGGATTACGCGTGAGTGTTTGCAGCAACACCCCCGCCACCGCCAGCATCAGTCCGGTCGCAGCCGCACTGAGACTGCGTGGCAGACGGTATTGCTGAGTGATGGCCCAATCCGTACTGAGCAGCGTCCAGCCCTTGATATCTTGTACCACCAGCGAGATGATAAGCAGCAAACCTACCACGCCAAGCACCCAGCGCCATAGATGCACAGGGGTTTGTGTGCGATTGACCATGGGCGCAGACACCGTCTCGAGCCGCTCATGACGCTGGCGCAAAATGAGCCAAATAATCAATGGTGCACCCAGCACGCCCGTCATCGCCCCTGCAGGAATCGGCATCGCTATGATAGGTTCAAGCAGGAGCGCGGCATGATTGGTCAGTAATAACAACAGTGCCCCAAAGCCAAAAGCTGCGAGCAATCGTTTACCAATAGCAGTAATGCCCAAAGCATTGACGATGCTTGCTGCGCCCAAGCCTACAAAACCCACCAGACCCACTTCGCTGACCACCAGCGCTGTGACCAGCGCCACCAGTAGCACCACCAGCGCGCGAATACCTTGTACAGGCACGCCCAAGCGCTTGGCTTGCCAGTCATCCAAGCTCATCATGCCAAGCGGCTTTAGCAGAGGTAAGCAAGCCATCACAAACCCCACTGCCGCCCAGGACAATAGCGCTGTAGTATGCCAGCTGTTTTGCGTCAAAAATCCTGCTGCCCATGACAATGTGCCATTACTACGCTCAGCAAAAAACAACAATAAGACATTGGCAAATGCGGCCAACAAGATATTGACCACCAAGCCTGCCAATACCAAAATCAGCGCATTAAAACGACTGGCGGCCGCCAGCGCAAACACCAAACCCATGCTAATCAGCGCCCCTACAAACGCCACATACATGCCGCCGTAGATTGCCAGGCTCGGTATAAACAGACTCACCAGCAATATCGCCAGCTGCGCACCGGCACCGACGCCGAGGGTGGTATCTGACGCCAGCGGGTTTTTGACCAATTGCTGTAATAAGATACTGACTGCCCCCAACAGCCCGCCAGCCAATAACGCGACCAATGAGCTGGCCAACAAAGTCAACTGTACCACCATGCTGCCCATGTCCAGCTGCATACTGGGCAAAAACAAGTCCATCAATGGCCTGTGCCAATCACGCGCAATCAGCGCCCAACTGCTAGCCATGACCAAAGCACATAGAACTGCAAACAGCACCCATAATCGCCCAAAGTGCGCATGAGTGCTAACGGGGTTGGGCGGTATCTGCTGCGGTTTGCTAGGTGTTGTGTCACTTACCTCTGTGTAAGTGCTGCTGGCGCGCTTGCTGCTCGTATTCATGATGCTGCCCCGCCTTGTAATTGTACGGTTGATATTTGATTGGCCAAACTGACCAACGATGACATCCCGCCATAGATCCAAATAGGCGTCAGCTCTCCTATACAGCGCGTCTGACCATAGCCCAAGCGCTGCCAAATCAGACTGTCCTTCATCTCAGCGCGGGTAATGGGGCTTAATGGATCCACAATCAGCAAACACACATCATCATCGAGCGCTGCCAAATCACCGACCCGCTTAGATACAAAACCGTAATTATTGCCCTCACCTAAGACCACAAGCTCTTTGCCCATTGCGGCAAATGCAGGCTTAAACAGACTGTTATTGACATACATGCGCACGTTATTGGCATCAGAAAACTGTACAACGGCAAACTTATTTACGTGAGGATAGCGGGCTTGCAGCTGAGCGCCAGCCTGCTCTATGTCTTGCTTGCTTTGTTTGATATAAGCCTCAGCGGCGGCAGGCTGCCCAATCAATCTGCCCAATGTACGCGTCGGCTCAGTATAATCCGCCCACGTCGCCACCTTGCCACTGGCCGAAAACATCACCGACTCGGTAGGTACATCGCCATACAAACGGCGCGCATGCACATAAAATGGATTATCAATCACCATATCTATTGGCAACTGTGCGACCAGCTCGGCATTCGGCTGATAGCGGCCACCTAAATCGACAATATCTGGTGGCAGACTAGGCGTGTCGACCCATCTGCCCCATAGACGTACATCGCCCGTCGCTACAGGAGGATAGCCCATTGCCGTCAGGGTTGCAGCATTGCCCCAATCCGGACTGACTACCCGCTGTGAGGCATCAGCTTTAAGGCTATTAGCAGATGGTTTGGACTCGGCAGATGACGGCTTGGATACAGGTTGCGCGTGATCACAACCGCTCATGGTCATGACCAACGTTATTATTGTCAGTGATATTACTGTCTGTGAGCGTGACTGAGAGTCAAACGAGACGATTGATAAAGCTGACAAAAAAGCACGCTTAACTTGTAATGATGGCGCAGCACGTAAAAGGGCAAATATAAAATGAGCAAACATAGCAGATTGTCTTTAGAAAAAAAGATACGGTATTAGCAGAGTATTAAAACAATCGTCATACCGCCGACAGAAGCGCCGAGCAAATCGCAGCGACAAGAGAAAATACAGCTTAAGCGACAGCCACCGGCCGCCCTGTCACAGGATGCGTCATCAGCTGCATGGAGACATTAAAAATATCGTGTAAAACGCTGGGTTGCATGGTGCTGAGCACATCGCCGTTGTGACAGATGCGTCCGCCTTTTAGGGCGATGATACGATCGGCATACTGCGCGGCCAGATTGATGTCGTGAATGATAATAACCACACTCAACCCCCGCTCATCGACCAAACGGCGTATCAGCTCAATCACCTCAATCTGATAGTGCATATCAAGCGCAGCCAGCGGCTCGTCTAACAGCAGATAATCGGTGTCTTGCGCCAGACACATTGCCAGCCATACCCGCGCACGCTCACCCCCTGACAATGTGTTGGTAAGGCGATCAGCGAATTGCTCAACCTGTGTCACTCGCATGGCCTCACTTACCTTGTCATGGTCCGCTTGACTGGGTTTTTGTAGCCATTTTTGATGAGGATAACGGCCGAGCATCACCAGCTCTCGCACGCTAAAGCCTGCCGCTTCTGGGAGCTGCTGTGGCAAATAGGCCATCTTACGCGCCAGTGCTTTATCCCCGTACTCATGAATACTTCGCTCATCCAAAGTCGCACCGCCTTGCGTACAATCCATCTCGCCTGCCAAGGCTTTAATCAAGGTCGACTTTCCTGAGCCATTGTGCCCAATCAAGGCAATCAGTTGCCGCGTCCCTACCTCAAAGCTGACGTCATTTAACAAAGTATTGTCTTGTCGGCGAATGGTCATCTGCTCTACACGTAACATAACGGCTCTTCTTTACTCATCAATGTCTCAGCGCTACCTGTCATTTTGCGATAGACGCACATATTTATCGCATCACTTGCGCGCTCACTGTGGCCGATTTTACACGCGAATGATAACGAAAACAATTATCATTAACTAAAAATCTGCCTGTTATCGTTAATTCGATATAAAAATCTCTGTCACCAAAAACAAAAAACTGAGCGCTATGCATACAGCGCTCAGCTCTTGATGACCTCAACCGTGCAAGTGTTATTATTGCAAATAACCACCCTGAGACATCAATTCAGGCGGCAAATCTGTCTCTCCCAAAGCTTCTAGCAGGTTTATTTCGATGGTGCGTGAAATGGCGCTCAGTGGCAAGTGATTGGCCGCGACGCCGAACGGATCGGTGATTTCTTCGTTGAGCGCATCCAATCCAAAAAACGTATAAGCAATGACGCCGCACACCAACGGTGTCACCCAGCCCAAGGACGTCGCCAAACCAAACGGCAGCATAAAGCAGTACAGATAAGTGGTACGATGCACCAATAGCGTATAGGCAAAGGGTAGTGGCGTATTATGAATCCGCTCGCAAGCCGCCAACACAATCGTCATCGAGGTGACGCGCTCGTCCATGTTTTGTATCATCAGATCAGAGGAGAGCTGCTGGCGTCGAACCTGCCCCAGCTTTTTGCCTAGCAGGCGCAATAGATACTCAGGCAAATTGCCCGCTTGGCGCATGCTTGCGTGATACTCAGGCGCCACAAAACGCTCAACATCCTCCCACGGCGCGGTACTTCGCAGCCGATGCCTGAGCGCATGAGTAAACGCGATAGTCAGACGCACCAGCTCCTGCTGCATGTGTCGTCCCGCTTCGCTATCGTCCTCGATAAATGAGAGCACCTGACGGGTAAAACTGCGCGCATCATATACCAACTGCCCCCATAAATGCCGACCCTCCCACCAACGCTGATAACTGGCATTGTTACGAAAACCCAAAAACAAAGACAGAGCGATGCCAAGTAAAGTAAAAGGCGCAGCGCCATAAGAAGAAAAGGAGCTGGGAACCCAGTGCTGGATGGCCGAGATGATGGCACTCAGTAAGCTAATCAATAAAACCTGAGGAAAGATATGAGGAATAACGGAGCCGCGCAAAGTAAAAAGTATTCTAAATGCATTCGGTTTTTGCCAAACGATCATGACAGTGTCCTATGGTGTTAAAAGTAGTGTACGCGGCATCAAACACAGAGTTGTGCGATGATAGACAGGGTCACGTACTAAGTACCTACTACTGAGTGTCTATTAAGGCATTGCTGCTTACTGCGTAATGACTGACTGGCGATTTTAGCATCAAACCCTTTGCGTTTTGCCGCCTCATTGTGTCATAAGTAGAATACAGTTATTAAAAAACAGAATATTTAACGATCCGCTGATAAAACGCATCATATTTATGCCCAGTGCGTCATTGTCTTGTATGCGCTGTCACTTTATTCACTCATGGAGGTACTCGGTCATGAAACGCGCCCACCAATTGCAGCCCCTATCACGTCAACATCATCTTGGATTAAATCTGTCTCATCATGCCAAACACTGCAGCGGTGAGCGCCATCACATCGATAAACACTGGCAAAACTTGACCTCATATATCCAAGACATGAGCACTCATTTTCAGATCGAAGACCATCTAATTGCTACTGCGCTAAAACCTTATCAGAATGCCAACCCTGATGTTGCCACCGCATTAGAGATACTTAACAAACAGCATCTGTTGTTACATAAGCTAATTTTTACCTCTCAAAATCAGACCATCACAGCAGCGCACGTCAAAGCACTCGGTACCCTACTGTATGATCACATTCGTTTTGAGGAGCGCGTATTATTTCCGCTTGCTGAGACTTATCTGACCACAGAGACGCTAGATGCGATTTACCAAGCCTGCGCGGATAATGTCAAACGTATCGATGAGGCGCGCTAGGCGACAGACTGTTTGAGCGTATGCTATTGATTAGCAGTACAGATTAGATTTGTCGATCTAAGGCGATGATGGCCTGCTGTAACCAAGTCCCCGCCTTACCCAAAGGCTTTTCTTTATGCCAAACCAGCTCAACAGCCACAGGCCAACTGTGCTTATCAAAATCCAGTGTTGGCGATACCAGTGAGCCTTCTTTTAGAGCATCGACCACGATATGCTCAGGCACCAGTGCCCACCCTAGATTGCGCTGAACCAGCTCAATGATGATCCACTGGCTCTCAACCCACCACACATCGGCGGCGACACGTAGACGTGATTTTTCTTTGCTATCGTTACGCGTGGCGACGATTAATTGCCGGTGTCTTTTTAAATCCTGCCAGCTGACGACTTTGCTTGCAAGCACATGCTCAGGCGCACAAACCATTTTTAGGGGAATCCAGCCCAAGGTATGAAAGCGAATGGCTGAGGGCAAATCTTCTTGGCTCCACATGATACCCAAATCCGCCCGTTTGTCCATAACCAAACGACTGACATCCTCCATAATGGGCAGCAGCAGCTCTAACTCTACGCTAGGAAACAGGCTATCAAACGTTTCAAGTAGGTCGGCCAGCCATTCTGTGGGATACAAATCATCAACCGCCAGCACCAGTCTACTCTCCACCCCTTCGCTCAGACTTTTGGCCACCCCAAAAAAATGCTCACAGCGCTCTAGTATCACATATGCTTCCGCCAACAGCCGCGCGCCCGCTTCGGTCAGCTCAGGATAGCGACTGTTTCGGCTAAACAGCACATTGCCTAAATCGATTTCTAAATTGGCCACCGCCGCACTTACCGATGATTGCGCTTTCCCCAGCCTGCGCCCTGCTGCCGAAAACGACCCCGTCTCTACGGTCGCCACAAAGGCTTGTAATTGCTCTAAAGAAAAATTCATCTATCGGTTTTTCCTATATGTCATAACTTTGATGTATTAGTTTAGCAGATACAATATAGGCAACTAAATTATTTTATAAAGGATGTATCATGCGAACTCATCGAGATCGTATTCGTCACGCCGTGGGTTTTGAGGTTATCGCCTTAATCCTCTCGATTCCAATCATGAGCTTTTTCTTTGGGTTTGAGCTTAAGGACATCAGTGTTATTGCCATTGCAGGCTCTATCATCGCCACGCTTTGGAACTATGGCTTTAATATTGTTTTTGATAAAGGGATGCTCAAATTTACGCGCAGTACCTTTAAGACACCATGGATACGAGTGTTGCACGTTGTGTTGTTTGAAGGTGGATTACTGGTACTGTATCTGCCCATGGTGGCATGGTATCTAAATATCAGCTTATGGCATGCTTTTGTCATGGATGCGTCGTTGGTGGGCTTTTATTTGTTTTATACGTTTTCTTATAATTGGGCTTATGACAAGCTCTTTCCGATCACCCATTTCGGCCATACAACAGATAACACG
The DNA here is from genome assembly GCF_001921755.1 of Psychrobacter sp. Rd 27.2. Taxonomy (NCBI): domain Bacteria; kingdom Pseudomonadati; phylum Pseudomonadota; class Gammaproteobacteria; order Moraxellales; family Moraxellaceae; genus Psychrobacter; species Psychrobacter sp. Rd 27.2. Next base: position 239,666 of record NZ_MRYB01000003.1, on the reverse strand, counting down.
GTGCCTGCGCAGACGTAAGCGCTGTTTACTAAAACCTTCAAGGCTTTAGACAGACGCTTAGCAGCAGGCAATAAGAAGCTGTAAATGATTGGCGTTTAATGGGCAGCATTTAATGACTAATGACCATAAGTAATAAAAAACGCTTCCCTCTTGGAAGCGCTTTTGATACATCATACGATTTGATAACTAACGATTAAATAATATTTTGGATATCTGCACCGATATCGTTTTGTAAGACTGGATAATTGTTTACCTGACAAGCGTCATATAATGCCTCTTGATTATCTGTCGCAGATTGCTGGCTACCTTGCAAACTACCTACTGCTGAGCCCTCAGTATTGACGCTCATACTTTGCACCTCTATGGTTTCGTTTTCGAAGATATCTGACAAACCGATAGAAGTCTCTGAATCCATCATCATGGTTTTAGAGCCCTCACCAGCGTCGGTAGATCGCGTGCTAGATAAGCCATCAAGCGCATCGAGACTAAATTCAGCGATACCAGCAGCCCCTACTTCCCACTCTATACTACCCAACAACTCATTTAAGTCAGTCGCTGTTACTTCTAACAGCCCCTCAAACTCAGCGTTGCCGTTACGGTCGACCATGAGTACACCGTTTTCATAGGTCAGGTAGTCGCCGATATTTGCTGCCGTTTGGTTGCCATCGAGCAGTCCTGTCACATCGATCGTATCGCCTTGAGCAGCGCTAAAGTCATTCCAAGTATCCAGGCCGTTATTACCATTGCCGCCGTTTTCTGTCCCTAGATTACCAAAGACTAACGTATCAGCGCCTTCGCCCATGGTGAAGCTATCATTAGCGGCGGAGCTGATGGCAACATCATCATAAATAGAGGCCGTAATGTTTTTGCCAACATTGATCTCTAAGGTTGCAGTCTCTTTGACACCTGTCACAGAATTAGTCTCATAAGTAAAGCGCTCAATCCCAAAGCTTTCACCATTTGGCAAATAGCTATAACTACCATCTTTAGAGACGCTCAAAGTGCCATACAAGCCTTCAATATCAATCGATTGTGCACCTTGATTAGGGTCGCTAATGAAGACTGACTTACTGTCAACTTTTAGCTCGGTAATGTTATCTATGCCTTGGTCATTATCGTTACCAGCAATCAAAGAGCCACTGATAGCCATCACATCACTAGCGGTATAATCCGCTGAATGAATGACTGTGGTGTCAAAACCGATACTCTGCAAGTTACCTTTGTTTGTCGTAATGGTCAGCTCATAGTTGCCTGCAGGCAAATCAGGTAATGAGTCGCTCAAGGATGCTCCTGCCTTTGTCCCTTCCACTGAGCCCACAAAGCTCTGACCAGTTGTGGTATTTAGCAAAGTATAGGTAATGGTGACATTATCACCAAAAGCGATATTAGTAGATCTGGCAGTCGCTTCTATGATAACCGGAGCGGCGGCATCATGTTCAGCGATCTCAAACTCTTTAGTGTAAGACTTGCCATAATTACCTACTTTATCTGGCTCATTAAAGTTGATGTTGGTGACGGTATTTTGCGTTTGTACTGCCACTTCATTAAAATCATCAACCGCCGTATGCGTGCTAATTTTGATGTTTAAGGTTTCGACAGCCGCATTACCATTTGCGTCCTTAGTCACTAGTCTAAATGAGTCGACCTCGCCATAGGGCGGCTGCCAGTTAGGATCACTAGCGTTGTTGTTTACGCTATAGGTGTACTCGCCATTTGCATCGATTGTGAGCTGACCGTACTTACCCTGATAAGTCATAGGAGCGTTTGAGGTGACCGCCTCTTCGCCTACTTTGAGTAACACAGTACCCACATCAGGAGTGGCATCTCCTGTGATCTCACCTGTAAACTTCGAGGGCTGGTCATAATCATAGATGGTGTCATGATCCACATACAGACCATTGCCGCTGAGCACTCCCACGCCGCCTGCGGTCAATAACACAGCCTTATAGTCACCTTCACCAAACTGCAAAGTCAACGGGTCTGACCTACCACCAAGTAATGGCGCATTAAACCAGTTTTTTTCAAAGTGAACTTGCTCATACTGTCCAGTATCTTCGTTGAGCTTATAAACTGCCATGCTATAGGTTTTTGCAATCTCTACGCCGCCTGCGCTACCATGCAAGGTAAGCTCACGCACCTGATTGTCACCCACGCTAAACTCAAGTGGCGGCTTACCTCCTAGTAGCTCAAGATCTAGGACGGACGATGAGCCAAAACTCAAATCCAAAACCCCAAAGCCAACAGCGTCTTTAATCTCAGAGTCTGGGGTATCTAAGATGACCGTCGGCTCTGCATCGACCACAAGAACTTCATCTATCTTTACTTGTTTATCGGCAGGGAGGATGTTTAACTCAATGGTGAGATCTGCAGAGTCGGTATTACCATCAGGCGATGCAATGGTATAAGTAAAGCGCTCCTCACTGCCATAAGGCCCGCGGAAGTCTTCATTGACACTATACTCATAGCTACCATCAGACGCTATGGTCAAGGTGCCATATTGTCCTTGAATCGTTGTCTCGCCTGACTCAAGCGTTTGTGTGCCAGTAGATGAAGTGATGGAAGTCACCGTGGTACCACTTGGTAGCTCATCGTAACTAAAGCTCGCATCATCATCCGCTAAGAGGTCTCCTGTCACTGAGCCGCTAACCGCTGTCGCTTCGGAGTAGTCTAAAACAACATCTTTTTCAAACTGTAGCGTATAACCCGTCAATGCTGAGATACCTTCATTACCAGACATGACAAACAGCCACTGGCCTTCATCCAAGCTAAAGTCAGCCGGTTCAGACACGCCGCCTAGCAGATAAGACACTACCCAGTTTTCTTTGACTGCCTGTAGCTCCCACTCACCGGTAGACTCATTGAGTTTGTATAAATTCAGATTCATGGTGCCTGCGACCTGTACACCGCCTGCATTGCCCTTGACAGTCACTTCACGGACTTGATCTTCACCCACCTCGAGTACCACTGAGTTATCAACAACATCAGCGACCACACCTGCGCCCAATACAGGACCTAAGCTTGCACCGACCACTGTAAAGCCGGTTTTATTCAAATCTGATGGTGTGTCGTTTACTATTTCTAATGGCGTAGCATTGAGCTGCAAATCGACAAAATTATCAGCAGCAGCGATGATCTCATCTGTATTGACGGCATAGTCTTTGGTGGTAGTGACAATGCCTGTATTGCCTGCTTGATCCGTTGCGCTAATACTGACCTCAATAGTGTTATCAGCATCTGCCACAAGCTCAGTACCGGGCACCTCAACACTAAAGCTGCCAGCAAAATCTACAGCGCCTGCATATTCAATACCATTGACCGTTATCGTCAAGGCATCGCCCTCACTATAGTCACCCGTCACGCTGCCCGTAACCGCGATATTGCCTTCAGCCTCGATAGCATTAATGACGTTGTCAGCGGTCACGTCGTCAACGACAATATCGGTCGTCGTATCATCGGGAACAGCGGTATCAATGGTGATCGTGGCGCTAGCCGTATCAGAGCCAGAGGTCGCTATTAGAGTCTCTAAGCCCTCTCCCATAGCAGCCACTTGCGCTGATTCAACAGCGATACTCCATCTATTATCAGAGCCCACAACAATAGTACCAATAAGATCACCTGTTTGGTTGGTTAATGTGATGGTGTCGCCTGCCGCACCTGTACCTGTGACATCAAAACCAGTAACTGCTTCGTCAGCATTGACAAGGTTATCACCTGCGATTGGAGTGGTAATAGTCAGTGCTGTCGCTGGGACAATGGTAATATTAGCCGTCTCAGAGTTCACGTTACCCGCTGGGTCTGTAGCGGTGATTTTTAAGGCTTCTAACCCTTGGTTCATATCAGCAACGTTTTGTTGAGTAACACTAATAGACCATTTACCATTAGCACCTACAACCGCCGTACCAATCAGATCGTCTGCTTGGTTGGTCAATGTGATGGTATCACCCGCAGTACCTGTACCTGTTACGTTAAAGCCCTCAGCAGCTTCATCAGCATTGATAACGTTATCACCTGCGATGGGGATGTCGACAGTAAGCTCAGCCACTGTATCTACCGTAAAGTCAAAGAAATCACTCGGCGCACTGCTGTTCCCTGCTAGGTCTGTTACGGTAGCGACGATACTATAGTCACCATCTTCAATAATGCCATTTATGTCATTAGGTATCGTAATTTCTGATACGCCGTTGGCTACTTCAGGTCCCGTGACAACATGAGTAATCTGTATTGGTGTACCATCCGCTGGGGTCACGGTTAAAGTAATGGTATCCCCTTCTAGGGTGCCTGTCGGCAACGTAACTTCGGTTTGGATACCGTCAGCAATCTCATCAGCATTAACACCGTCCTCAGCTTCTGGTATGGCTATGACTGGGGCAACTTGGGTGGCACCGTCTTGCTCACCTGGAGCGGTGGTGTCGACAGTAATATTGACCACAGGGCCACTGCTACTTACGTTTCCTGCTGCATCCTTTAGGTTATAACTCAGATCATGTGCGCCATCTGTTAAGGCGTTGTTCGGTGTCAACGTGAGGCTGCCATCAGCGTTGTCTACGATGGTTGCTTCGACCACTTCACCATCGATGATCAACTGCGCCGTTTCGTCAGCGCCTAATGTACCAGCAGGAATCGTAATACTTGGGGTGTTGTCGTTGGTGACACCACCTGCTGGAATGATTTCTGGTGGATCTAAGACATCGCCACTACCGTCATTGGCGACATTATCAGTAATGGTGAAGTCATTTGTTGGGGCGTTAGGGGCTATGGTATCCACCACACCCACATTCTTGTTTAAGGGTTGTGACTCATTGCCCGCCGCATCTTTAATGGTGGCGGTGATATCAAGTGACTCGCCCTCAGCGGGTGCAGGTACTTTGACGGTGACTTCTTTGTTGGTGATGTCATCGGGCGTTAAGATCTGTTCTTGTCCATTGACGATGACGGTGTCACCTGCAACGGCGTTGTCTGGTAGGCCAATGATAGCGTCTATGTTGCCATCTGCATCAATCTCTTCTTCGTTGAGGAAGCTATCATCGTTGCCAACGGTAATGCTGGTTGGGGCATCAGGGGCGGTTAAGTCTGGTGCAAGGGCGTTGGTTGGATCAGAAGTATTTCCTGCCTCGTCTGTCAAGGTAACGTCTATCTCTTCACCATCGACTTGTGGTGGCACTATATCAACATCAAAGTTGCCATTTTCATCGACCATCCCTTCGCCGATCACATCGCCATTTGGATCTGTGATCTCAACGCTGCTACCCGCTTCTCCTTTACCAGTGACACTGCTGCCATCTGGACTGACGATGACGTCTGTCGGCGCATCAGGGGCTTCAGTGTCTACGTTATAAGTTTTGTTTTGATTCACAGTGCCAACGTTACCGGCAGCATCTGTTGCTTCGATGCTCACGCTTACGTTGGTATCAGCGGCAAGGTCGCTACCGGCCACCGCAACACTGAATGTACCATCAGCGTTCACTGTGCCTGCGCTTGTTACATTATTGACGGTCACAGTGACGCTGTCGTCTTCAGTGAAGTCGCCTGTTACCGTACCGGTGATCGTAACGTTACCGGCGGCTTCGTCACTGTTGATGACGTTATCAGCGGTTACTTCGTCGATAGCAATCTGGGTGCTGCTGCTATCAGGAGCCGTGGTATCAACTCTGGTCTCAGTAGTAGGCATTGAGTGGTTGCCCGCGGCATCGACCGCTTCAGCGCGCACATCAGTGCCATCTTGCGGGGTGATGTCAGTGCTAAAGCTGCCATCGGCTGCAACAGGAACAGTAATAGTGAATGTTCCATCGCCATTGTCGGTTGCGCCTTCTGGTAGATCCGCTTCATCACGAGGCGTTAAGGTGATCTCAACCGTCTGTGCCCCTTCACCGGCAGTCACACTACCGGCAACGCCATTTTCATTGACGCTGTCGATACTCGGTGCGCTTGGGGCTTCAGTGTCCACGCTGAAATCAAGCGAGGCACTCGGCGCACTACTGTTCCCTGCTTGGTCTGTGACGGTAGCGACGATACTATAATCACCGTCAGCGCTGATGCCATTTATGTCATTAGGTATCGTAACTTCTGATACGCCGCTGCCTACTTCAGGTCCCGTGACAGTGTGGGTGATTTCTACTAGAGTACTACCACCCGTTGGGGTCACGGTTAGGGTGATGCTGTCTCCCGCTAGGGTGCCTGTCGGCAATGTGATTTGAGTTTGGATACCATCGGCAATCTCGTCCGCATTAACACCGTTATCAGCTTCTGGTATGGCTATGACTGGAGCAACTTGGGTGGCGCCGTCTTGTTCACCTGGAGCTTCGATATCCACCACACCCACATTCTTGTTTAAGGGTTGTGACTCATTGCCCGCCGCATCTTTAATGGTGGCGGTGATATCAAGTGACTCGCCCTCAGCGGGTGCAGGTACTTTGACAGTGACTTCATTTGCAGTGATGTCGTCAGGCGTTAAGGTCTGTTCTTGATCATTGACGATGACGGTGTCGCCTACTTTAGCATCATCAGGTAAGCCTATCACCGCATCAACGTTATTGTCAGCATCCACTTCTTCTTCATTAAGGAAGCCATCATCGTTGCCAACGACAATGCTAGTTGGGGCGTTGGGGGCAGTTAAGTCTGGGGCAATGGCACTGGTTGGATCAGAAGTGTTTCCTGCCTCGTCTGTCAAGGTTACTTCTATCTCTTCACTATCGACTTGCGGTGGCACTAGGTCAACATCAAAGTTACCATTTTCATCGACCATCCCTTCGCCGATCACATCGCCATTTGAATCTGTGATCTCAACACTGCTACCCACTTCTCCTTTACCAGTGACGCTGCTGCCATCTTCACTGACGATGACGTCTGTCGGCGCATCTGGAGCGGTTAAGTCGGGGGCAATGGAACTGGTTGGATCAGAAGTATTTCCTGCCTCGTCTGTCAAGGTAACGTCTATCTCTTCACCATCGACTTGCGGTGGCACTAAGTCAACATCAAAGTTACCATTTTCATCGACCACCCCTTCGCCGATCACATCGCCATTTGAATCTGTGATCTCAACACTGCTACCCACTTCTCCTTTACCAGTGACGCTGCTGCCATCTTCACTGACGATGACGTCTGTCGGCGCATCTGGAGCGGTTAAGTCGGGGGCAATGGAACTGGTTGGATCAGAAGTATTTCCTGCCTCGTCTGTCAAGGTAACGTCTATCTCTTCACCATCGACTTGCGGTGGCACTAAGTCAACATCAAAGTTACCATTTTCATCGACCACCCCTTCGCCGATCACATCGCCATTTGAATCTGTGATCTCAACACTGCTACCCACTTCTCCTTTACCAGTGACGCTGCTGCCATCTTCACTGACGATAACGTCTGTCGGCGCATCTGGAGCGGTGGTGTCTGGTGCGAGGGCGTTGGTTGGATCAGAAGTATTTCCTGCCTCGTCTGTCAAGGTAACGTCTATCTCTTCACCATCGACTTGTGGTGGCACTAGGTCAACATCAAAGTTACCGTTTTCATCGACCACCCCTTCGCCGATCACATCGCCATTTGAATCTGTGATTTCAACACTGCTACCCACTTCTCCTTTACCAGTGACGCTGCTACCATCTGGACTGACGATGACGTCTGTCGGCGCATCTGGAGCGACATTATCAATTGGTGGTTGATTATTATTGCTACTTCCACCACTGCTTCCTAAAGCAGCACCTAAGATACCTACTCCTGCCAGACCTGCTAACCAAGGTAACGCATCAAAGCCTTCAACTTCTGTGGCTCCCACCCACCAAGGTGCTGCTTGCGGTGTCCCACCCAAGGCCTGTCCTTGTACATCACCTATTTCCAACTCAGTAACATAGTCTGCTACCTCACCAGAATCCGGAATATAGTAGTAATAACTGCCATCTTCGGCCAAGCCTATGAGCGCACTATTAATATCCTCATAAAACCCTTCAATAATAAGACCTGGTTCGAGACTGTTATTTTCAAAAGAAACATGCAGATCTTTGTCTACTCGCTTAGTAATGATATGGTCTGGCGCATGTCCTGTGGAGTCGTCTATAAGCTCATAGTTAATATTATTAGTAGCAGCAATGACGATCGGTTCGCTATTTTGTGTCATTACTTTGTGCTCAGTAACTGTCTCAATTTGGCTCTGTACTTTAACGGTTATATTTTTCATGATATCATCCCTGATTTTTGTCTATGAACTTTTGAGTAATGTCTTCGCAGTATTATATCGTTGCCAATTATTTAGCAGATTCTTCTCGGATCACGATAGCGTCTACTCGGCGATTATTTTGACGTCCTTTTTCTGTACCACTTTTATCCACCGGTCTTGACTCGCCATAGCCCACACTGGCTATACGCTCAGCATCTAGACCATATTGATTTATCAAAATATTTTTGACAGCATCGGCACGCTTTTGAGAAAGCGTTAAATTGTATTGTTTTGGGCCTCTATCATCTGTATGGCCTTCTAATATCACGGCTCTTTTAGGAAACAATCGAGCCGTATCGGCCACTTTACTAAGCTTTATTACGTTCTCGTTTTTGACGTCGACACTATCGAAATCGAACAGTAGGCGAAAGTACAAAGGTGCATCAATATCGCTATTGTCCGCTGTACTCAGCGTTTCCGACTGTTGTAGATCGACATTGTCTAGCCTATTACACTTAGAGGAGACACGATTGATTTGGTGAGCTTGGCGCGTAAACTTCTCAGGTGAATTTAAAACATCCTCAAGAGAAACCTGTCTGATAAAAGCATGGCCTGATTTGGAAGTACCAATCTGTAAGTAGATGGTGGTTTGTGGGAGGAAGGTATATTTTTGAGAGTAGGTGGTTACTTTTTGCTTATCAGCGACTCCTATGTTGATGTTGATAGTTTGTACACCAGAGCACAGCACACTTTCTGAATAGTGCTTGTTTTGTAGGCTAGATTGGAAAACATTATCAGCACCTAGCCCTATCCTAACAACGTCTGAGCTGCCGTCCTCTTCATCACGAAAGAACACCACTCGGCTTTCATTAGTTGCCAACACACTATCGTCAGGCGGGCCAAACGCGTCTCCACTGGTAACCCAACTGGCTTGATATATCTGTGTACGGTTTAGCTCTGATGGATTATTTGCGAGAGTTTGACATCCTAATAAGCCAGTCATTGAAAACAACACCGTTGATAACGTCGCTATTCTAATATCCATATCTCCTACTCCTTATTAGCATGTATGATTTCTATCTTAAATGATTTTTGACCGACTCTTTTATTACCATTTATCATAGGTATTTATGTTTTTTGTAAATATCATGACTATAACCTCAGTATAGCGTTACAAAAAAATAATGCAAACCTTGAATAATCATTATTATTCTATCTAAAAAACCCTACTCTTATCATTGCTTTTTTATTTTTATAGAGACTATGATTATATATAAAATTTATTTATATTCGTTTAAAAGCATATATAAAGTACACCATACTTCTTTTAATGACTATCATTTATATTTTTTATACGATACCTTTATAATGATACTGGTAGTAGCCGCAATTACTTAGGGATTTAGATAATACTAGCAAAAACTTTGGCACAAAAAGGTAAGAGCTATAGAATGAAAAGTTTTGATAAGAAGCATCTAAAAGCCCTGTGTCTAGCGATACTGGTGCATATAGCCGTATTCATTGTGTTTTATCTGACTGTACATACACATGACTCAGCAAAAGTGGCTGACAGTAGCTCTAATACAGTTTTTCCTTCTAGGATTAATATTACAGACCCGGACATACCTCCTTTTAAATCAAAGACTTATATATCTACGCTTAGTAGCACACAGACCATCGCGAAAAAAGACAGTGATGTTCAAAACGGTCATACGAAAACCTCTACAAAAAACTCGGAAGCGCCTGATGAACCAAAAACTGATAACACGGCAATCTTGGAGGGCTCTCAAAAGATCATTCATAAAGATAGCGCGGCCTCTGTCTCAGTCAGTCAAAACACACAAGAAAAAGATGCTCCAGATAGCCAAAGCAACGAGAATCTGATGCCTATAAAAAAAGAAGACCTTGCAGAATTAAAAGATATAAAAAATCATGCCGGACTATTAGAGATGGATATCCCTAATACAAAAAATAATATAGTAATAGATGATGAGCATCTATCAATAAAGTCAGAAGTAGAGGAGATAAACAATCAGTTAAGTCAAGCAATCAATGAAATAAAAAATCTAAATCAACAGAAAATTAATGAAATAGAAAAACAAAAAAATTAGCAACTAGCATTTATAAAGAATACTTTTCAGCCACCCTCTTCTATAAACAAAAAAGTAATAAGCATTTAAAGACGACAAATAAAAACCCCAGCATATCGCCGGGGTTTTTATTATATATGGTTAAGTCCTTATAAAGTCGATATTACTTTTCAGTGAGCGGCTTGATAGCTCTGTATCTGTTTTATTTAGAACAGACTATAAATACGTCAGGATAAAAGAGAGGTAACACTGGCATCAGTTAATGTGTCTTATCATCGCTCGCCTAAGCCCTCTGACAAGGTTTTGGTGATAGGCTTGGTCAAGTAAGACAAGACAGTGCGTTCCATAGCCTTGATATCAACTGACGCTGTCATACCAGGTTTGATGACAATCTCATCGCCCCTGCCTGCAAACTCGGCACCATTGATGACAATTAATACTCGATAATAAGGCTCTTCGCCCTTAGGCGTTTTTTCAATAAGCGTATCTGGACTAATATAATTCACCGTCCCTTTCATTGCGCCAAAAATAGAATAATCATAAGCATCGAGCTTTACGGTCGCGTATTGGCCTTCTTTGACATACGCAATATCGGCAGGGCTCACTTTTGCATCAATGATTAGATCACTACTGGTCGGCAAAATCTGCATAATGATCTCGCCTGGCTTCACCACACCGCCGATAGTGGTCACATTGATGTTTTTGACCTTGCCTTCTGTCGGTGCCATCAGACGTTTTTCTTCTAGTACTTGTGAGCGATCTCGTAGCTGCTCAAGCTCCGTATCAAGCTCTTCTTGGGCTTTGGTCATTTCAGCTTGCGCTTCCTCAAAGTATTTATTGCGCTTATTGTTGATTTGCGCTTCGATATCAGCCACTTGACGGCTCAGCTTGATCACATCTGCCTGACTGACATCCCCATACTCTAATAAAGGCTCATTCATGCTCAGCTCCTGCCGCGCCAACACCAGCATTTTTTCAAGAGAAGAGACGTCTTCATTGATCGCCCGGCGGCGTCGATCATAAAGCGCTTTTTGGTTTTGTACGTATTCAGGGTAGCTTTGTAATGCCTTTGGGAAAACTAAAGGTTTTTCGAATATCTCAGCATTTAGTCGCGCCAGCTTTGCTTGTAATGCTGCTATTTTAGACGCGGAGTTATCGACCGCGGCCTTGGCTCGCTCCTCTTCTAACACGACAAGCAACTGACCTTTTTTGACTTCTTGCCCTTCTGCCACAGCAAGCCGAGTTAGCACCCCACCCTCTGAGGCTTGAATTTCTTGTGTACGAGCGCTTGCGATAACGGTAGCTTTGGCACGAGTTACTTGGTCTATTTTGGCGTATGATGCCCATATGATTAAGACAATTATCCCAATTAAGGCAATCCAAATACTTAACCTTGAGCGATTTACATTGGGGGTGGTGGGTGTGTATTTATACTCTGACATGCCTGCTTACCTTAATTGTCTGGTGAGTCTTTATTGATCTGATCGGTCGTTTTTCCTCTTTTTTTGATGGTGTTTTGATGTTGAGCTTGTTCGTTTCTTTTTAAGCTATCAAGCACTGCTTGTTTTGGTCCGTCTATCACTATGCGTTGATTGTCCATGATAATCAATCTATCGACTAAGTCTAAAAGAGCGGTTTTATGCGTAGAGACGATAAAGGTCTGGCCTTTTGTCAGCTCCTGCTTTAGCACTTGTAAACAGCGCTGCTCTTGGCGATTGTCCATGGAGGCGGTGGGTTCATCTAATAAAAACACATCCGGCTTTGTTAGTAATAAGCGAGTGAAGGCAACCAATTGCTTTTGCCCGCCTGATAAGCCTTTACCGCCTTCACTAATGGGCAAATCAAGGCCGCTTGAGTGGCTAGATACAAGATTGATAAGCCCTGTTTTATTTAGGGCGTCTTGTAGGACATCATCATTGGGCGCTGCCATACCAATCAGTAGGTTTTCTCTTAGCGTGCCTTGAAACAGCCTGTGGTCTTGCTGCAAATACCCCACGCGCTCACTTAACGTCTCACGACTGATTTGATGGATATCTAGACCATCCAACAGTACTCGGCCTTTGGTCGGTGCATACAAGCCCGCGAGTACTTTTAGCAAGGTCGACTTCCCTGAACCAATGGGCCCCAAGATCGCAATGCGCTCTCCTGGTTTGATGCTTAGCTTATCAATCGCAAGCGCTGATCTGTCATTGCCTTGGTAATTAAACACCAAACCATCACACTGGTAGTTGCCATTGATACGAGTCGGTGATAAGGGATAAGCGACTCCTTGATTGTCTTGCTCAAGCGAAAACAGCGTTTCGATATTGAGTTTGGCGGCTTTGGCATGAGAATACTGTACCAGTAGGTTGGGTATAGCCATTACTGGAGCCAACACTCGGCCACCCAAAATAGAGCAAGCAATCAGGCCACCCATGGTCATATCACCTTGCATCACGACAAAAGAGCCCACTATCACAATACCCACATAGCTCACTTGCTGCAGCATTTGAGTAAAGTAAGTTAAGTTGTCATTGGTATGTTTCATATCCAAGTCGTTTTTGACGGTGATATTCATCACATCAAGCCAACGAGACAAGAACTTCCAACTGCCCGCCCCCGCTTTTATCGTCTCCACCCCCTCAACGGCTTCTACCAAAAGACCTGTTTTATAATAAGAGGCGGTCGCACCTTCTGCTGCAATGATATCGATGCGTTTACGGGCAAACAGCCCCATCACGATCGCGACTAGTGCAGCCACGACTGGGACGGCCGCGACCAGTGGTGAGCCAATAAAAGCCACCAAGCTGATAAATATAATAGTCATGGGTATATCGACCAAACCAAACAGCGTACTGGCCGTAAAAAAACCACGCACTTGCTCATATCCACGTAGCTGAGCGGCCATAGAGCCGACCGAACCTGGCATCTGATCGATGCGTACCTTTAACAAACGCTGAAACACTTCGCGTGATAAATACTGATCAAGACCAACCACGACTTTGTCCATGATTTTTGAGCGCGAAAACTTCATAAAGGCTTCGAATAAAATCACCAACATGACGCCGCTCGCTAAAATAATAAGTGTGTATTCGCTACGGGTCGGGATAACTCGGTCATAAACCTGCATAGAAAATAAAGACACTGCCAGTGCCAACATATTTATGAGAAAGGTGGCAATCACGGCTTCAAATAACACGCCTTTGTAATTACTGAGATCTGATTTTAATAAATCAGAAAATGAGGCCGTCCGCTGCTTGATATGATCCTCTTTTAGACGGACACGTAAGACAAGCGCTAACTGTTCAGTGCGCGTCGGGGTGCTGGCATCCTCTTGTCTAAACCGCCAGTTTTTTTGTGGGGTTTGGCCATCGACCACCCCCCAGCCCATATCTGGTCGATAAGCAAGCAAAGGCAAAAAAGCAGCATCTGGCTCTTGCAACACCTCAGGAATATCTTTGACGCCAATATCATCAAATATCGCCAACACACCACTTAACTCATGAAGACTTTTACCTTGCCTATCAAACAGCTCCTGATGACGCTCAATGACATCATGCAGACGTATATTATCGACCGGATAGCCTTGCTGACCCAGTAGATGTCTCACCGCATCTATCAGTGTTTTAGTCAACTCACTCTGCACAGGGCTTGGGGCGGCTTGATTTGGCATTACAGATTGGGAGGATGTCACTTGCGAATTTGTGCTCATATTAATCACTTATCTTATCGTTAAGAGATACCTTTATCTAAATCCTTTTAGGGCGTGATAAGGTAATCCTCTTCTAGCATAATATACTGGCCGTTGTTGAGATCATCCTCAGCGCTCGCGGGCAATCTGATATTGATATAGTCCTCTGGTCCTTGTGCTTGATAACCGAGCGCTTTGCTATCTGCGTTTTTACTTTTTTTACCCATCCAGTTGTTGACGCTATCTAATGGTTTAAATAAGTTGACAGGCGCTCGGTTGGCGGCAAATTTTTGCCACGGCATCACGCCAAAATCAATTTGTAACTTATAAAAGGCTCCTAATAAGCTGGCTCGAGTTTGCACCAGCTGTACTTGATAATCATTGTGTTCACGTACAGCATTTAGCACCTCTAGCCATGATTTACGACCAGCGATAAACTGTCTGCGATACGAGCTGACCACGATTTGCGCGCCCGCCGCCGCCGCGACCAGTGAGGTTTCTCGGTCTTTGGCACTGACAAACTGCTGGTACTGCACCTGTATATCTTCTATCACTCGACGGCGCGCCGCTTCTTGGTTTTGAACCAAGCTATTGACTTGCGCTTGAGACGCGCGCGCGAGTGCCAAGTTAGAGAACCCAGCACCTGGAGCATAGTTTAATCCCAAAGAAAACTTGCCTGTATCTGTGTGGTCGTCGTGATAGTAAGCGTGTTCGTATTGCGCATATACTGTGGGATATCGTGCCGCTTGTTGGGCTTCGACGCCTTGTTTGGCAGACTCAATCTGAAAGTGCTCTTTTACAACAGTAGGGTTATAAAAGCTGGATTGGTCAAACGCCATACGCTCAAAACTGGCAGACTGTTGTTTTGCTTGATCCACCAAAATTTTGATCTCAGGTAGGCTCATAGCACTACTGCGAGACAAAGGCTCACCGATGATTTGCTCAAGTCTGGCCACGGCTATACGCTGCTGCTCAATAGCAGCTTGATAAGCGTGCTGCTCTTGCAAAATGCGATTGGTTACCAAATCAAGCTCGATACGCGCTGAAACCCCTTGCTTCACGCGGCGCTGCATCATCGCCTCAAACTCATGCAGCTGCTCTAAGGCATCAGCATGAATACGCTGCTGAGCGATGGCCTGAATGTATCCTTGCCATGCCTCGATGGTTGTTTTGGCAACCAAGTTTTGTTGCTCGTAGATGTGCTCTACGGCAGCTTTGTCATCGAATATGGCTTGATTGACATCCGCTGTCAGCTTACCGGCCGTCCATAGCGGTTGACGTATGGTGACTTGTGACACAAATTCATTATCAAGGTCATAACCTGAAGATATGCTGGGCGTCGGCAACAAGTTTAGCTTAGCGGCATTGATACCTTCTGTGGTTGCCTCCTGTTGCGCCCGGGCTGAGCCTACCAAAGGATGCGTTTCAATAGACTGTTTGATCAGACTATTGATCTGTAAGTCTGTCACTACCGCATAGGAGCTGACAGAAACCCAAGCACCTATCATTAGTAGCATAGCCTGACGACATCGTGCGAAAGTAAAACTGTACTTTTTTTTATCTAAGAAATTTGTCATATAAGGTTTTAGGCATTAGCATTGAATGATATTGATCAATCGTTTGGTTTTATGTCTCAAACCTTACTAAAGCCTATCTGAGAAATCAATCAAAGAATAGCTATTAAAAAGGCCTCCATGACGGAAGCCTGTTTAATATCAGTTTTTAGCATGTATACATCAATAGCTATGTATAATTGTTATTAAATATAGTCATTAAGCGTCTCTCAATCTACAACTACTTTTTAGTTGACTAGCGCACGCCAATGACCTGCGCCAGATGCCCCGTCTTGATATAGACGGTCGCGCCGCTAGGGCCAGATACCATCTCTAATGGCGTTTCGGTCGGCAGGCGTATCCAGCTATAGCGCGAAAAAGTCTCACCGTCAGCGTACAACTCGCCTGCCAGCACCATGATTTCGGCACCGCCGCTGATGGCCTCAGTAAATAGCAGCTCACCTGCGTCCAAGCGCTGCAAGCTGACGTGCTCATAGTCACTAGCAAACAGCTGGCAGACACTGCGCGAGCCTTGACGCTGCCAATTGCTTGCTTTATTGGTATCGATCGCCACATAGCGTGTCTCATCTACTGGCATCTGCCATAGCTTTACAAAGATCATCGCTCCCTCATCACTATAAGGCCTATGACCTGAGGCTGGCGGATTCCGTAAATACCAGCCTGCTGGATAATGTTTGTCATCGGCAGAAAACGTCCCTGCCAGCACAAATATCTCCTCACCGCCCGGATGGCGGTGATGCGGAAAGTCAGACTGAGGAGCATAACGCACAAAGCTGGTGGCACGAGCTTTTTCTGCACCCACACGATCGAGCATGATGCGCTCTATCCCCTTTTGCGGTGATTTTACCCATTGCTGCTGCTTGGGTAGTGAGGTGGCGACGCGAGTAAAATCTGCATTAATCAACATAGTATACTGTCCAAAAACTGCGTATTATCCCAAAAAAACAAACGGCTAACGTAGCAAAACCACAGGCGACAACGTGCTGGCGATAATCTCTGTGGTGGTGCTGCCCAAAAACAACTGCTGTAGTTTTGAATGCCCGTATGCGCCCACCACCATCATATCGATGTCATTGTCTAATTGAAACTTTAATAGACCATCGACCGCATCGGAGGCCGATAAATGATGCGCCTTTACGCTAAAACCCGCCTCTTGTAATTGGGCAGCGGCCGCGCTTAGGCTTTGTTTGGCGGCATCATTATGATTGCCAATCATCACGACATGGCTATCGAGACCTTTTAACATAGGGCTTTTAGCCACCATTTGTACCGCCTTTATGGCAGTCTTGCTACCATCAAACGCAATCATATACGAGCGCGGCTCTTTAAACGTCTCTGAGCAAATCACCACGGGAATATCAGAGGCACGGGCGACCGTCTCTATCTGACTACCAATATTGATGCGGCTATATTTGTGATCTTCTCCGCGGCGACCCATCACGATGGCGCGGTTTGCTGTGGCAAAATGCTCAATGGCTGGCAGTAACTTGCCTCGTCTTTGATAAATAAGCACCTCAAGATCACCAAACTTATTACGAATATGGCTTTTGGCATCCTGCACCAGCGCATTGCTATAGCTATTGACCACCTTAGCTCTTTGCTCGTCTAACTGCGCCAGCTCCTCTAACAAAAACTCACGGCTATTAATCCCTATCGCCCCTGACAGATCACGTCTAAACGACGCTGGCACATCGCTGACATGCAGCAGACCAACGGGTAAGTTTACTCGATTGGCGTACCATGCGGCATAATCACAGACGGATGCGGTCACGGCCGAGCCATCGATACAAGCCAAAATGTGCTGCGATGTTGTCATAATCTGTCCTTAATCATCGTTATTTACCCCGATACCGCTATTTATAGCTATATAGCTCGTTTAATATGGCCAGATGCTAAAACCTCAGCCACTGCCTTGATGATACCCAATTTGGCCTATATCATCCAGCGATGTCTGACAGACTCACACCCCATCTCTTAGCAAATTTTGCTACAATACAGGGCTTGGATGTTGTAAGTGACATATCGCGGTTTCAATGAGTGGATTTAGGTGAGTGAATTATGGCAAAAAACGCCCTTCAGGCTCAATTATTAAAAGCTGGTTTGGTCGATAGCAAAAAGGCCAAAAAAATCAGCAAACAAGCAGAGCATGCCAAACGTACTGGCGACTCAGACAGCGCAGCAGCCAAAAAGGCGCTGGCAGAAGCTCAAGCAAAAAAGCTGAAAAAAGACCAAAAGCTCAATCAAGAAAAACAACGAGCGTTAGAAGAAAAAACACGAAAAGCCAATATCATTCAGATGATTAAGCAGCATCAGCTCACTGATACACAAGGTGAGATTACTTATCAGTTTGTGGATGATACAAAAATCAAAAAGATTTATATCACCCAAAAGCTCTATGATCAAATCGTCGCAGGCCATGTGGTCATAGCACGCCTAGAGGACAGCTATGCCCTGATACCACGCCCACTAGCTGACCGTATAGATGCTAAGATGACAGGCTTTATGGTGGTATCAAACGATACTGCCGAAGACGCGTTGGCAGAAGACGATCCTTATGCCGCTTACGTGATTCCAGATGACTTGATGTGGTAGGTCGCAGTTATTCAATTGCTACTGGCTACGCATTAACCAAAACCCCCTATATAGGCGTTCTATACAGGGGGTTTTTTGACAGAGACATAAGAGCATTCATAAAAACAGTCATCAAAACGGCAATTAAGACGGTAGCAAAACATGCTTACTCTTTTGATAAGCAGATAAGCCATCAGTCCCTAATTCTCGGCCGATACCACTTTGTTTAAACCCGCCCCAGCCCGCTTCGGGCACAACGATTTGCTGCTCATTGACCCAAATATGACCGGCTCGAATGTGCCGTGCCATCTCTAACGCTGCATGCTCATCAGCGCTGACAATACTCGCAGCCAAGGCATATTTACTATCATTGGCAAACGCAATCGCCTGCGCGTTATCTGCAAAGGTCGCACTCACCAACACAGGCCCAAACACCTCCTCTGTCCACAAGCGACTGGTCGCTGGTACCTCGGTATAAATGGTCGGCGCAGCAAAATAGCCTTGACGCGCTAAGAGGGTGCCACCCGTTAGGCAGTGCAGGTTTTCTTCAGTTGCAATATCGATATATTTTTTGACCTGCGCCAGCTGCTGAGCACTGACCAATGGCCCCATTTGCGTGTCCGCCGCAAAACCATCGCCTATTTTCAGAGTTTCTGTTTTTGTTTTTAATACTGCAAATAATGACTCGGCAATGTCTTGGTGGACAAGCAGCCTTGAGGTCGCTGAACAAATCTGCCCAGCATTGGTAAAGATACCGCCTATGATCACGTCGCAGGCATAGTCGATATCAGCATCTGCACATACCACGATAGCGGACTTACCGCCCAGCTCTAGGCTGATGTCTTTGATACCTTCTGCAGCTTGGCGCATCACTTTTTCGCCAACGCTATTACTACCG
This sequence comes from Psychrobacter sp. Rd 27.2, assembly GCF_001921755.1. NCBI lineage: Bacteria > Pseudomonadati > Pseudomonadota > Gammaproteobacteria > Moraxellales > Moraxellaceae > Psychrobacter > Psychrobacter sp. Rd 27.2. The sequence goes on along the minus strand of NZ_MRYB01000003.1, from coordinate 220,723 downwards.
GTAAAGGAAACTTTATCAATCAGCGGATGACTGGTCATCGCAGCGCCCACCTCTGCCGCGCCAGGGAGGATATTGACCACGCCTTTTGGCAGCTGTATAGCGGACAATATATTACCCAGCATCAGCTCTGGCAATAGTGTCACCTCTGACGGTTTGAGAATAACGGTACATCCTGCTGCCAGCGCGGGTGCTAGCTTCCAGGCGGTAGTCACCATCGGAAAATTCCAAGGCACAATAAGGGCGCAGATACCAACAGGCTCGTAAGTTTTCAATAAGCGTATGCCCGTCTCGTCGGTGCTGACCTTAGACCATGTTTCCTGCTCGATGGTAAGATTGGCATAATAGCGATAACAGGTGATGGCATCTCCGACATCTATCGTCGCCTCTGCAATCGGCTTGCCGTTATTCAATACCGACAGTGCAACCAGCTTATCAAACTGCTGCTCCATCGTATCGGCAATCGCCTGTAAATAGCGCGCTCGTGTGCCCACGCTGGTTTGTGACCAAGACGGATAAGCGCGAGCGGCGGCCGTGACAGCCATCTCTACTTGTGCGCTATGACACAAACGAGTCGTTGCGATGACCTCGCCGGTATTTGGGTCATACAAAGCATGATCACTTACTGACTCAGAGGCTTCAACCGTGACCCAATCACCATCGATATAAGCCGCGTTTAACCTTAAATCATTTTTTATGCTTTGCTGAGCGGTGGCTCTTGTTAAAGATAAAGAATTGGTCGTTTCCATGATACTCGGTTGCCTTATATTATTGATAAAACTATCTTTACGCTAAATGTTCGCTGCTTTTTTAATGCCAAATGATGGTTACCATCACGATTAATACAATAGATGCGCCACTGAGGTGATCACCACCAAGCTGATCAGCGTACGTAAGATAAAAATCATAAACAGCTCTAAGACGTTCAGATTAATATTTGATTTTAATATCAGCGCGCCCACCTCAGACATATAAACAACCTGGGTAATAGAAGCCGCCCCGACGATAAAGCGTGTCATCTCACTCTCGATGCTTTTGCCGACCAAGGCTGGCAAGTACATATCAGCAAAGCCCATAATCATCGCTGGCGCAGCTTTAGTCGCCTCTGGAATTTGCAACAACTCAAGCAATGGCACAAGTGGTGCAGACAGCCAATCAAACACAGGGGTGTACTCTGCTAAACCAAGCCCAATGGTACCGATAGCGAAAATCACCGGAATCAAACCAAAATAGATATCAAACAAATTCTTTAGGCTGTGCTTAAACACGCTACCCAAACTTGGCATAGAGTGCGCGCGCGTGACGGCACGATTGACCGCCCATTGGTAAGTAGAATACTGCGCAGGAATGCCTTCATCCAGCATGCTTTTGCCAGAATGATAAGTATCTGGTTTTAGCGATAATGGCGGTATGCGCGGCATAATGATAGCGGCGATAAACCCTGTCAAGGCGATGGTCAGATAAAAGAAGATAAAGTTATTATCGACGCCAATGGTTTTGGCAACGACATAGGTAAAGGCAATGGATGTCACCGAAAAAGTGGTAGCGATAATCGCCGCTTCACGCTGACTATAGTAGCTTTTATTGTACTCCTGCATAGTCACCAGTAAGCCAATAGAGGCCGCGCCAAACCAAGAAGACATGGCATCGACTGCAGAGCGCCCAGGCAATCTAAACAACTTCACAAACACCTTGCTGGCCAAGGTACCCAAAAACTCCATCAGACCAAAGTCAGTGAGAAAGGGTAGAGATAAAATGGCAAAGAAGAATAAAGGAATCAAAATGGGAATTAAGTCTTCAAAAATCACCCCGCCAGTATTGCGATTGATAATAAACTCAGGACCGACTTGTAAATAAATCATCCAGGCAAACAGCGCCCCAAAAAACCGCGCGGCAAGCCAAAACCAATCGACATCAAAAAGCTTTGCCGTCATGGAGTCTGCATGAATCTCTGGTCTAACGAGCTTGACTGCCAGCGCCCCAACCAAAGACAAAGTCACAATGGCCAGTGCAGCATACACCACGTAGTCCCCAAGTGAGGCCTGCAGAGTATCTGTCAGCACGCCCAATAAAATGGTGACCTTACCCTCCCATTTAAACGGGATGATAAACAGCGCCAAACCCAGCGCAGAAAACAGTAAAAACTTCCACATTGAGGCGCGCCACCGCTCCCCTTGTGGAGTGGTAGGTTCGACAGCATCATTGCCCAATAGCGGCTGCTGCGACTTATCGATATAGTTCGTCATTTAATTCCTCCTTGATAGGCGACGACGCCAGCTTTCCTTTCTGCTGCCTGCCCGGTCCCTCGTTTCAGCGAAAAAACAGCGTGATACGGTTTTGTTGGTTATTTTTCATTCATGCAAATGACTAGCCAAAAGATGATTAGCCAAAATAGGTAAAGTCTTGACTCATTTTTGACAAAAACGCATCGCTTTCATCCACCTCATAAACCATTGGCTGCTTGCCACTTATGTCTGTTTGCAAAGCCTCTAATAACTGCTGCTTATCGGTAATTCGGCGATAGCCTGCGCCAAACCCTGCGGCCAATGGCTCAAACTTTGGTGTTTTGATATTGACCCCAATCAGTGGCAGCCCGCCCTCCTCCATATAGCGGCGAATCTCACCATATCCTTGATTGTTCCAAAGTAGGACGATCAATGGCAGTTCAAGCTCGGCGGCGCAGATAAGCTCGGCAATGGTAAACTGAATGCCGCCATCGCCGATAAGGCTAATAACGGGCGCACTTGAGCCAATCATGGCGCCAATGGCGGCAGGCAAGCCATAACCCAAGGTGCCAAACCCCGTCGACGAGTTAAACCACTTACGGGTCGCCAATGCCTCAAAGCCAAGGTTGCCGCTATAGACAGGCTGCGTCGAATCGCCAACGAAGATGACATCCTCCACCTCATCTCGAATCAGCTGAAGCAGGGCGTTTTGACCGGCAAAGTCAGGTGTCATCGCTTTGATCAACGCCTGCTTTGCTTCGGTTACGCGTGCGGCGGCTTGATGATTTAGCTGATGCCCCTCTAAACTTGTGCATAGGCCGCTAATGGCCATTTGTGCATCGGACAACACCGCGATATCTGCACGAAATGGCCGCTGCAATTGCTGAGCGTCGCAGTCAATACGAATGAGTGTGCCATTGATTTGGAACTCGCCATTAAAGAACACATCATAATCAGTCTCACCAAGCTCGGTACCGATCGCCAATACCACATCGGCCTCGCTAATGACGGCGCGCCCCGCCTCTAACGACTGATTGCTCCCCAAGCTCAGCGGATGACTAGGTGGCAACAAGCCTTTGGCATTGATGGTCAAAAACGTCGGCGCATCGATAAGCTCTGCCAGCCTTTGTGCATCGTGATCGACATCAACGCAGCCGCCACCGTAAAGCAACACTGGATTTTTTGCGCTCTTTAGCTGCTCAATGATCAAATCAAGCTGCGCAGGATTAGGCAGCGGTCTTGTGATCTGCGGTCGCGCCAAACTTGCTACACTCTTATCATTTTTAGGCGGCTTGGCGACATGACTGGCATCAGCGGTAATCACATCGATAGGTAGCTGAATATGCACTGGTCCCGGACGCGCGCCATCAAACATGGCAAAGGCTTCGGCGATGACCTTAGGCAAGGATTCAGGTTGCCAGATGGTTTTGCTTGCAAGCGCAACCTTACTGACCATACCTTGCTGGTCGTGCAGCTCATGCAAGTGCCCTTCACCGCTGCCCGTATCTTTAACTTTATTGACACTAGAAATCACCAACATTGGAATAGAATCTGCCAAGGCTTGCGCCATTGCTGTCATGATGTTGGTCATGCCAGGGCCGGTGATGATAAAGCACACCCCGACTTTGCCAGACGCGCGGTAATAGCCGTCGGCCATAAAGCCTGCACCTTGCTCGTGACGCGGCGTCACATGGCGGATATTGTTACTCGGCAGGCCACGGTATAGCTCGACCGTGTGCACACCGGGGATACCAAATACAGTCTCCACTCCATAATACGCCAGCCACTGAACGAGTAGCTCACCACAGGTCAGAGACGAGGTGTCTGGCGATAAAGAAGGCGTTTGCATTACTTGGGTCATGAGTCGATCATCCTAAAAATTTCAATAGTATTTACGGCCTAAATATTAATTGGCCTGCAGTAGTATCCTGCCCAACACAGGCCAATTAATATAACGCTTTGACCTTATCGTCATAGCGCACACCTGGCAAGATACAAAGCATCTCAAACAGCAAGTTTGCTGCGAGTACCGAGGTGTTACCAAACGGATCGTAGGGTGGTGACACTTCGACCAAATCGCCACCGACTACGTCAAGGCCGCGCATACCGCGAATAATCTCGATGCCTTGGGTGGAGGTTAAGCCGCCAATTTCAGCCGTGCCCGTACCCGGTGCAAACGCAGGATCAATCCCATCGATATCGAAACTCAAGTAGACAGGGCCATCGCCGAGCTTTTCACGCACTTCTGCCATGAGCGGTGTCAGCGACTTGTACCAGCACTCCTCGGCTGGCACCACGCGAAAGCCTTGCTGAGTTGACCAATCAAACTCTTCAGCACTATAGCCGGTGCCGCGCAGGCCAATCTGCACCACGCGGTTGCCATCGATTAGATTTTCTTCGACAGCACGGCGAAACGGCGTGCCATGGGCGATTTTTTCGCCAAACATCTCGTCATTGATATCAGCATGCGCATCGATATGCACCATCCCGACAGGGCCGTGTTTTTTAGCAAGTGCACGTAGGATAGGCAGGGCAATGGTATGATCACCGCCCAGTGTTAATGGAATCGCGCCATGACTGACGATATTATCGGTGTAAAATTTTTCGATGATGTCGACGCTTTTTTGCAGGTTAAAGGTATTGATAGGTACGTCGCCAATGTCAGCGACTTGCAAAGACTCAAAGGGCGCGGCGCGCGTGGCGACGTTATAAGGGCGAATCATACGCGACTCATCACGAATCTGTCTTGGGCCCAGCCTGGCACCACTACGGTTTGATGCGCCGATGTCTAAAGGCACGCCTACAAAAGCTGCGTCCAAGCCTTTGGCATCTGCTTGCGTCGGCAGGCGCATCATAGAGGCAAAACCGCCAAATCTTGGCATATCGTTGCCGCTTAATGGTTGATTAAATTTCATCACTCACATCCTTGTTTTGATTGGTGTCATAGACAGTTTGTCAGATGCTTTGACAATACCGAAATATCCGAACACAGACCATGGTAAAATTCAGAAGTAAACTTCTGGTTTTTCGTAGTAACTTCGATTTATTCGTTATTATTAGAAGCTTTACCACAAGGATTTGATATGGGAGAGGCGTATATATGCTAGATGAGCTGATAAAAATAGACATCAAAACCTTGCGCAGCTTTATGGCCATTGTAGAGTGCCAAGGGGTAACCGCAGCGCAATCGCGCTTAAATGTGACGCCTTCTGTCATTAGTGGTCACTTAACGCACTTAGAGGATCGTTTGGGAATGACGCTTTGTCATCGCGGGCGCGCAGGGTTTAAGCTGACCGAGGATGGTGCGGCAGTCTATGAGGCGTGTTTGAGCTTCACCGAAGCGGTGGCCAGCTTTCAGCATCAGCTGCATTATATTCGCCAACTAGACTCCGTACGCGGCGGCCATATTCGCCTGTGCCTTATCGATCAGATGCCGACGTTTTTTTATGAAGCGTTACGTCAGTGTTTGGCGGCCAGCTATCGTCATAATCCATTGATACACTTTTCTATCGATGTGCAAAGCCCTGAGAGTATGCTAGATAAGCTGCTGAGTAATGAGAGTGATCTGGGCGTGGGGTATTTTGGCAGTTTTCCGCCTTTACTGACCTTTCAGCCGGCCTTTATTGAGAAACAAGTGGTCTGCTGCGGGCGTGAGCATCAGCTGTTTTATGAGTCAGAAGGCCTGAGTTTTGAGGCGTTGGAACAAAACCATCCTTGGATAAAACGCGGTTATATTACCGACTTGAGTATCAATCATGTCCGGCCAAAAACTTTAAGCGCTACCACTTACCATATGGAGGCGACCGCGCAGCTTATCTTAGCAGGTCATCACGTCGGCTATCTGCCTAATGATTTGGCCAAGCGCTATGAGGAGATGGGCATGATGAAAATACTATTGCCCGAAGAGGCAAGCTACGAGGTCAAGCATCACTGGGCATACCGGCAAAACCTGCATAAGCATGTCGCGGATTTTTTGCAGCATATGATGAGTCTGCTATCACAGCCGGCAAACGACTAAAGCGCTTTTGCTGGCTCGTCATGTTTTAGGCCGATCGTTCTGAGCTTGCCTTTGTCATCGACCTCCTTTATCACCAATGACCATACATCATCGATCTCTACCGTATCCCCCGACACAGGCGCGGTCTCTAAGCTTTGTGCGACATACTCAGCGACCGTCTGCTCCCACATGCTCTCAGTGTTTTTTGGCTTTTTATACTTGAGAGTGTCTGCCAGCGACTCTGAGGTCACCATGTCGGTAAAAAAGGGCAAATCACCAAGCTTGACACTGGGTGATAGCAGCCAGTCACCATAAAAGTCATCGATGGCTTTGCGGTCTAAAGTCGTGTCATTGAAAATCTTGGCGATCTTGCTGGCATGGTTGCCGCGCATGGCATACCAGACGCTATCGCCATATCTGAGTTTGGTGTCCTCCTCGACCACGGCGATTTGCTGACCGCGCACCAAGGCAAACACACTGATCTCATCTGGGCTGATACGGTTGGAGATACCGAGCGGATGGCGACCTATCGCAAACGCCCCTGCTTGTACCTCAAACTCATACAGGGTAATACTGGCCTTGTCTGACACCCAAACTTCATGCTCTTCTTTTGGGTCTTTATTGGTCGGAATACGCACCCGAAACACATTGGCCATAAAAGGAATCGTCGTCCCTTGCAGGATCAATGACAGCACCACTACCCCAAAGGCAATATCAAACAACATAAAGGCATCATCTATGCCAGCCATCACAGGCAAAATAGCAAGGGTAATCGGGACTGCCCCGCGCAGGCCTACCCAAGAGATAAAACCAATCTCTCTGTCTTTAAACTTAAAGGGCTTGACGCTGGTATAGACCGCAACCGGACGTGCCACCAGTATCATAAAGGCTGCAATCGCCACCGAATAATGCCAGACATTGATGACGTTTGATGGCGTCACCAACAGCCCCAGTACCACAAACAAAACCGCTTGCGACAACCAAGCAAAGCTATCCATCACGCGCATGACGTGCTCAGTCGAGCGCACCTTATGGTTACCGATCAGTACGCCCGTCAGATAGACCGCCAAAAACCCACTACCGCCAAGCAGATTGGTCGCAGCAAAGACAGAAAGGCCCGCGGACAGTATCAAAATGGCATACATACCCTCGGCCAGATGCACTTTTGGCAACAGACGCGCTAGCAGGTAGCCAAATAACAGTCCCATGCCCAGACCCACGCCCAGCTGCTGCAACAGCAAACCCAAAAAACCAAGCACGGTCTGACCTGCCGGATCGACATTTAAAGCAATCAGTCCTGTCACCAATAAAATGGCCAGCGGATCGTTGGCACCCGACTCCAATTCTAGCGTGGCTTGCACGCGGTCGTTTAGCTTGACCCCGCCATTACGTAGTAGTGAAAATACCGCGGCAGCATCGGTCGAGCCAACGATAGCGGCCATCAGCAGCCCAAAACGCCAATCGACATCAAGCAGCCAAGTGACAAAGACCCCAAGCACCATCACTGTCGCCAGCACGCCCCATGTGGCCAACGTCACCGCCGGCTTGAGTCCGACGCGAAATGATTTAAAAGAGGTACGCAGACCACCATCGAGCAAGATACAAGCGAGCGCCGCTTGCCCGACAAAATTGGCAATACCGTACTGAGAAAACTCAATGCCTAAGATACCCTGCTCGCCTGCCAGCATGCCAACTATCAAAAACAACAATAATAATGGCACACCCAAACGCGCGGATAACGTGCTTGCCATGATACTGGCAAAAATCAACAATGCTCCTACGAGATACAGGATATTTAAGGTATCCATCTATTTTAAGCCCTATGGTTATCGGTGATGACAAGTATTGCACGTGCGATAGCACTGACCTGACGATATGGTGACGCGATCGGTGATACTGCAAATAAAATGCTCAAAGCACCTCTAAGAATAACATCTACGAGCGAGAGCAAAAATCCTATTTTAAAAAATACTTTCATATCTGTTTATTTTAGTCAGCCATACCTTCAATTCATCCATAAGCATTTTTAGCCAAATCATGATATGGCCTCTCCTATCATCTGTTAACCGTCTAATTTATCATGATAATACCCACCTCGCTCACCATACCTGATAATAAATCATGACTACCGGCACGTATCGATAAGCGCACAAAAAACCCCACTCAGCACAGATGCCAAGTGAGGTCAGGTAACGAGTAAATACAAGCGAGCAGATGACTGCTTTAGCTATCGTATAGCATCACCATGCCATCAGTCATTTTTTGGTTTTAGCGCCGCACTGATATCGGCCAATAGCGGGGGAATATCATGCTTATCAGCCATCACCTCTAGCATCACCAGCTTATCGGTGGTGGCAGCCGCTTGCTTGAGCGCGGCTTTTAGCTCACCTGCCGTGGTGACTTTGAGCAGTAAGCTGTTGTCTTCGGTTGCACCAAAGGCTTTTGGCATCATCTGCCAATCACAGCGAGGGATATCATTGTAGCACTGGTTTTCGCCATGGATAGCGCGCTCAACGGTATAGCCATCATTATTGATCAGCACAATCACCGGATTGATGCGCTCTTGAATCATGACAGCGATTTCTTGTACCGTCAGCAAGGCCGAACCATCACCGATGAGCAGCACGCTACGCTTATTTGGTGAAGCAATGGCAGCGCCTAGGCTGGCCGGCAGCGTATAACCAATGGATCCCCACATCGGCTGGCCATAAGAAGTCACCCCTTCTGGCAAGCGCACATCACTGATGCCAAAATACGAGGTGCCTTGATCCGAAAACACCAGATTATTATGATCTAAATGATCAGCGATGATATGCCACAGATCATCTTGACGAATAGCCTCATCATCTTTGCCATTTTGCTCATGCGGTGTCATCTCTTTACAAAATGGCTTGGGTACAACTTCGATACCTGATGTCATCACTTCATGCAGCACTTGCAACGAGTCCTTTAGCGCAATCGGAGCAAAGTTGCGACCACTGATAGACGCCCGCTCATAGTGCAAATCGACCACTGTTTGTTGATCGATATTTTGGCTAAAGCCTGCCGTCGTCGTATCAGTATATTGCACGCCAATCTTAATCAAACACTCACAGTTTTCTACGGCGTCCTTTACCACAGGACGTGAGGCGACACCAGCATAAGTACCCGCCCAGCGCTCGCTGTTTTCATCAAGCAGTGTTTTACCCCATGACAGCGTAGTATAAGGAATCTCGGTCTCAGCGATTAGCGCTTTTAGCTGGTTTTGTAACCCCAAACGATGCACCATCAAATCTGCCATAAGCGTGGTGGTCTTGTTGGGCAAAAACTCTGCCAGCGCTTGCTTGAAGTCTGCCAGCGCCGATTGACTGGTGATGTCTTCTTGACTGTCATCGAGCTTGGTCGTCGGCGGATAAATCGGCATTTTTGCCACGTCTGGCGACAACAGAAGATAGCCTGGGCGGTGTTTTTTGAGGATCACGCGGATCACACGGTCGATCTCTGAGGCGGCGTTTTCTGGCGTAATCTGTGCCCGTGCGACGGTCACAGGCTCTACCATCTTGATAAAGTGATTGAATACCCCGTCTCCAAGCGTATGGTGAATACGGCGTTTGGCATCTTGCAGCGCTGTGCTCGGCGCACCGACGACGTGCAGCACTGGCGCATACTCGGCAAAAGAGCCTGCCGTGGCATTTATCGCTGATAACTCACCCACCCCAAAGGTCGTCACCATGGCCGCAAAACCACGCTCACGTGCGTAGCCATCAGCGGCATAACCTGCGTTTAGCTCATTGGTATTGCCGACCCAGCGCAGCTTGTCAGAGGCGATGATATTGTCTAAAAACGTGAGGTTAAAATCCCCTGGTACACCGAATATATCACTTGCACCCGCTTCTGCGATGCGATCAAACAAATAATCTGCGATGGTATATTGTTGACTCATTTCCTTATCCTTATGACCTGTCATTATAAGTATGTATGATTGGTAGGTATCTATGATGAAAACCATCATAAAAACAAACTATAAAATGCATCCCAGCTTATTTTTCAATGCAAATCTTTTGGAATGCATATTATAAGAAACCGTTATAACATACATTTATGAGCAGATGACATACCTGTCTTGCTAACTTTTACTTTTTTTCGTCAAGGGTGTTGACACCTCAAAAAAACTGCGTATAATACGCCTTCATCATCTGATGATAGTTAATCAAACGATGAATTAGCGGGATTAGCTCAGTGGTAGAGCACAACCTTGCCAAGGTTGGGGTCGAGAGTTCGAATCTCTTATCCCGCTCCAAATATTTAAAAAGCCTCACTTAACAGTGAGGCTTTTTTTGTCCATTTTCCGGGGCTTGTAGCGATATTTCATGTTGGTTTATTAATCTAATTATTAAGCTTGTCTAACATATTAAAAGCTCAAAAATCAGCACCGTGACCAAAACGTGACCATTTCGTGCCCAAACCGTGCCCTGCCCTAAAGCTGCGAATACTGAATTGACCCCAAACTAAAAAATAATTGATCAGAGTAAAACAATTAATATCGTCATGTAAATACCCCATTCTTAACACAACATCATCGTAGAATAATTAAGCCACCTGCCTGTATTCAGCAGGTGTCATATCATCAAGTGAATCATGGGAGTTTAGTCCTTTATCCTTTGGGTATAAACGAGTAAACTCACAAGAGCAATTTAAACTTGTTTTTATCTTACTAATAATTTTTATAATGAATGCAGTATATCTATCTATTTCTAATACATTTAGATTATTGCTGATTTATTATGCCAATACAAACTAACATTGAACAACAATCTCCAAAGCGACGGCTTTTTCATCTAGAAAGTATAGATAAAATAAATCATCACTATTATTTTCCCGTAAACTAAATAAAGTGTCGTAAACTGTTTCTATATCTGTAAATTCAATACCTATTATCTCTTGTGACGAATTAAGTTCATTTTTAAAGATTTCAAAGTCATCATAGTTTAAATCCTTGGACGTGAAATTGCTGTCAACTACAAGTCCTTTGTAATTAAACTTAAAGTTATCAGGAAACCCAATGACTTTTGATACAACCGCTTGATCGTTCATTACGTTTACTGCCATATTCCCATATTGAAGGATACTTTCATATTCACTTTCTTCTTGAGCAAGAAAGCCTCCACAGTCCTCAACAACTGATATTTCTTTTAGCTCATTTTCAAAACTAGATATACTTTTAATACTATCCAAACTAATAATTTCACCTACTTTAACTTCATTTGTAATAGGGGGCTTCTGTTGACCTGGTAATTTAGTGTTTTGAGTTTTTGGATGTTGTTGAATTTTTGCTTCACCACCTTGAAATTCCTGATAAAGTTTTTCAGTTTGAATTTTGGTAGTTTGGACATCTGGGTTTTGCGTAGTAGCGTTATTATTACATGCGCTAATTAATATAGTAAAAAACATTGTAAAAGCGATTCTATATTGCATAATTAACTGTCCGAAATTTGAAAGAGCTATTAGTAATACATTCAATCCACTATGCAGGAGGGATTTTTGGAAAAAATGGTAGAGGATCAAACCTACCAACTAACCCTCTTCCAGGGCTACCTGTAGAGACATGCCTAGCTTCAAAATGTAAATGTGCGCCCTTAGCAATAGTGGTCATACCTCTAGCATTGCCACTAGCTCCAGTTTTACCTAATACTGTACCAGCTGAGACTTTCTTGTTCTTATACTTGGTATTGATCTGACTAAGATGAGCATAAAAAAACCATACTTTATTACCTTTAACATTTTTTTTAGCATGAGATCTTTGAAACTCTGGTAATGCATTAAGTTCGCATTCTAATACTAGATATGCTCCGAAATTAGATTTGCTGCTATAAGATTCATTAATTATAATAACTTTTCCTTCAGCAACCGCTTTGATAGGTACGCCAGGAACTGCACGAAAATCTACACCTTGGTGGTTTCGTGTACCACCGTTTCTAACCTTTCCGTATGTAGCAGATTTTCTTGATGCTAAACGAGCAGTTCTAACTATGCAGCTATCTAATGGATTACACCATGTTGTCTCAGGCTTCTTAGCCTTATAAACATAAGGAATATCATTTCGATCGGCACTTGCTGTAATGACATCTTTCTTAACTTCCTTACCGTCTTCATACACCAGTACGGTTATATCAACACCTACTAGCGAATTGTGTGCTCTACCTCTTGTACCATCACCACTCGTTACTGATGGATTTTTACCGTATTTATCTGATTGCGTCCAATACGAGAGTCCTGATAAGGGCTTATTCGTTGCTTCATCAACGAACTTTATTGTGATTTTAGCCTCATCTGAGGAAACCTCAAGCATCGGCCCTGTTTCTGTCTTTTTTTCAACCTCTGTTACTTTTGGCTTTTCTACTTTGATGACAGGGTTTTGCTCTGTTTGAGGTTTTGGCTTGTCCTCTTATTTACTGGCCTCTGGAGTAGTCGATGCTTCTTGACTCAAGGTATCGCTGATATCTTCTTCGGTGATGTCTGTGCCTATGATCATAGTCCATTGTTTAGAGCCATAGGTAACGATGGCGGTTGTTTGAGCTCTATCTTGTCCATCGATAACGGTAAGCTTTTGACCAGCAAGGGCTTGTATAGTGCTAATACCTTGACGGTTGGCTCTTTTTATAGCAGATTTTCTGCCACGATATAGGGTTTTAAACTCGTAACGGGGTATGGGTTGATTGTTGTTGTCGACAAATTTGATGCTAAAAGAAACGACAGGGACTTTGATTACTTTAGTCCGTCCGTTTAAGTCGCCTGTTACGGGAAATGACATGCTGTAGATGGATTGCTTTTTACCGTCGTCGTCATCAAGATAGACACCGATAGACTGGCTAACATCAGCTGTTACACCTGATTCGATACCTGAGCTATCGGTTTTATGGGGTTTGATATTGTTTTTATACTCAAGATAATAGGTTGTATTGGGTAGGGGCTTTCCTGTATCGCCTTCGACTAGTTTGATGTTGAAAGTCACACTATCTACTTTCGACTGATTATCACTTTCAGTTTCAATTAGCTGATTAGAAACAGTATTATCTTTATCTGGTTCACTTGAATTTTTATCATTTGGATTATCAACTACCTGATGCGGTTTGGTATCGGTATTAAATTTACAGTTAGAATTGACCAAAGTAGTAGATTTTAATTTTTTATCCATTAATAATTTATTTCTACAAGTTCGATTATTAATTTTAAATTCTAAAGTAGAATTGAGAGGAGCATATATATATGGAATTACTCCCTCTTTGTTAGTTGTAAATTTTTGTGAAAAGCTCGAGTCTTCAGCAACAGTTATTTCAATCAATGAGCCAGGAACTGACGCTTCTCTAATATCAATCAAGCTAACTGATAACACTGAATACCCGTCTATGTCATTGACAACTGAGGGGATTTTTAAGCTCCATTCTTTAGCAATTTCTGCAGTGTTTGTTGTTTTAAAATCTCCATTTACAATTTGTCTTGCATAATAGTAAGAAAGACCATCTCCAGTAATCCAGCCCTTATCACCATCAAGCCATCGTTCAAGTCCTAGCCCAGTGAACCAACCATCTCGCATACCTATTACAGCCGTTTTAGCTGCTATATTAGGATTGGTAGCATAGTCTAAATTACGAGTCAGTTTTCCGCCAAGACCAAGTTTACTATCTGCTTCTTGATAATTATCTATGTGAGTTAAATGTATGTACCCTCTTCCAAAATATTCAATGCCCCCTCTATATCCCAATAATTTCGCTTGACTTCTACCATTAATTTCCTCTGAATACAAGAAATTCAGAGTTTCATGTTGGCAATTAGCTAATACACATGCAATTTGAGCATGCTGGGTTACTTCATTTTCAAAGCAAGTTTTTATAAGAAGTCTGACAGACTCAGCTTTTAAAATCTCAAATTTTTTAGTAGCCATATTTCGACCTAATTGACATTAATCAGTATATTCATCGTAACTTATAGAAGACGTCCATTCATTATTACTATTCAAAACTTTAGTAGTCGTCTTTAAATATATTTTGTCGGCTTTACTTATATAATCTCGGCTAATAACTTTAAATAGCTGTGGTTCATTAGATTTGATATGGTAGTAGCTCGAAAGGTTTCCAGATCCATTTTTTTCAGAGGATACTATTTCCTTTTGAACGTAATTGAAGTCTGGCACTGATCTACCTTGAGTAGTTAACTCAGAAAATTGTAAATCGGATTCATAAGTTTTTTTATTTTGATTATATAGGTAAAAAGTATAAGAAGGGCTTCCATAATTTCCTAGTAATCCTGATATATAGGCAAAATCTGTATAACCGTCATAATTAAAATCACCAAATATAAAAGTGTATCTTTCATATTTAGAGTATTGTCTGGTACGAGTATCTGAAGATAGCCTAGTGTTCATTTCTTGTAAGGAAGGCACAGCAGTATTAATATTTATCGTCTGATGCCAATTAGAATCAAACCTATCTTTTATTTCAACTGATACAGGTGTAAAACAATAATCCCAAGTATTGTTAGAACAAGTTATAGCTCGAATTTTAAACGTTTTTGCGTTGCCTGAGTTATTTAAAACATAGTTTTTAAAATTTTTATTTGATTGGGCGTTAGCTTCATACGTTAATAGCACAAGTGTAAGAAATATCAAACTTGTCATTATCTTATATATAATAATTATCAAATTAATATCTCTGTATTTATTAAAAGTTTCCATGTTCTTTTCCTAAACGGCTAATTATCAGAGACTAACAACCACAGTCACCGTCATCATAATTATATTCATCATCTAAAGGAGTTAACTCGAAACTGTCATCTTCTCTAATTGAAATACTATCTAATATTAACTCAACCTTCTCAGCCTTATCGCCAAATACACTTAAGGTCTGACCCTCTTCATCAAGCTTACCTTCAATCTCTGTACCTTTCGAGTGATTAATAAGCTTATAGCTGATGCCTTGATCTATTAAGTCTTGCGGTAACAGCTTTTTAAGATCAAACGCTTTACTAAACAACCCCGACGTTGGCAAAGCAATCATCGGCGCATTGACTTTAGCTCCCATCACCAAGCTCTTCTTCACCGCATTCACCTTAATCTCCCCCGGGCAAACGAGCTTAATCCCGCTCTCATCAATCGTCAGCGACGCCCCCGCGCTAGTTTGCAGCTTGATGCGTTTCGGACTTGCGATATTCACTTGTCCCGACTCGCTACCGATGGTCATGGATTGCTGGCTATGCAGTTGCAGCTCACCGCCCTGTGCTTGTATCGCTACTGGCTTGGTATTAGCACTGATATGCAGTCCTGATAGCGCAGCCTGTCCGGCTATCCCTGATAGCGACTCGATAGTATCTGCCGTCAAGGTATAGTTGCCTGCCACCACATCCGATTGGGTAGCGCCTGATTGGCGTACGATGGTCTTGGCTATCCATAGGGTATTGTTGCTTGATGCCAAAATACTGTCTTTGCTGACTACTAGTACATCGGACGCACCTAAGACTTCAGTTTGTAGGGTCTCATCGATCACCTGCGCTGCGGTTTCAAAGGCTTTTATAGACGCGTTCGCACTACTGATCTCTTGGGTGGATTGCAAGTGCGCTTGTTTGGCTTCCATCAGGGTCTCACTCAGCTCAGCACCCAGTTTCAGCTGGCGTTGTCCTGCGTCGTTGACCCACGCCGATTCATGCTCGGAGTGGCTGTGCCGGATCCCAAAGGTAGAGAGCAGCATGCCACTGTCTGCTGTGGCTTGCAGTCCATGATCGGTGGCAAGGTTGACCCCTTGTCCGCTGCTTGTCGATTGATGGTTGCTGTAGCGATGGCGTAGGACACCAAGCTCGAGGATGTGCTCATCTGGGGCAAAGACTGCTTTGTTGGTGGTCGTTGGGTGCTGTGCGTTAGCATGGGCATTGGTATTGACACTCCACTGCATGCCGATCTGGTTTGGAGTGTCATCAAACAGTAGGTTGACTTCACTATTAGAGGTCAGCCCGTATTGAGCGATACCGGTTATCCAGCCGCTATGTGCGTCGTCATCCTTGATTTGTGAATGTCCCAGACCGCCACCATGCCATCTTGGTGAGGATCCGTTTTGTAGGTTATGCCGGTTGGAGAGTCCGCTATCACGGGAAGTGATGTCTTTATCATCAGTGTCGCCCATGCCGATACCGTTATAGAGGCTGCGGCTGATCAGCGGGCTATCCTTGTCGCCGTACCAGTGGTTAAGCAGCACCGACTGTCCGAGTCTTGGGGTAAACTGCCAACCGTGAGTCGCACCTGAGGACAGTTGTAATGCTCTAAGCGGCGGGGTGATGCCATCATCATACGGGCTGATACCAGCAGATACAGGCGTAGTGATGGTGCGCTGCCCATTTGGTGCCCAAACCGTGCCCTGCCCTAAAGCTGCGAATACTGAATTGACCCCAACCTATACAATTTACATCATCAAAATTAATGACACCTAACGCAAAAGGTTAAGTGTCACCTTGACTCTGAACCCAACTTCGATTTGGCAAAAAATATATTTTTAGACTCTTTTTTATTTGCATGATAGATATTATTATTTTGCCTGCTCAACAAGACATCTTGTGTATCAGTAAAGACTGACTGATCATACTGGTCTGGATTGGCAGCAGCGTAGAAGGTTGGACCAGTATAGTCATCAAGTTTGCTATCAATAGCATAGTTAGCGTCAGTGTTCTTGACCACTTCGATGCCTTTAAGGTAGATCAGGATAAACTCGCCCCATTGATGCATTTTATCAACCCTCCCTATCTCAACTGTTGTTTAATATAACGACTTAGACAATAGACCAAAATTATGAGTATAATTACCTGAAATTATCAACAAAAACTCACTGTAGCTCATTATGAATCTAAAACCTCTATTCGTATCTTTGTTTATCTTACCTCTATTTTCTATCACCGCCTGCGCCACTGAACCTACACCGAAGGTAGATAGCGATGGCATTCCCCAAACTCGAAATGATCTAACAGCAGATGAACAGCAGCAATTAAATGACTTCTTAGCTCAGCAAAAAGAAAATATGCGCTTTATCGAAGGCGGCAGCTTTGAGATGGGTGACTTCGGGCATAAGCTCGACTGGACGGATGGTCTACCATTGACAGGACAAGCTGATAATAAGCCTTTGCATCCTGTGACGCTCGATAGCTTTAGTATGAATGCGTATAAAGCCACTTATGGTGACTTTGATATCTATAGTATGGCAACGGGGCAAGAGAAAGTAAGCACACAGAAAAATAATCTTAAAATACGCCAACCTGATGCTGCGGCGGGTATCAATTGGCAAACCGCCCAGCACTATTGTCAATGGCTGGGGCAAAAGTTAGACGTACCAATGGATCTGCCAACCGAAGCCCAGTGGGAGTATGCGGCGCGTAATCGCGGAGAATATGTCTTATTTCCAACCGATACAGGAGATATAGATCCTGGACGTAATATGTGGACATATGAAGAGCAGCGTAAGCTGAGCGATAAGTATAATTCTTTCGTCCTTACAGTTCCTATTGTCGGATTATATCCACCCAATCCTTTAGGGCTTTATGATCTATCTAATCAAAACTACGAATGGATGATAGATTGGTACGATCCTGAGTATTATGCTAATAGTCCAAAAAATGATCCACGAGGCCCAGAAATAGGTACAGATAAAGTATTGCGAGGTGTAGATGCTACTGAAGGGTCAGCTGGTAATGTACGTGCTGGAGGTGCCGTTACTATTAAACGATTTCAAAGAGAGCCGAATCCACCTTTAATTTCTGATAATTCTAATATAAATCAAAATAGAGCAACTTCTGCCCGCTGCGTAGCTAATTCAAGCAAGCCCATGTCTTAAAAGTATTAAGGTTTAATTAACTAGACATTATAAGTATCATCATCATTTCTCTGGATTGGTGCTGCATCTCTATAGCCATCAAAGACTGACTGATCATACTGGTCTGGATTAGTGGCAGCATAGAAAGTTGGACTGGTGTAGTCACCCATCTTACTGTAGATATCGTAATTAGCATCGGTATTCTTCACCACCTCTATGCCTTTAGGGCTGATCAGGATAAACTCGCCCCATTGATGCATTTTATCAACCCTCCCTATCTCAACTGTTGTTTAATATAACGACTTAGACAATAGACCAAAATTATGAGTATAATTACCTGAAATTATCAACAAAAACTCACTGTAGCTCATTATGAATCTAAAACCTCTATTCGTATCTTTGTTTATCTTACCTCTATTTTCTATCACCGCCTGCGCCACTGAACCTACACCGAAGGTAGATAGCGATGGCATTCCCCAAACTCGAAATGATCTAACAGCAGATGAAAAAAAGCAGCTAGATGATTTCTTAGCTCAGCAAAAAGAAAATATGCGCTTTATCGAAGGCGGTAGCTTTGAGATGGGCGACTTTGGGCATAAGCTCGACTGGACGGATGGTTTGCCATTAACTGGACAACCTGATAATAAACCCCTGCATAAAGTCACGCTTGATAGCTTTAGTATGAATGCCTACAAGGCAACTTATGGTGATTTCGATGTCTATAGTATGGCAACGGGGCAAGAGAAAGTAAGCACACAGAAAAATAATCTTAAAATACGCAAACCAAATGTGGCAGCTGGCATTAACTGGCAAACCGCCCAGCATTATTGTCAGTGGTTAGGAAGTCAGCTTGATGTTCCTATGAGCCTGCCAACTGAAGCACAGTGGGAGTATGCGGCGCGCAATCGCGGACAATATATACTATTTCCAACGGACACAGGAGAGATCGATCCGGGGCGCAATATGTGGACTTATGAGCAAAAGAATGCCATGAGCGAAAAATATGATACCGTTGCTCCAGTCCCTATTGTAGGTCTATACCCTCCTAATCCTTTAGGGCTTCACGATCTATCCAATCAAAACTACGAATGGATGGTGGACTGGTACGATCCTGAGTATTACGCTAATAGTCTAGAGCATAATCCACAGGGACCAGAAACAGGTACAGAAAAAGTCTTGCGAGGCGTGGCTGCTGGAGAAGGATCGGCACACAATCAACAAGTCGTGGGTGAGATCACTGTCGGACGATTTCAAAGCGATCCTAATCCACCTTTAGTGATGGATATAGATCGTATTAATCAAAATAGTAAAACTTCTGCACGTTGTGTTGCTAATTCTATAAAGCCTATATCTTAGAGAGGTGTTACGCTCTAATTTACTAAACGTTATAAGTATCATCATTCTGTTTGATGGGCACTGTATCTGTAAAACCACTAAAGACTGACTGATCATACTGGTCTGGATTGGCAGCAGCGTAGAAGGTTGGACCAGTATAGTCATCAAGTTTGCTATCAATAGCATAGTTAGCGTCAGTGTTCTTGACCACTTCGATGCCTTTAAGGTAGATCAGGATAAACTCGCCCCATTGATGCATTTTATCAACCCTCCCTATCTCAACTGTTGTTTAATATAACGACTTAGACAATAGACCAAAATTATGAGTATAATTACCTGAAATTATCAACAAAAACTCACTGTAGCTCATTATGAATCTAAAACCTCTATTCGTATCTTTGTTTATCTTACCTCTATTTTCTATCACCGCCTGCGCCACTGAACCTACACCGAAGGTAGATAGCGATGGCATTCCCCAAACTCGAAATGATCTAACAGCAGATGAACAGCAGCAATTAAATGACTTCTTAGCTCAGCAAAAAGAAAATATGCGCTTTATCGAAGGCGGCAGCTTTGAGATGGGTGACTTTGGGCATAAGCTCGACTGGACGGATGGTCTACCACTGACAGGACAAGCTGATAATAAACCGCTGCATCCCGTGACGCTCGATAGCTTTAGTATGAATGCCTACAAAGCCACTTATGGTGACTTTGATATCTATAGTATGGCAACTGGACAACCAAAGGAAGGAATGCAAAGTATAGGAATAGAGATACGTCAACCTAATGCTGCGGCAGGTATCAACTGGCAAACGGCGCAGCACTACTGTCAATGGTTGGGTCAACAGCTTGAAGTGCCAATGAATTTGCCAACTGAAGCACAGTGGGAATATGCGGCGCGTAATCGCGGAGAGTATATCCTATTTCCAACGGACACCGGAGAGATCGATCCAGGCCGTAATATTTGGACGTATGAGGAACAAAGGACAATTAGTGGAAAATATGATCCTGTTTTTGCAGTTCCCTTAGTAGGATTATATCCACCCAATTCTCTAGGACTTTATGATTTAATCAATCAAAACTACGAATGGATGATGGACTGGTACGATCCTGATTATTATGCTAATAGTCCAGAGCATAACCCGCAAGGTCCTAAGACAGGCATAAGGAAAGTACTACGAGGTGTAGAAGCCAATGAAGGATCAGCTGGTAATGTACATGCGGGAGGTGCCGTTACTATTAAAAGATTTAAGAAAGAACCAAACCCGCCTCTAATCTCTGATGATCCTAATTTAAATCAAAATAGAACGACTTCCGCTCGGTGTGTTGTTAACTCAAGCAAACCTATATCCTAAAGGAAAATTACTATTTGATGGGTTAGACATTATAAATATCGTTATTACTTCTTTTGACTGGTGATACATCTCTATAGTCATCAAAGGCGGAATGATCGTACTGGTCTGGATTGGCAGCGGCGTAGAAGGTTGGACTAGTATAGTCGCCCATTTTGCTGTAAATATCATAATTAGCATCGGTATTTTTGACCACTTCGATGCCTTTAGGATATGTAGGCTTGATTTTTTGACGCATGGTTATATAGACATTAACATAATGGCTACCAGTATTAGGCTTCGCTGTACTGTTTGAATTAATCATTGCTAGCACAGCGGCTTCATCTGCCATTCCTGTACCGTAGTTAAGCAGTCGAATAACATCGCCTTCGTTTTTACCCAAATTTCCTTTTGCTCCGTTAACAGTCATATGCTGTAGCGTATTGCGCCATTCAGGAGAGGTGGTAATGGTAGCAAAGATGATAATAATAGCCTGTTTACGATACTCTAAGAGATCAAAATCAATATCGATAGGTATTGTACTTCTAACACTAGCAGTAGGCAGGTCTTCAGTATGACTTAACCAAGCGAAACGAGTCAGTTGATAGAGGAGCATTCCTTTGGCTTCAGGGGTCGCATATTTAAGCCAATCGTCATCCCGTTTACTAATAATACGTTTAGCAAGGGCTACTCTTGCTTTATCAGTATCAATATAAGTTAAGAATTTCCTAAAATCGTCCGTTATTTTTTGTAATGATTGGGTAAATTGAGAATTCTGACCAAGCATCAACACTGACAATTGACTTATTGCTGTAAAAGCGGCTCCTTGGATATAAACTAAAGTTCGAAACCCTGCATGTAAGAGCTGATAAGACAACCAGCGTATAAATTCGGCAATCAATGCAGAATCTATCTCAAACTCCATACCACCTTTACCACCAAGTCCAAAACACAGTGCCGCTTGCGCCCGTACTTTAAACTTACCACCTTGGTAGAAAATATAGAAACTACCACTAAAGCCAACGCCCGCACTGCCTGCGATCGTACCTGATACCTTAGCAAAAGATCTAAAGTCCTTCACCTCAGGATTGAGCCATTCGATACTGCCAGCAGGTGTGACACCTACCTCAGCACCAGCAAAGGCATCGACGCCGATATCCGCTTTAGTATTAGAGTTGGCATCCATAACCTCAACTGGCTCGTAGCTGCGTTCGACATCGAATTTGCGCTGCTTATTTGCCGCATCCCACATATTCGCCGCCGTCTGTCTCGGTACACGGCTGGCGGATACGAGCTTTTGCGAGCCGCCTTCAAACTTAATGGAGGCAGAGCCTGCAATGCTCGCTTTTACGCCTGTGAACCCATAAAAGTCGCAAGACACTATAAAGCGTATCGCACCTAAGTCTATTTTACCAGCAGCTTCAAACTCTGCATGTAATCGCCAGCCGTCTTTTGAGGGTATCGCCATTCTCGTCTCGATATTCCCTTCGCAAAGCACTAGCTTGCCACTGACGTCAAATCCACCACTAAGCTCTATATCACCTTCTTTAGGATTCCATTCCGCTGAGCCACTAGCTGATGCTCCGCCAATGGCACGTAACCACTGAGCAGTGGCATCAACATCCAAACTTTCGGATATCTGGATAGAGCGACTAAGCTCATTAGCAGAGCTTATGAGACTATCACTTAAAAATCTTAAATCTAAATCTTTACTATACTGCTCAGATTCCCATTCTTTCTCAACGGATAAAGAGATATTCTTGATACTATCGACGAGTCCGGCCACATCTAATGACTCAGGACTGGCCGAAATACCGACACCACTACCTGTCTCAAGACTGATACTATAATCTGTCTGATTAATACGATTATTACGGTACCGTAGATAAGCATCATTTTCTAGATAACGTCTGACTAAGCGAGTATTACCTCTACCTCTGTCGTTTCCAGCGTAGCGCTCTACTAAAAACACTTCTTTTAAGTCAGATTTCGTGGCAAAGCTACTATTAAGCTTCTCTTTAACTGCGTCTTCCGCGATGCCTAGTGCGTCCTCTATGTCTTGTATCTCTTTAATCGATCTACCCTGCTGATAAGCTCCCTCTAGTCTTGCTCGCTGCTGATAGGTCATTTGCACCAGCTTGCCAAGCTCAGCAGATATTTCATCGAACTGCTTAAAGTCTTTTGGTTTTAAGATCAATAGTTCTTTTTTTGCAAGATCATAAACGATAGGCAGCTTGCTTTTACTTCCAAGCATAGCCTCAATATCCGGTTTATCTGGCACCGTACTACACATCATGGTTTTTATTTCAATAACATGATAAGGGTCTTCGCCTTGATGCTTGGGAATGACTATCTCTTTTTCTTTTAAGGTCAGCTCACAACCTGCAAGAGATACTTTGACGCTGCGGACAAAGTTTTGAATAAAAGGGGCGATACGTCCATGTTTATCAGTCGTTTTTACAGCTCCTTTCTTTTCGCCATTCTCATCGATCAGCCATACTTTAACGTTGGGAATGCCTTTATTTTTATTATTGACCACTTTAAACCCAACAAAAGTTTCTAAGCATACAGCATAGCTCGAAGTCTTCCCATCATGTTTTATGATTGAACTCTGAGTGCCTTGATATTTCTTACGAACCTTGGCATTTAAATATGAAGAAGCTCCTTTTGGTTTAATTTTAATCTGGTAACCTTGATCTTTTATTCCTTGGAACGGTGCAGTCATACCGTTCTCATCTGTTTTACCGATTTTTATGACTTTACCTTTATTATAAATCTTGTAGTCCAGTTCAGAGATCCAATCGCCTTTTGTAGATCCATCTTTATCAAAGTATTCATATAGTATTAAGAAACTTAATGGGTTTTCTGAGCTAACTTTTAGCAAATGTATATGACCAATGGACTGAGTATCTTGATTTAAAACTTTAGGATAACCTTGCCCACCATCATAATAAAAAAAAGTATTTTTTGGAGATAGTTTAGATATCTTAATACCAGTTTTGATATTACCATCGGCATTTGAGGTAAAGGTTTTCTCCTTTATTCCACTTTTAGTTTGGTACGCTATTACAACCTTTTCATATTGAGCAGGTTTACCATTGTTGTAAATAGCCTTTATTTCTAAGTTTCTATCTAAAGCCATTACTCATCATCCCCAAAACTCAATGTAAATCCCTCATGCTCATCACCAACGATATGTATACCCACTTCTTCAGGCGTGTCTGTGACGATCTGTTCAGTGCGGCCTTGCGCATCGGTTTTACCTTTTTTAACCGTACCGTCGTCCATAAACAGCAGGTATTCAGTATCAGCGATAGGCTCTCCGAACGTGTCCTTGGCGACATAAGTTAGATAAGATTTGATCTCTGAGCCACCTAGAGATGGCAGGGTTGGCGTAATATTCGCCCCGCCCACCAAGCTCTTCTTCACCGCATTCACCTTAATCTCCCCCGGGCAAACGAGCTTAATCCCGCTCTCATCAATCGTCAGCGACGCCCCCGCGCTGGTTTGCAGCTTGATACGTTTAGGACTTGCGATATTCACCTGTCCCGACTCGCTACCGATGGTCATGGATTGCTGGCTGTGCAATTGCAGCTCACCGCCCTGTGCTTGTATTGCTAGCGGCTTTGTGTTGGCGCTGATATGCAGTCCTGATAGCGCAGCCTGTCCGGCTATCCCTGATAGCGACTCGATACGATCTGCCGTTAAGGTATAGTTGCCTGCCACCACATCCGATTGGGTAGCGCCTGATTGGCGTACGATGGTCTTGGCTGTGGTTAGGGTGTTGTTGCTTGATGCCAAAATACTGTCTTTGCTGACTACTAGTACATCGGACGCACCTAAGACTTCAGTTTGTAGGGTCTCATCGATCACCTGCGCTGCGGTTTCAAAGGCTTTTATAGACGCGTTCGCACTACTGATCTCTTTTGTCGGTTGCAAGTGCGCTTGTTTGGCTTCCATCAGTGTCTCGCTCAGCTCAGCACCCAGTTTCAGCTGGCGTTGTCCTGCGTCGTTGACCCACGCCGATTCATGCTCGGATTGGCTGTGCCGGATACCAAAGGTGGAGAGCAAGACTCCGCTATCCGCTGTGGCTTGTAGCCCGTGATCGGTGGCAAGGTTTATACCCTGTCCGCTGCTTGTCGATTGATGGTTGCTGTAGCGATGGCGTAGGACACCAAGCTCAAGGATGTGCTCATCTGGTGAGAAAGTAGCACTGCTGGTGCTGGTGGGGGTTTGGGCGTTGGCACGACTAGCAGTGTTGACCGACCACTGCATGCTGATCTGGTTTGGAGTGTCATCAAAGAGAAGACTGACTTCAGATTGATCGTTAAGTCCGTATTGAGCGATACCGGTTATCCAGCCGCTATGCGCGTCATCATCCTTGATTTGCGAATGTCCCAGACCGCCACCATGCCATCTTGGTGAGGATCCGTTTTGTAGGTTGTGGCGATTGGAGAGTCCGCTATCACGGGAAGTGATGTCTTTATCATCGGTGTCGCCCATACCAATACCGTCATAGAGGCTGCGGCTAATGACGGGGCTGTCTTTATCACCGTACCAGTGGTTGAGCAGCACCGACTGTCCGAGTCTTGGGGCAAACTGCCAGCCGTGAGTGGCACCTGAGGACAACTGCAAACTGCGCAGCGGTGGCGTCACCCCATCGTCGTGCGGGCTGATACCAGCAGATACCGGAGTGGTGATGGTGCGCTGCAGACCGTCATCGGTCACCTGTGAGGCGTAGCTTGGACTCGCTGAGGTAGTTTGATCACCGGTACGGGCTTGGGTAACGCCTGTATAGGTACTGCTGACAAAGGCGAGTTTGCTGGGATAGGGACAGTATGGAATAGCAGAGTCTAATAGTGTGGCGGTTACCCAAACTCCGGTGTCTTGTGCGATGTCGATACCGTATTGGGGAATGGCTGCATACGACTGATGGACGGTGCTGACCGTATACAAGATGTCGGTTTGCTGTTGGCTGCTTTGATGGGCGTGCTTACTAGTACGAGTGAGCCAGTCCGCTATAAAAGAAGCATGATGGTAAGAGACGCTGTCGCTATCTGGTTCGATGCCGATCATAGTAAGTGCGGTGCAATAGCTTGCTAAAGTGTGAACAGTCGATAAGTTATCGATATGCACGCGATTGCCGATATGCATGCCGCGCATCGAACCAGCAGCGGTGTAATACTCTCTATTGCAGGTATTAGCAGCGACCCACTGCTTGGCCATACGAGTGGCAGCAGCATCGCTATCGACTCGAGACGGCGCCCCTAATAAGACGGTCTTATCTTGCATAGCCAGTGCAGAATCGTCATAAGCTTGGCCTTCATAGAGAGTATCCGCTGACAACCCATCAGCGCGTACTGCCACAATAGAGGTGCCGCGTTGCTTGGCTCTGATCTGTAGCTCGTCCACGATATCACTACCGGACTGTACGGAAGACGCAGCATAGCGGTAGCTTACTGGCTCAAGCGTGCTATCCTCTAAAGTGTTGATTAGCTGCCAGTGACCAAGATTGTCGGCTGAGTCGCCGTTTATCCATAAAGCCGATATGCCGATATCTGCCAGTAATCCTGTGATAAATTCATAGTCACTCACATCAAATTGGCTGCGCATGGCGAGTGGTGCGGTCAGCTGTTCTGATGATAAGAGTGGGTCTGAGAGCTGCCATTCAAAGTCATAATCACCAAGGATCGCGGTGATGATATCGAGCGTAGACTGGTTCACAAAGCTGCGGGTATGGATAGACTGAGTGAGTTGCCAATCTGGGCTGGCAACATCTAAGCTATAAAAGTGAATAGCACCATCTGAGTGCTGGTAGTGGACGGCTCTGATATGTCCACAGCGATAAGTGGGTTTGCGAGCGGCGGTAAGCGTGGTGAGACAAACTGGTGTGCCGATGAGTGATAAACAAGCGTCGCTATCCAAAAAACACTGAGTATAAGCCAGTATACTGCCCACCGCGTGTTGATGGATACTACTCTGCCATAAAAAGGTGACTGGGTATAAGGCGTCAAAAGGCAGGACATCTGCACCTACATAGAGCTGATGCAGACGAGCGCGTTGTGAAAGCATAACTGGGATTCTCATCGTAGTTAGGTTGAGCGTAAAACAACAGCATTATCAACAAAAGTTATGGGCTGCCACGTGAGAAAAGTATAGTGCTTATTGAAATATTGTCAACTCTTAAGCCTATGATTATCAATAGCCATTGATAAAGTCAGGAGAATATAAAAGGTAAAAAGAGTTACGGATATTTTATAACGGCCATTTTTATCTCTTTTAGATGACTATTGATTGAGTTGAGGACACTTAAGTTCACTTATTTTAAAATACGGACATGACATGGTGTGTGTCAGTGTTACGTTGGATTGATTGTATAAGGATAAATACTCAGCCCTTATAGCGTGACACATTGACCCAAGCTTTTTGCTTTGGCTTTTTTTGCTACCTGTAAAGCGACGGCTGCATCAAAGCTGGCTGCGCCCACTGATTTAAACAGCGTCATACCTTTATCTTCCTTCACATCGAGGCTAATTTTTTTATTGATCAAGTCCCCTAATGTGCCAGTGAGCCTATCCCATGTCCAAGCACTATCACTGTCTTCATGCGCTTGTATCAAATCCCCTGCTTCATGTAAGCCGCCTTCAGCATCGTCAATGATCACAGAGTCGCAGGCCTCTATCACTGAGTTGCTAACTTCCTTCATCGTGGCCTGATAAGCACCCACCGCATTGATATGAACATTTGCCTTTATCTGCGCCGCTTCAAATAGTCCTGCCGTCGCGCGTGTGGCCAGATTGATAATATCTGCGTCTCTGATCGCCTCTTCAATATGCTCACAAACTTGAACATCAACTTGCCATTGTGGATACTCTTGTATAAACCTGTCTCGAAACTGATGCGCCGTCTGCGCCGTTCTATTCCATAGTTTTACGTGCGTGATATCTGGACGTACTGTGAGAATAGCGTTTAGCTGCTCATATGCCATCCCGCCTGTACCGACCACTGCTGCCACCCGACTGTGTGGATTTGCCAGATGTTTAGTCGCTATCCCCGACAGCGCGGCGGTACGCACTTGGGTGATATATATTCCGTCCAAAAAAGCCAGCATATCGCCTGTCTCATTATTTGAGACAGTGATGGCGGCCATGGTGGTTGGTTTATCGCGCTGAGGATTGTCGGGACAGATGGTGACCAGCTTGACGACTGCATACTCGTTTTCACCATCAAAAACCACTGACGGCATCGACAAATGCGAGCCTGAGGTGTGTGCATCACTCTCCTGAAAAGTAGGAATGACTAGGCGCTCAGGTGTTTTAATCCAGCTCGGATGCTCGCCTTGTCTCTTCAGCAGCTCCTCGATAGCACTGATGGCCATCGGCATGGTTAGCTGTTTTTTTACGGTATGAATGTCTAAAATCTGCATAATTATCCTTAATCTGTTTTGTTATTTTACTATGAACAATTCTTAAATGTGACATTAAAAAAGCTAATAAGCAACCCACCATTTTTAGAGCTTTTATCACGGTTTATCATTTTAACTAAATCAATAACCTCACTATGCAAATAACCAAACTATCTGATGATCTTGAGACATTGACCAGCGTGATACAGTGTGAGGCCAAGCTCTGTAAACCCAGACTTGATACCGCCAAAAGTCACCTTTGCTTCCTCTAAAGTCTTGAAAGGCAGAGGAATGCTGTCTCTTTTTCCGGTCACGATATAGTCTGCAAAGCATTTACCCATAAGCGTACCAGTGGTAATGCCGCGACCATTATAAGCCGTCGCCATCAGCAAGCCTTCGTCTGGCTCCATCACGCGAAAGATATGATCTTGGGTAAAGCCAAAGCTACCGCACCATTCATACTGCCAGTCAAACGCGGGCAGATCTGGATAGTAGCTTTTTTGCACCGCATTGGCCCACGATTGATAAAAGGATTTGGGCTTCATCTGCATGCCACCGACGGTACCTAATAGCAATCGACCATCGTTATCACGGCGAAAGCTAGATAGCGCCAGACGTGTGTCCCAGGCACCTGTTTTGTAGGGTAATATGCGCTCTGCCGCTGCACCGCTCAGCGGTTCGGATGCAATCTGATAGTAATAAACCAGATAAAAAGTCTTGGCGATATCTGTCCATTCGCCTTCGGTATAAGCGTTGGTTGCTATAATCACACGCTCAGATTTGACACATGCTTTGGCCGTTCTGGCGTACCAATGACCGCCTACTTTTTCTAGTGATTCAACAGCAGAGTGTTCATAGATCGTCACGCCAAGACTTGCAGCGACTTTGGCAAGCCCTCGGACATAAGCCAGTGGATTGATAGTACCCGCGCGGTGGTCTAATAAGGCTTTATTGATACTGGTGGTACCGCAGTATTCATGACACTTACTGCCTGTCAATACCTCCACATTAGCACCGCGGCGACTGAGCTGCTCGTATCTGATATCGACATCAATCTCGCCTTTGGCATTGTGCGCCATATGAATGTTGCCCGCTTGGGTCGCTTGCGCGTCGATATCATAGCGTTTGATTAAGTCAAACACCAAACCCGGCGCTTGACCAAGCGCTTCGGTCAAGCGCTCACCATCTGCCTCGCCTAGGCTAATGCTCAAGTCATCAGGGCGCGCCCACGTACCCGCATTGACCAGACCCACGCTTTTCCCTGAGCCGCCACTACCGATACTTTGACTCTCAAGCAAGACGACTTTGATGCCTTTTTCAGCCAGATGAATCGCTGCAGACAGTCCAGTATAGCCGCCGCCAATGACGCAGACAGCCGCTTGGGTATCGCTACTCATTTGGCTATATGCGTCAATAGTAGGCGTCGTTATGTTCCACAAACACTGCTCTTGCAACATACTAGACTCCCTTTAGCATACTTCACTTAGTGAAGCATTGGTGTCGAGCTTTGCTGTGGCCGGCTCTTCACGCGGTATGAACTTATCAAGGAACGCCCAAAGCAGGCCAAATAAAGGCGACAACCAGCAGGCAAAGGCAAAAGGCGCATAGGTCAAGGTGGCGATACCGAGTGTCGCTGCCACAAAGCTACCACCCATGTTCCATGGGATAAGGGGCGACAAAAGCGTCCCCGCGTCTTCGATAGAGCGCGTCAATGTCGTACGTTTATAGCCCATCTCTTTATATTTGTCTTGCAACAAACGGCCTGGCAAAACACAAGTGGTATAAACATCACCGATGAGTGTCCCGACACTAAGCACACTGCCGTACGTAGTAAACACCAGACCCAGACGCGATTTTACAAAGTTATTAATCTTTGCCATGATAGCCCTAAGCGTGCCGTAGTGCTCAAGCGCACCGATAAAACCCAAGGCAAAGATGGTCAAGCTGATGACCCACGTCATCGACATGACACCACCTTTTGACAGCAGCTGATCCACTACCTCAAAGCCTGTCTCACTGACAAAGCCGTTTTGTAACACATCAAACACCTCACTCACCGCCACACCCTGCATAAACACAGCAATCACAGAGCCTACCAGCACCCCGCTTAACACCGTCGGTATCGCAGGCATTTTCATCACAGCGGCGACAATGACCACTAACGCTGGTAGCAAAGTGACGATGCTTAAGTTGTAATTGGCCGCAAGGTTGTCTTGTAATGCGCGGATAGACGACAGGTCAATACTGTCATCACCATACCCCATGCCTATCCACGCATAGATAGCCAAAGCGGTAATCATGGCGGGAACGGTCGTCGGTAACATACCTTTGATATGATCCCAAAGATCGACGCCAGCAGCAGCAGGCGTTAGGTTGGTGGTGTCTGATAGCGGCGACATTTTGTCACCAAAAAAGGCCCCTGAAACGATCGCGCCGCCCGTTAGGTGTGCTGGGATACCAAGCCCCAAACCGATACCCATCATCGCAAGACCCACGGTACCTACAGTCCCCCATGAGGTACCCGTAGCGACAGAGATAATGGCGCAAATGATACAAACAGAAAATAAAAACGAGGAAGGGGAAAAGATACTAAAGCCGTAATACAAAATGGTCGGAACCGTCCCAGCGATAATCCATGCACCGATGAGCATGCCCACGCCCATCAGGATAATCATCGCAGGTAAACCAATTTTGATGACTTTTAAAAAACGCTCTTCCATACCTTGCCAATGACGACCACGCAGCTTCATAAATAAGCCGGTGATTAATATGCCGCAAGCGAGAGGAATGTGAGGGGTAAAATCTTTAAATACAAAGAACTGTATCATCAGAATGATAGCAGTCAGTAACAGAGGGGCAATATCAAGCAAAAAGTTAGAAGATGGGCCATAGCCATCTATATCGGGGTCGTGCGATTTATCATCGATCATGATAGTTCTACCTTCCTTAGTAGTCGTCGATGGGAGTGGCAACCAATCCATGATTGCTTATTATTTTTGGCCTGCCAAGCTTCTATAAATTAGGCTTGGCAGTTTATTTATAAATACATCAGATTAGCAAAAGTCTGTACTCACCTTTTTATCAACCAAAGCTAATGCCTTGGGCAAGTGGCAGCTCTTTTGAGTAGTTGATGGTATTGGTCTGGCGGCGCATATAGACTTTCCACGCATCAGAGCCAGATTCACGGCCACCGCCGGTTTCTTTTTCACCGCCAAACGCCCCGCCGATCTCAGCGCCACTGGTACCGATATTGACATTGGCAATACCGCAATCACTGCCGCGATCGCTGAGGAAGGTTTCCGCTTCACGCAAGTCATTGGTAAACACGCATGATGATAGGCCTTGTGGCACATCGTTTTGCATCTCAATGGCTTCATCAAAGTCTTGGTAGGTCATGACATACAGAATCGGCGCAAACGTCTCGCTTCTGGCGACATCGTTTTGCTCGTCAAACTCGACAATGGCAGGCGTTACGTAATAGGCGTTAGGATACTTGTCTGCAAGGACGCGCTCGCCGCCTGTGACCGTGCCGCCTGCTTCTCGCGCTTTTCTCAATGCTGCTTGCATATTATTAAAGCTGTCTTCATCGATCAGTGGACCGACCAGATTGCCCTCTAGTGGATGACCGATGCTGACGGTTTCATAAGCGGACTTGATGCGCGGTAAGATATCGTCTTTGATAGATTCATGGACAAATAGACGGCGCAATGTCGTACAGCGCTGGCCTGCCGTCCCAACCGCGGAGAATAAAATACCACGTAAGGCTAAATCTAAGTCCGCAGTCGGAGCCAAAATCATGGCGTTATTACCACCAAGCTCAAGCAAGCATTTGCCAAAGCGGTTGGCAACTTTTGGCCCGACTTCTCGGCCCATACGCGTACTGCCGGTGGCGCTCACCAAAGTCACGTCTTTGTGCTCAACCAAGGCGTTACCGACATCGGTTTTACCGAGTAAGACTTGTGATAGATGCTCTGGCGCATCGCCAAATTTGGCTAAGGCTTTTTCAAACAGTGCCTGACAGGCCAAAGCGACAAGCGGGGTTTTTTCTGAGGGCTTCCAAATCACAGGGTTACCGCAGACGATAGCCAGCGCGGTATTCCACGACCAAACCGCAACGGGAAAGTTAAAGGCAGAGATGACACCGATCACCCCGAGCGGATGCCATGTCTCGCGCATGTGGTGGCCTGGGCGCTCTGACGCAATCGTCAAACCATAAAGCTGACGCGACACCCCAACGGCAAAGTCGCAAATATCGATCATTTCTTGCACCTCGCCTAGGCCTTCCTCTTTAATCTTGCCGGCCTCATATGACACCAGCATCCCTAGATCTTCTTTGTGCTCGCGCAGCACTTCACCAAGCAGACGCACCAGCTCACCGCGTCTTGGCGCAGGCACCACGCGCCATTCTTTAAAGGCTTTTTTGGCATTGGCAATCTTGGTATCGACCTCATCAACGCTGTCCAAGGTTATGCTGCCAATCACCGAGCCATCAATCGGGCTAGTTACCTCAAAGTCACCATTTTGATATTGCGCTTCTTTGACACCCATCGCGGCCATATACTGCTTTATCATAATCAATCCTTTTATATTGGTTTATGCTTCCTTGATAGAGTTATTAACTTAACTTGCACCTAGGCAAGTTGCAAAATAATTAATTTCTTACTGTCATTCCTTTTTGGAATGGCAGGCAAACCTCTGGGCATACCCGCCCTGCTTACTGTCTTTTTTTATTCAGCAAGTTGCATCAGCCTGTGTAGACATGCTTTGAGACTCTCTGCTTGCAGCGTTTGATAAAGCGCGAGCTCATCGTAAACCTGAGCGCCCAAAGCTTTCTCAAAGGCTTCTTTATTTGAATAAACCTCTCCCTTGCTTTGCTTGCCTCTGTTTTCGTCGTTTTCATTGCTGTTTGCACTGTCGTTTGTGCTGTCGTCATGCAAATTGGACTGAAAAATCCCCGCCGCACTGACGGGCAAAAAATCCTCGTAGACAATCGGCTCAAGACGAATAGCCCCTTGCTCAAGCAAATCAGTAACCACTTGCTTTGATAAAGGGTCATTTACGTTTTCTACGTCTATGTTTTCTACGTCTATAGAATCTAGCGTTTGCGCGTTATCTGTATCGCTATCGACCGCTTGATAGTAAAAATACGCCAACCCTTCATCGTGTAGCATTTGATAGTCATCAGGGAACGCTGCAAATGCACTTTCTAAAATCTGATAATACTCCAAGGCGTTATCGGCATTTGGCGTCGCCCCTAACTGGCGGCGTGCTTGGCTAAGCAGTTGGTCATACAGCGCTCGGCCCTTGGGCGTTAAAGCCACACCGCGCTGCTCAATCTCGCCAAAGCGCGCAGTATGATGCCCCGTTTGATAGCCGCCTTTTGGATTTTTAAAATTAACCGCTTCTTCTAATGCTCTAAAACTGGTCTGACGTAATAAAATAGGACATCGCCGTCTTGGCGGCCCTTCTATAATGGCTTTTGGCGGGATACCTTTTGCTCGCATACCAGCTTGTACCGCATCGATATCTAAGGTTCGGGGTGTCAGATGATTGATATGCGGGCCTTTAAAACCGACGACGTCGGCGATAAGTCCATGCTGGCTTAATAGCTGCTGATAAAGCGCTTTTGACACGGGCGTTTTGTCATGCCAGCGAAAAGTCTCTAACGCTTCTTTAACAAATTGCTTAGCGTCTGCCGCCATCAGCCCGCCCTGCTCCTCAAAGCGCTCAATCAAGCTAATAACGTTATCTGTAAAGATTTTGCGTTTATCTAGCGCCGCCATCGCCTCTTGCCGTAAGGCCTCATCATCGATCAAATCTAAGCGCAGTAAAGAGGTAAATACGCGAAATGGGCTTTTATTTAATGACGATGCCTCAAGCGCTCGAAACGCCGTAGAATGCACAGGCACGCCAGCAGCCGCCAAGTCATAATAGCCTACAGGATACATACCCATCACCGCAAATAGCCTGCGCATCATGCTTAGCTCAGCGGCGGTGCCCAATCTAATCGCACCGTGGCGCTCCATACCTAGCCTATCAAGCTCTCCGGTGTGCACAAGCTGCTGCCTGATATCAGGCTGTTTATTTAATACGTCGGTATTTACCTCGCTCACCAAATCGATGAGGTCACCATATAACGGCACTTCTTTTTGGTACATCTCTGACATGGCGATAGAAAAATTGTGGCGAATATCATCGCTACTGATAAAGGTATGGCTCACAAGTATGTATCCTTTATTATTCAGGTGTTTTTGCTGCTCCATGGCTGTCTCTTATCTTCCTTGACTAGATAGATATAATTTGAGCAAACCCGCCTATCATCAGCAAACGAAGAATAGTTGTGGCATCATTCCTTTTTGTCATTGGCATAAAAAACCGGCCATAAGTCGGCCGGTGGTCAGGCAGGTAGCAAGCTGGTAGCAGCACCTGCTTAGCCCATCGATTATCAAACCTCATCAACAAAGCATTGACAATGAGCTGACACCCAAAAGCATGCATTTATTTTTTAGCTTACCATGCACACTCTATGTCCTGCTGAGGGTCGTTTGAGTGTTGCAGGTAAGTTGAGATCCACTCTACAATAACTTTGACTTTGTGCGAATTACCCAAAGATAATGGATAAGATATATAGTAAGCACCCCGACCCTTTGCTGCATAATTCCATGCACGCACCAAGGCCCCTGACTGCAGCTCTGGTGCCACTAGGCGCAGTGGCACCAAGGCGATACCATAGCCGAGTAATGCCGCCGAAATAGTCGTATGAAAAGTATCAAAACGTGGACCGACAAAGGTGCCCTCGATACGAATATCCTGCTGTCTAAAATACTCATACCAAGCGCTGGGGCGAGAGCTGAGCTGTAGTAAAGTGCACTGAGCGATGTTGCTCGTACAAGGCGCTTTGCCAGCCAAATAATCCGGATGACAAACCGCCACATTATACTCATCAAACAGCTTGATGGACTCCATCCCTCCCCAAATCCCATCACCATACAAAAACGCCACATCGACATTTTGATCTTCAGAAAAAAACGGCCCCGCCAGCTCTTTAATATTTAGATTAATCAACGGATGAGCCCTGCCAAAGCCGTTGAGCGCAGGCATCAGCCAACGCGAGCAAAAGGTCGGATGCGAGACGATTTTCAGCACTTCTGAATTATCATTGTTTGACATTAGACTAGTAGTCGCCGCCTCGATATGTTTGAGAATCTCTAACACCTCTAAATAGTAAGTCTTGCCAGCGGGCGTCAAGGAGATGCGGTGCGGCGTCCGATAAAACAGCGACAGGTTCAGCATCTCCTCTAATTGCGCGACTTGCTTACTGATAGCGCTTTGCGTCATGTGCATCTCTTGCGCGGCGTTGGTAAAGCTCAAATGCCGAGCTGCCGTCTCAAAACACTGCAAAGCGGTCGTCGATGGATATCTTCTAAAAGTCAAAGGGGTCTTAACATCAGTGCTCATAACTTATGGGTTCTCATTCGACATATCAGTAAAAGAGGTTTCTAAAATAAACATAGCCATGTATCTGATTTATTTAGATTTGACTACAACCACATTATCCCAGTTATAAGAGACGATATAAATCGTTTTACCTGCCAGTCTGTCTACTTTTTAGAAATTTAGTAAATTCAACTCGTAAATGATAACAAAAACAATTATCATTACCTTTAATATAAGTACTTTTTTGAATGTTTGTTGTTTGTGAGTATGTCTATGACCCCCGCCTTTTCTTTTGTAACCACCCCCGACTTAGACGATCAAGTCCGCCCTTATACCGATCTAAACGACCCTGAGATGGCAGGCATCATCGCTCACATCAATGAAGAACACATCGATGAGCTGCTTGGGTTTTTGCGGGCATTTAGCCCATTATCGGCAGCTGAGCTTGAGCATACAGAGGCGCAATTAACTGCGATTTATGCAGAAGGTATCTGCCTGCAAGCCAAACCCTTGGCGACGCGGCCTATCGACTCCAAAGACAGGCACCGGCAACCACAGTCTTTCTTTATTGGTTTTGCCGCCCCTCTCACGCAAGTCGATGAGCTACAAGAGCAGTATATTTTGCTGAGGCAGCGAGCAGATAAAAAACTGGGTAAAAAAACCATCAAGCTGACTCGGCAAGTCTTTGTCGTAGAACGCAGCTATAAAGTCAGTGAAAACATGCTGCGTCTTGAGCTTAGTATGGACTCACAAAACCATCGTCATGACAGCTCTAGCCCAGATACCGTGCCTACAAACGAGGCAGGCTACGCGTATTTGTTCGATTTGGCGCATAACGCGAGGACAGCCAGCAGCAGCCAGCCTAGCAAAAACACCACGCAGCCTGCTAGAGCGCAGGTCTACTACACCTTAAGAAAAGCATGGCGGAGCGCTGATGGCGTGCGAGCATGGGTCGATGTTTTTTTGCATGGCGATACTTCAGGCGGCAATTGGGCCATGGCACTGCAGGCAGGTGACACCGTGGTCACCAAACGAGAGTTTCCTGAAAAAGTGGCGCATTTACACACAGGACAGACACTACTGATCGTCGATGAGACCTCCATGCCCACAGCAGCACGTTTATTAGAGCTATGGGACAACCCAACGCCGCCGCTGATCATTTGTGTCACCCAAGATGCCGCTGACCAAGAGTATTTTGATGACATCACACTGAGCATCGATGCCAGAGACAGCAGCAAAAACAGCGCCCGACGTCATATTGATCGTCACTTTACCGTACTGCCTATGATAATGAATCCTGCCTCGGTAGGGCAAAACGTCGCACCGCAGATCGACAGACAACTGGCGGATTATTTAACCAAGCAGCCATTGCAGATCGACAAAGTATGGGGCGCGCTAGAGGCAAAAACCGCAAAGGCGCTCCGCCCTTTATTACAAAAAAGGCTGGGGCTTGAGCGTACTGATGTGGTGGTCAAGGTATATTGGCGACATGACTAAATCCCAGACTAAAACTGGGCTTGGACAAAGCTAAGATGAGCTAGGATGGGAAAATCACTACCTCGTCTCCTTCTTGCCATGGCTGATATTTCGTCATCACTTGCAAAAACAGCGGATGCGCCAGCCAATGCTTCAGCCAGCGCTGCAGGTGTGGATACGGCAAGTGGTAAAATACTTCGCGATTCACATGGGCGAACTGACGGACAAAGGGCATGATACCAATATCAGCAACGCTGATGCCATCTCCGAGTAGATAAGTGCTATTGGTCAGCTGCGTCTCCAATATCTGCAAAAACGCCTCGCCGCGCTGGCGATACTCTTCTTGGCTCATCTCAGGATGACGATCCGCATACTTATAGCGATCCAGCCAATGCTTAAACTCATTATCGTTTTTATCGATTAGGGCATTGGCCTGAGACAACATCTGAGCGTCAAGCAAGCAGTTTGGATCATGCTGGCCTAGCGCCCACATCATGATATCAAAGCTCTCTTCAATCACAGTACCATCAGCAAGCTGTAGCACAGGCACCGTGCCTTTTGGGCTAATCGCTAGCATCTGCGGCGGCTTGTCTTTTAGGACAATCTCGCGCAGCATCACTTGCTGCTCTGCAAACACAAGGCCAAGCCTAGCACGCATAGCATAAGGACAGCGGCGAAAAGAATATAAGAGCGGCAAAGAAGGTCTCATCATATTTCTCACAATAAAATCAAAATCACTGGGCATGTCATCACTTAGACAGCGAGGCTTAGTCGTTTTGTTTTCAAGCGACTATACGTGCTAATCGATGACACGCCCTAGACTAACATAAAAAAGACCTCACCCCTAAAGCAGGTAAGGTCTGGCTTTATTTATACTTTATACAAACGACATTTATAAAAGCAGCATTTACAAAAACAATAGGCCAAGCCCAATCACCACACCACTGACAAGCAGCACGATGACACAAAAACCCATGATGTCTTTGGCTTTGAGTCCTGCAATGGCTAAAGCCGGTAGTGCCCAAAACGGCTGAATCATATTGGTCCACGCATCGCCCCATGCCACCGCCATCGCCACTCGTGACGGATCACTGCCCAGCATGTCGGCCGCCTCTAACATAATGGGCGCTTGCACTGCCCATTGCCCGCCCCCTGAGGGGACAAAAAAGTTGACCAATCCTGCACTCAAAAAAGCAAAAAGCGGTAGCGTCTGCGCCGTCGACACACTGACAAAGGCCTCTGATATCACCCCTGCCAGCCCAGAGGCAGTCATCATCCCCATGATGCCGGCATAAAACGGGAACTGAACGATGATACCGCCTGCACCTTTGACCGCCTCCTGAATAGAAATCAAGTAGTTGCGGGGCGTTCCGTGAAATATGATGCCGAGAAATAAGAACATAAAGTTCACCAAATTTAACGTTAGGGCAAACCCATTTTGGACAAAATAATAAACAATAAAAGCAATACCTAACACACCGATAACCATCGATAAAACCCAGCTATTCTCCAAACGCTCAGCAGGTGTCATATCTGATTTATCTGGTAGCGTCTCACTGACAGGATCCACCAGCAGCTTTGGATCGACCGTAATCGTGTCCTCTTTTTTTGGCATCATCATGCGGTTTAGTAGAGGCACGATAATCACCAATGCCGCGACGATAATTAAGTTGTAGCCAGCAAAGATGGTGGCATTCGTTGGAATAACACCAATGGTATCAACAAACGGATGCCCTTCTGTGGCAATAGACAACGGAATCGATCCTGAAAACCCAGCGTGCCAGATGATAAAGCCTGAGTAAGCGCTGGCAATCAATAAACGATAATCGACATCATGAACCCGCTTTGCCAATTCTTTGGCAAATAGCGCGCCAATCACCAAACCAAAACCCCAGTTGATCCAGCTTGCTGCCAGAGACACGAGGGTGACCAATATAATCGCACTACTGGGTGAATGCGCAAAACCGGCAATGTGACCCAAGCCTTTTTTAAATATTGGACTACTTGCCAGCACAAATCCTGTGACCAGCACCAGCACCATCTGCATCGAAAACGCCAGCAGCGCCCAAAATCCATCGCCCCAATATGTGACCATCTCTATAGGAGATGACTCAGTGAGCCCTAAGCCCATCACAAAAATCACTAAGGTTAATATCAACACAAACAAAAATGGATCAGGTAAGTATTTTTCCATCAAGCTATTGGAAAAACGGGTAATTGCTTTCATAAGTAAACTCCTTTTTATTTAAAGACGTCCTTGGTCACTGTTATTTTTATCTAGCCTATCGTTTATCTTCCCCAACCGCTACACATTGCATACAGTCTCACTCGACCAGCTGCCACCCAGGCGTTGAGTAGTACTTGTCTTGATGGACAAATAACGGATGCGCTTTGGCTTCTTGTAAGCTAAGCACTGGGGTAACGCAAACATCAATGGGTGCGAAATGCCGCTGCCAATGGGCGAGTGTCTGACTGGCAAAGGCATCGCTCACAGCCTTTGCTGCTGCTTGGCTCTCAGGGGAGTTTGGCATAACGCCAAGCTGCCAATGGCTGTCTTTTAGTGCTGGCAGTGCCAACGCCTCGCACAGCCCTTGCCAAAATTTCAGCTCCAATGAGCCAACAGCCATATAGCGATTATCAAGGGTTCTGTACAAACGATAGCAAGGCAATAGCCCGCCCAAAAAATCAAGATGCGGTGCAGGCATGTCTCCTGAAAAGCTTTTGACCAGCGCGCCCGTTTCCTTGGGCATGACCAGATGCTGGTATAAGCTATGGGTCATACTGACCGCGATATGACGACCCTTGCCGGTACGCTGCGCGGCAAACACTGCAGCGAGCAGCGCAATGACAGCAGTATCACTGCCGCCTGCCAAGTCTGCAAATTGTACATTGGGCATGGCCTGCTCGCCACTTGCGGTTTTTAGTTGGTCAAGGACACCACTCATCGCCATAAAGTTGATATCGTGGCCAGCTTTATGCGCCCAATCATGACTGGCTCGTGGGTGATTGATCGCACTCGCATCTATCGCAGCGCTCTCATTGGACGCTTTAGCCGTCACGCCGTAGCCAGTGATTGATACCATCACAAGCTTTGGATTAAGCGTATACAGCGTTTTGGCATCCAATCCCATGCCTGCTAACACACCAGGACGAAAGCTATCGAGCATGACATCGGCATCTTTGATATGCGCTTTGATAGCCGCAATGCCTTTGGGGTCCCGAAAGTCGTGTCTTTCGGTAGTTTTGCC
Organism: Psychrobacter sp. Rd 27.2; assembly: GCF_001921755.1. Classification (NCBI taxonomy): domain Bacteria; kingdom Pseudomonadati; phylum Pseudomonadota; class Gammaproteobacteria; order Moraxellales; family Moraxellaceae; genus Psychrobacter; species Psychrobacter sp. Rd 27.2. The sequence goes on along the minus strand of NZ_MRYB01000003.1, from coordinate 180,450 downwards.
ATGGTTTAATGCGGCAAACAGCTCACCGAAGGCTCTAGCAGGGTCGCCATTTTTGGGTTCGATCTTGATGATCGTTGCACCCAAATCGGCCAGCAGGCGCGTGGCAAATGGCCCTGGTAAGTTACGCGTCAAATCGACCACTCTCAGCCCTTGTAAGCAGTCTGCCATGGAGTTTAAGATTGAATCAGTCGTTAAGTCAGTCGTTACATCAGTCATCAGAGAACACCTCACCTTTAGCCGCCATATCGAGCACTATTTGCGCTGGCTGAAAACGCTCGCCGTATTGCTCAGCAAGCTCACGACTGCGCGTGATAAACGCCTCTAGCCCCATGGCATTGATAAATTGAAGCGTACCACCGTGATGCGGCGCAAAACCCCAACCAAAGATAGCGCCGATATTGGCATCCGCGACAGAGCGCACGACATTTTCTTGATAGCATTTAGCCGACTCATTGGCTTGAATAAACATCAAGCGATCGATTAGCTCTTGCTGGGCTGGCTGCTGGGCGCGTGGTGGATATAAATTCAGCAACTCAGGCCACAGGTATTTATCGCCCTCATCAGGATATTCATAAAAGCCTTTGCCGGTCTTTTTACCTTGGCGCTTGTGGGCTTTGACCAGTGTTTTGAGTATCTCGTACGAAGGGCGCACGGATACGGGCTTACCTTCGGCAGCCATATCTAGCTGCTGCTGTTCGCTCACGTGCAGCGCTAGACTGAGCGACACCTCGTCTTGCAACGCCAGTGGCGGCATCGGCATACCTGCCTTTAGGCCAGCGACCTCGATACTGCGTGGATGTACGCCCTCACCTAGCATAGCGATACCCTCTGACACGTAAGTGCCAAATACCCGTGAGGTATAAAAACCGCGACTGTCATTGACGACGATCGGTGTTTTGCCGATTTGCAGCACATAATCAAAGGCTTTTGCCAAGGTGGCATCATCGGTCTGCTCGCCCATGATGATCTCCACCAGTGGCATCTTGTCGACTGGCGAGAAAAAATGCAGCCCGATAAACTGCTTGGGGCGCGTACTGGCCTGAGCCAATCCAGTGATCGGTAATGTCGAGGTATTAGACGCATAGACAGCCGACTCAGCAATCACCGCGTCACTTTGCTGGGTACATTTGGCTTTAATCTCACGGTTTTCAAACACCGCTTCAATGACAAGGTCACAGCCTGCTAAGTCTTCATAAGAAGTGGTCGGCGTGATGCGATTTAGCAGTGTCTGCTTTTTCTCAGCTGTCGAGCGCCGACGGCTAATGGCTTTATCCAAAATGGTGGCAGAATAGGCTTTGCCTTTTTCAGCCACTGCGAGATCGGTATCGAGCAGTACCACGTCGATGCCCGCTTTGGCAGTGACATAAGCAATGCCCGCGCCCATCATGCCCGCCCCTAATATGCCAACTTTTTTGGTGATCGTGCGATCAAAGCCATCAGGACACGACTGACCTTTTTTGATACTGTTTAGCTGAGTCCAAAGGGTATTGATCATATTTCTGGACTCACTTGATAACACACAAGCAGCAAAAAAACGTGATTCAAGCTCAAGGCCAGTGTCGATGTCTACAAGGCCGCCTTCAAACACAGAAGATAAGATATGGGTAATCGCTGGATAATTGCCGTGGGATTTTTGATTGGCTATAGCCGGCGCTACAGAAAATAGCTGCACGTTTTTGGGATGCTGACTGTCGCCGCCTGGGATTTTAAAGCCTTTTTTATCCCACGGCTGCTGCGCCTGTGGATTGGCTTTTATCCAGTCTTTGGCCTGCTGTAGCATATCTGCTTGATCAGTGGCAATCGTATCGATCAGACCGATGCCTTTAGCAGCAGCTGAACGTAACGCTTTATCTTGGGTCATCAGCTCAAGCGCTGCCGGAATACCGATCAAACGCGGTAGGCGCTGAGTACCGCCGCCCCCTGGTAGCAAGCCGAGCTTCACTTCTGGCAGACCCAGCTTGGGTTTAGGTGAGATCTTGGGATCGTCAATCGCGATGCGATAATGACAGGCCAATGCCAGCTCCAAACCGCCACCCAGCGCTGTGCCATTTAACGCGGCAACGACTGGCTTACCTGAAGTTTCAAGTTTGCGTAAGCTGTCTTTGAGATGTTCGGCCAATTCAAAGACTTGCTCGGCAGTTTTCATACTCGCCAACTGGTCGATATCAGCGCCCACCACAAAGGTTTCTTTTGCTGATGTCAGGATCAAGCCTATAGCCATCTCGTCATTGATAAAGCTATCGGTCAGCACAGCAAAGGCGTCCGTAAAGCCATCACCGATGACGTTCATTTTGCGGTGGCTTTGGTCGATTGTGACAGTAACAACTCCATTATCAAATTCGGCAGAAAAGTGCTTCAGTGCATTGATGGCATCTATGCTGTTTGTGATCATATTAAGTCCTTTTAATATTATTCTACTTCGATATAAATCCCTAAAAACCTATCGGCGCTATTTATCAAGACGATACACGCTCGATGATGGTGGCAATACCCATCCCGCCGCCGACGCATAGGGTAACCATCGCGGTGTTGAGATCACGGCGTTCTAACTCATCAAGGACGGTGGTCATCAGCATTGCGCCCGTGGCTCCAAGCGGATGACCCATGGCGATCGCGCCACCGTTGACGTTGACGATATCCAGAGAGATACCCAAGTCATCGGCAGTATTGAGTGGTATGGCAGCAAACGCCTCATTAATCTCCCACAAGTCGATATCGGAGGCTTGCATGCCCGCCTTTTTGAGGGCTTTTTGGCAGGCAGGCGTCGGCCCTGTCAGCATAATGGCTGGCTCTGAGCCAATGACTGAGGCCATGGTGATTTTGGCACGGGGTTTGAGTCCTGCCTTTTTACCAGCGGCAGCGCTACCGACCAAGCAGAGCGCCGCACCATCGACGATACCTGACGAGTTGCCTGCATGATGCACATGATTGACAGCTTCGATGGTGGTGTATCTGTCCAAAATCACACTATCAAAGCCCATCTTGCCAAATTTCGCAAAGGAAGGATTGAGAGCCGCTAGCGCCTCAGTGCTGGTATTTGGGCGAATGGTTTCGTCTTTCGCCAATAGCAGCATGCCATTGATATCAGAGACAGGGACGACAGAGTGGTCATAATAGCCATTTTCCCAAGCGTGCGCGGCCCGTTGATGCGACACGGTGGCAAAGGCGTCGACGTCGCTGCGGCTAAAGCCTTTTAGCGTGGCGATGGTATCAGCGCCAACGCCTTGCGGCACATAATGCGTCGCCTCATTGACCCTCGGATCCATATACCAAGCACCGCCATCAGAGCCCATCGGCACGCGGCTCATGGATTCTACGCCGCCTGCGACCACCATATCCTCCATACCTGACATGACTTTGGCGGCAGCTAAGTTAATAGACTCAAGGCCCGAGGCGCAAAACCGAGATAAGGTCACGCCCGCCACATTTTGCGCCCAGCCAGCATCTATCACCGCGATACGTGCAATATCAGAGCCTTGCTCGCCAACAGGGGTCACGCAGCCAAGCACCACGTCATCGACTAGGCTGGTGTCTAAGTGATGACGCTGCTGCAGCGCCTGCAGTAACGTGCGTGTCAGCCAAATCGGTGACGCTTGGTATAAGCTGCCATCCTTTTTGCCTTTACCACGCGGGGTACGAATCGCATCATAAATATACGCAGTCTCAGTCATAAAAATCCCTTTTTTATTGTTAAATCCTTAACAAATCTACATCTGTCTTTATCTTAAATACACCCAGCCATAAACCCAGATTGAGAATAAGTGACCACCATTTACATAAAACGTGAGGCCAGCTCTTTCATAATCTCATTTGTGCCGCCGTATATTTTTTGCACGCGAGCATCAGCATACAGGCGCGCGATGGGGTATTCGGTCATATAGCCATAGCCACCAAACAGTTGCACGCATTCATCAATCACCTCACACTGCTTTTGGGTGACCCAGTATTTGATCAGTGATGCATGCGGTACGGTCAGCTTGTCCTCCAGAATGGCATCGACAGCAGCATCACACATACTACTGGCAGCGAGATAATCTGCGTAGCACTCGGCCATCTTAAAGCGTGTATTTTGAAAGCGCCAAACCGGCTTACCGAAGGCTTCACGTTCTTTGACATAGTCCAACGTCAAATTAATTGCCAGCTTCATCGCGCCTACCCCAGATAAGGCAATAATAAGCCGCTCACGTGGCAGCTCCTCCATCATCTGGATAAAACCTTTACCCTCAACAGCGCCCAACAAATTGCGTTGTGGCACACGGACATTGCTAAAAAACAGCTCTGAGGTATCCTGTGCGCTCATACCGATTTTGTCGAGATTGCGACCACGCTCAAACCCTTCGGCCTTGTCGGTTTCTACCACGATGAGCGAGACGCCTTGCGCGCCTTTTTCGCGATCCGTCTTACAGGCTAGCAAGATAAGGTTGGCATGCTGACCATTGGTGATAAAGGTCTTGGAGCCATTGATGATATAGTCGTTGCCGTCTTTGACTGCGTAAGTTTTGATGTTTTGTAGATCAGAGCCTGTGCCAGGTTCGGTCATGGCGATGGCCGCGACATACTCGCCCGTTGCCATTTTAGGTAGCCACTCTGTCTTAGGTAGCCACTCTGTCTTTTGCTCAGCAGTGCCATGCTTTAAGATATACGGCGCGACGATGCCCGAATGCACCATGCCGCCAAAGCCTGGCTGGTTGGCCTCTGCCTGTGCATACAGCAGCGCGGCCTCATGACCAAAATCACCGCCACCGCCGCCATACGCTTCGGGTATGGATGCGCACAAAAACCCCATCGCCCCTGCTTCTTCCCACGCAGCACGGTCTATCATGCCGTTTTTGCGCCATTCCTCGTCCTTTGACTGCCAACTTTTAAACATTTTAAGCGCACTGTCATAGACCATCTGATGCTCTTCGGTCATCCAGTTTGGGGTAAATTTTTCGATACTCATGGTGTCTTCCTTGACATGGTGGGTGGTTTATATTGAATAAATAAAGGTAAAACTCGTACCTTTTGGCTTTGGCATGAGACTCATACTAGGCCACTAATAGCACTTGCGCAAGACACTACGAACAAGTCAGTGCCACAAAAAAACCCCACCATTTAGTGAGGCTTTATGCAAACTATTTTCGAGATTATTGAGTAAATTCTTACACACTGCTAGAGGTCGGCAGTCCATAGGCTACTTTTTCGATGACCTCATCTTGCTGCAGCACCATCAGCTGATAGCCCTGAATCACCCCGTTGTAAGGCAGATGACCATCAAACTGCCGATAATGCTCACGGATACTCTGCTTGATCGCCGCCTTGCGCTCGCGCTCATCTAATGTCACAAACCCACTTGGCAAATGCACCTCAGTTGCCAACGCCGCCCCCCATCGAGACAGCCAATTGGCCCCGTCAACAAACGCAAAATCGACCTGCGCTCGCAGGCGGTAGTGAGGCAAAGTATCAGAGCGTTGCGCCACTTGAGCTTTAATCTGGGCGATATCTTCTGCAAATGGCTCATAAGGTAGCTCAAGTATCTCAAACAGCGTGGCCAAAAACGCATCAGCACTAAAGTATCTGTCCATATAACTGTCATCAAGCCCAAGATGACGATGACACAAGACATGGCGCAAGCGCTCACAAGCAGGTATGGTATGGCCTAACGGATAGCCCATGGCTCTAATGATATCTGGCGCACGCATCTCTAAGGTGTTGATTTGATTAACAATATACTGAGAAAGCGGGTGCTGCGGGCGATAGTGACGAGTGTATTTAGAAAGATGAGATGAGTGGCTCATGATGGTGGACACCTTAGATTCCTATAACTCCGACGAAAAATAATAAAATCAGGCACAAATGAGGATGTCGGAGTACAGGCTCATGCGCTTTACCAGAGTTGTTTTATATCGTGCTGGAAGTTGCAAGGGTTGCACACCATCATTCAACTGACATCATCGTCGTCAGTAGCGATTGGCAATACAAAACTGTTAAACCCACGATAAATCGTTTTATGATGATAGCACATCAGATAAGCGTAAATAAATACGGAACCGTGTGTCTGTTTGTGAATAATTATTTTACCCTCAAATAACTGCTTTTTTTAGATGAAGTCCATCCTTTAACCTTCACCCCCACTCTTTAGTCCTCTCCATAGTAGGTTGCATCATCCATCCAAACAATGGGATCTTCGCATAGGTGAACCAAGTGATACCAGATATCACTACTGCGGGCGATACGGTGATGACCGCCGTCGAAGTAATCGACTTCCCAGCTCTCAGGCAGATTGACCAAGGTTCGTCTGGCCACCGCCACATCCAAGCTTTCATCGTCGACCTCTACCATGACCCGCATCATCTCGGTGTTTGATGTCGGAAAAGACAGCTTTCTATCAGAGATGTTTGGAATACGATCGGCCAACACCTCATTCGGATAGATACAAGGCGCAATCAATAACGCTCGCAAGTTGTATTGATGAGCGAAATGATTGGCAAACCAGCCACCCAGTGAATGCCCTGCCAATACCACGCGCGGATACTGTGTTATTTTTTCACGAATCAAGGCATCATAAATCTCAAATACTTCTGCAAAGTTGTCTCGGTAATTGACCGTTTGGCAATACTTTGGCTCACGGGTGATACAGGTATATTTGCTGGCCTCATTGCTTGAGTCGAGACCATGAAAAAACAACAAAAACGTGTCATTGTTTTCGATAGGAAACATCATAGCGTTCTCCTTTTTTAATAATTATTTAATTTTTTCAACAGCTTGGCTTATAGATTTAAATTAGATTAAACTGCTTTTTGGCTAGCGACTTGCGCTTGGTATAAAGCCAAAATCTCCTCACAAGCCTGTATTGAGATATTTTTTGCAAAACCCTCATTAAACCAAAAGTCATAAACAGCTTGGATAATACCTTTTATCGCTTGCGCATCCTTCGGCTTTTGCTTTTTTAGCTTAAGAGCAATGTCTTGCGCCTGTATATCCGACTCGCTATAAGGCGCACTCCAGCCCACGCAGTAACGATACAGCACATCGTTAATCGCTAAGACAAATATGGCATTGGCCACCCCAAAGGCGTCAATCAGCCGCTCAAACAGCGCACAGCGTTCCTCATAAACACTGGCCTCTATCGGCATTTCAGACTTTTCAAACAGACAATCAGCACTGACTATGTGCGAGGGCTTACTAAAATCCTCCCACAGTAGTGGATAAGACCCACCAATACCGCCTTTCTCCACCACGTTAAAGCGCCAAATGGCGTAATGCGTCTTAGCCCCCTTAAATGGGAGGTGTATCAGCCACTGCATCAGCGCATCACTGTCATAAATGATATGACTGCTACCGATACGCACGCCTTGCATGGGCAGTACATCGGTGTATACACTCGCCATGTCATCACTATAAAGCTTTACTTTATTTAGATTTTCCTCACTGATATCACCGAGCTTGGCCCCTGCCTCTATTATGTTTCGATAGGACATAAATGGCGCGACAAAGCTCAACGTCTCATCGCTATTATTCACAAAGTAAATGTCATCTACATAATTGTCTACCGACACACTTTCGAGATAAAACAAGGGTTTTTTTCGTACTCGCCCTTGCTCATCACTGACCAATGCCGTTAACCCAGACAGTTTTGAGTGACCTGCCCACTGCATATTGTCTACGCGTTTTTGCTCAAATTCATACGTTAACTTTGTCATTGTCATATCCTTATTATTTTAGTTTTGCGTTGCTTGTTGCATAGTTTGTCGAATTGCTGGTTTTATTGTTTGACAGCACTTGGCGATATCCTTGTTTTCGGCAAGCCGAGTCTGTTCACCATTTTATTAAATGACGTCGCTTATCTATCAGTTAGTATTTATAAAGGAAAGTAGATTAATCGCTTTGGTAAAGCAGTTGTTTTATGAAGCGGGTTTTTTGACGCAGTTCGCTATTATCGTATCGTCAACATGTTTGTCAGACTCACGAGCGTTTTTTTAGTTTTATGTGTATTAATAACTAAGTTTTTTTGGATTTTTGCAGGCAAAGGAAGATAAGATAAAACGAAAATAGCATCATTAAAGACAACTCAGTTAAAAAGTGAGGCATTGCGCCCCGAGGGTTCACTGTTTGTCCAGTTGTTGTTTATAGTCAGTTCTAAATAAAATCGATACGCTCATATGAACGGGCAACTGGTATAATTTTTCCTTGCTTGCTGTGTCTACGCTGACAGATGCTGCGCAAAATTCATACCAGCTGCATTGTATCGTTTTTAAAGTGAACCAACTATATCCGGTTATGGTTTTTAGAATTATTGCTGCCTGACTCAATAACTATAATATAAAGATTGATAAAAATACAGTGTATTTATATCATCTGCGACAACGGCTGTCGCGTATTCACACTTACGGTGAGTCATGAGTCACACTCATAAGACAAGACCTACTCAGCGGCATCTATCAGAGTATTTAGCGTGTCTGCCATGTCGTCATCGAGCAGATGATCTTCTATATAATTGAGCAACTGATGGATGGTGTTTAGATCCATCGCTCTGATGCCTAAGCTGGCCAGCGCCTCGTTAATAGATGCTAAAGAAGTTGCTGTATCGTCTAAATCGCCTTCAGACTCACCATGGACCAGCCAGTATATTTTTTCTAGCACGGTGTTTTTTTCGGTCAAGGTAGAATAACCGTCGCCTTGGATAAATAGATTAAAGTGGTATGGTATTTCGATATCATTGATAAAAAACGTACGCATACAGTCTATGGTATAGGCTTGATTGTCTGAGCTGTCATTTGAGTTTGAGCCTTCATTACTGCCTTCGACTTGCTCGTACTCCAGCTGCTCTGTTACCAAGCTACCTAATATCTGATAACCGCCTGCTTTTACCTTGTGATTATAGATAATCGCTGCATCCGCTATGGCATCAAAGATGACCGCAGCGATGTCCAACGTATTATCATCGATATCATAAAATTGCTTTAGTGCGGGCAAAAACTCGCTTAGCTGATCTTCAGGCACGTGCGTGAGAAACTGCTGCTCGTATATTTTTATCATGTCTTCAGGAGCGTAGGTGTTTACGTTGTCGGTCTCGTTTCTGCCAGTGGGTTGTAACGGCAAAAAGTGATAAGGGTTTTCTTTGGTCATGCAGGACGGCCTTGTTGTATGAATTGATGGTTTTATAGCGGCTATTATCTCTTATTTAGAGGTTTTTAGATATACGGTCTAGATGAGCGCGACCGATGCGATATCGTCCGTTCGATATCAAATTAACAATCCTTAGCAAAAAAGCCCTTTAACTAATGCCGCGGTCTTGGTATCTTGCCTCGCCATTCTTATATTGCCAAAGGTGTTTACCACCCAGCATTTTTACCCCATTATTGGCTAATCTTCTTATCGTATTAGAGCGTGTCCTTATTGTTCTTACTTAATTATTCTTGCTCATTGAGTGAGGACGCGCCCTAGCATTTTCTTGTATTGGATCTTATGAAACACAACATTGAGGCGAGCTTAGATGCTCGCCGGACTCAGTATTTTCAAGTGTTTTTGATGGGCATCAGTGCCTTTATCATGAATACCACAGAATTCGTCCCCGTCGCCCTACTCAGTGACATTGCCCAAGATTTTTCTATCACCACTTCCGAGACTGGCTGGATGCTGACGCTGTATGCGTGGATCGTTGCGGTCATGTCATTGCCGCTGATGCTACTGACCAGTCGCTTTGAGCGCAAAAGCTTACTGCTAGGGTTATTTGCAGTATTTATTGCCAGTCATGTACTGTCCGTATTTGCTTGGAGCTTTGATGTGCTGCTGATCAGCCGCGTAGGTATCGCGCTATCACATGCGATATTTTGGTCCATCACCGCGGCGATTGCCATACGAGTAGCACCAGAAGGCAAAAAAGCACTAGCACTAAGCGTGCTTGCAACGGGTACCTCATTGGCGATGGTGCTAGGGGTGCCATTGGGGCGTTTGGTTGGTCAATGGTTTGGCTGGCGCGCGACGTTTGGCGGGATTGGGATGATTGCTTTTGTGGTGTTTGTTCTACAAGCCAAGCTATTACCGACCCTGCCCAGTATGTTTCAAGGCTCTTTTAGAAAAATACCAGAACTACTAAAAAACCCACTATTGGTCTGCCTGTACTTGCTTATCCTACTGGTCTTTACCGCTCACTATAGCGCCTACTCTTATATTGAGCCGTTTATGCGGCAGGTCGGCTCAGTGAGCGAAAACTCAGCGACGGTCATTTTATTGTTATTCGGTGTCGCAGGAATTGCCGGCAGTGTCATATTTAGCCGTTGGGGTGATCGATTTAACACGCGGATTATGCTGGTCTCGACCATACTGATGCTTTTATCTATGCTAGTACTGCTGTATGTGGTGACCTCGATCTGGGCGCTCAGCCTAATTGCCTTATTATGGGGCGCGGCGCTGATGCTACTGATCATCTCCATGCAGGCCAAAGTCATCATGGTCGATGTCAATGCCCAAGACATGCTGATGTCGATGTTTTCGGGTATTATCAACTTAGGAATCGGTACGGGTGCACTCTTTGGTGGATACGCGGTGACGCATCTGTCGCTATCAAGCGTGGGCTATGTCGGGGCGGCCATTGCTAGTGCGGCGCTGCTACTGCTGCTATTTATGATCAAACGCTTTCCTGAGCTGAGTAAAAGACTCGGCTAGTTAAAGCCAGATGATTCGAACCCAAATACAATGCCAGCCTACTAAACGGTCTGGCATTTTTTACGCCAATCATTACCATAGCTTAGTAATTTTCATAAACAGCAGCAATTTTCATAAACTTTTATAACTTCTATTGAACGAGTGTTCAGGCAAAGCTATACTCATTGCTACCGGACTTTTTTTACTGCATTACCCACACAAGGATAAGTGTAAAATGGGCAATATTTTACGCCAGACGGCGGTATTATTTGGTTTGTGTATCATGCGTATGGGACACATAAGCGCCAGTTTCTTCGGTCTTTCGGAGAAACAACATGCGTGAGGACAGCTTGCCATCAGAGCCGCGCAATCGCACGCCGCCGCTTAGATTAGGCAGGTTACATTATGCTTGGGTTGTCGCCGCTATAGGCTCTATAGCGATGTTTTGCGGGCTGGGTTTGGGGCGATTTGCCTTTGGTATGCTGCTGCCCTCTATGTCAGCGTCTTTGGCATTGAGCTACACCCAAAGCGGTATATTAGGTTTTGCCAACCTGATCGGTTATCTTGTCGCTGTGCTTTTAAGTCCGCTTATTCTACCTAGGTTTGGCACTCGCTTAACCAGTACGGCCAGTCTTTTTGTCATCGCAGCCTCTATGCTTGGTATGGCTTTTACCATCAGTTTTCCTATGCTTTGCGCTTTTTATGTGTTCACTGGCATTGGCAGCGGCGGCGTGGTCTTACCGATGATGAGCGTCATGTCACACTGGTTTTTTCCGTCGCATCGCGGGCTGGCATTGGGGCTGGTGATGGCAGGCCCTGGGTTTGGTATTATCCTATCGGGTTTTGTCGTCCCAAAACTATTGCCCTTTTTTAGCTTACTGTCTTGGCAGACGGGTTGGCTGATTTTTGCGCTAATCAATATTGTGGTGGCATGCCTTACTTTTGCGTTGATTCGCAATCATCCAGACGATGTCACGCGCAGCCCTTTCGGGCGTGTACCCACTTCGCCCATGAAAAACAAAAAAAAGCTGGAACGCAGTAACCTCAAGCTACTCGCGCATTTGGGCGTTATCTTTGCTATCTATGGCGTGACTTATATGGTTTATGTGACCTTTATTGTGACCAGTATGGTGGGCGCTTATCAGCTCAGTGAGGCAGCTGCAGGCGGTATTTGGGCATGGATTGGTCTACTGAGCGTCTTTTCTGGCATGCTTTTTGGCTGGATCTCTGATCACATCGGCCGTCGCCTTGGGCTCGCGCTGGCATTTTTCTTTCTTGCCATCGCTTATCTGTTAGTCGGTTTGACGGATTGGCATTTGGGGTTATATTTGTCGATTATCTTGTTTGGTTTCGTGGTCTGGAGCGTACCTGTCATTATGGCCGCCTGCGCTGGTGATTATTTTGGTGCCGCGGCAGCAGCCAGTGCTCTTGCGGCGCTGACATTTGCCTTTTCGAGTGGTCAAGCGCTTGGACCCGTGGCAGCAGGTTATCTTGCAGAGCTGACGGGCGACTTTCACATCAGTTATATGGTCTCTGGTATTGCCGCCTTTGTCGCCATTGGACTGGCTTTATTATTACAGCCGCAAAAACCGCTTTAATTTGTGCCAAAGTTTGACCGCTTGATAAGGCAAATGGCTTTATAATAATGGCGTTTTTTTAGACAAAAATAACCAATAATATAGAGTCAATTCGGTATAAAAACGATACAGTGATACGCTGATGTACTTAGGGCGTGTTGAACAGTCAACCATGGCACTGACAGAGACTATTTTTTAGACGATTTGAAGGTAAAAATAGTAAGCTTAGTCGCTCTAAGCGTCTATTTTTACCAATAAAGCGGCAAGAAAGAGTCCTGTCCCTACGGCTGATGCTAAAATTGCGCCATACTGCGTTGCAAATCTAGCTAAGGCATCTGCATTATCGTCGCTTTGCGCCTTGTCTGGAACAATTTTAGCGATCAGCAGTGCCTATTTGTGAACATTCAACACGCCCTAATCAGACAGAGATTTTTAAGGGGAGCCGCATGAGTGCACAAGCCAAGTTCAATCGTGATGAGGTGATCGAAAAAGCCAAAAACCTCTACTGGGAAAAAGGCTATCACGCCACCTCGATGCGAAACCTACAAGATGTCGTCGATATGCGCCCTGGCAGCATCTATGCCGCGTTTGGCAACAAAGACAGCTTGTTTACAGAAGCCTTAAACCGCTATGCTGAGCAAAGCGCGGCCAATCTTGCCAACTGTATTGCCCAAGAAAAAACCGTGCTCGCAGGCTTACAGCGTTTTATTCGAAGCGTCACCATCTGCAGCAAAGGCGGCGCGCCCAGCGGTATCTGCATGGTGGTCAAAACCATCGGCGAGCTGACACAAAAAGATAGTCCAGAATTGCTCACCCACGCGACTAGTATCTTAAAGCAGGTAGAGGCCTCTTTTGTCAACACCTTTGAGCTAGCGATCGACCATGGCGAGATCAGCTGTGATCAAGACCCTGCCGAACTGGCACGCTATTTCCAAATCCAGCTCATCGGCTTGCGTACCTATGCACAGGTCAACCCTGATACAGAGGCTATTGAGCGGTATATTGATACTATGTTTAGGCATTTTTTATGACATGTTTTTGACAGATTTTTGACATGGCGTTGAACATAACTTTTAACATCACTTAAACGCAAGGCCCATGTGATATCAGCATTTTATTTAACGGCTATTTTTTAATAACTGCTGACAGCGCTCAATCACCGGCGCATCGACCATCTCGCCCGCGACCTTAAATACCGCCTGTCCATGGCGCTCGTACTCTGTCACCACTCGCCGAGCGAACTCCATCTCGGCAGCGGTCGGCATCAGCGTGTTTTGTACCACGGCCACTTGTTTGGGATGGATACAGAGCATTCCTTCCATCCCCATCTGCGACCATAACTGCACGCGCGCGGCCAATCCTTTGGCATCCTGAAAATCAGGATACACGGTATCGATGGGCGGCGCTAACTGATGGATTTTAGAGCTAAGGATAAGCTGATAGCGAATCTGATTGGCGATAATATCTGCCGCCGGCGTTCCTACCTGTACGTTCAAATCATTACACAAATCCAAAAACCCATAGCTAAAAGCACGCAGCCCCGACGCTTTTGCCATCGTATCGACTTGATACAGACCACGCGCATTTTCTATCAGTGCAATGACAGACAGTCGAGTTAAATGATGGACGGATTCGATATCTGTGGCCTGTTCCGCCTTGGGCAATATGATGCCAGCGAGATTGGGCATCTGCTCACAGGCTTTTATGTCTTTGGCAAACTCATCACTGCCTGCTTGACTGATACGCACCCACACGGGCCGATAGTCGGCATGAGCATAATACTCTTGTAACGCCTTGCGCGCTGACGCTTTATCCTCTATAGCCACGGTATCTTCTAAGTCGATAATGACAGCATCTGCGCCACTGGCAAAGGCTTTGGCCACTCTGTCCATGCGCGTTGCCGGTACAAATAGCCATGTATTGGCATAGTGAGTGTTTTCGGTATGTGCAGTATCTTCTGTACGTGATGTCATTCCAACTCTCATTAATGTATATTGATACGTATTTTTTCATTATTCGTTCATTCTAACATTGAGTTCAGCGACAATGTAGTTTATGCTTTTGATACCTTATTTTATCTTATTTGTAGAGAATCAAAATGTTTGAACGCGTCGACTATTATGCGGGTGACCCTATCTTGGGTCTAGTAGATAAATTTGTTGCTGATAGCAACCCAAACAAAGTCAATTTGGGCATCGGCATCTATTATGATGAAGATAGCAAACTGCCAGTACTTGAGTGTGTAAAAACCGCCGAGCAACGAATCGCTGACCCCATCTCGCCCAGACCTTATCTGCCGATGGCAGGATTGCCAGGGCATCGCCTCGCCTGTCAAAACCTACTGTTTGGTAAGGACGCCGCGGTGCTACAAGAAAAACGCGTCGCTACCATTGCCACATTGGGCGGCTCTGGCGCGCTAAAAGTCGGCGCTGAGTTTATCCATGAATGGTTTCCTGCCTCCAAGTGCTATGTGAGCGATCCGACGTGGAGCAACCATATTGCCATCTTTGAAGGCTCGGATGTCGAGGTGGGCACCTATCCTTACTACGATACTGCCACCAGCAGCATTAAGTTTGATGAGATGCTAGCTTTCATTGCAAAGTTAAATAAACACGATGTGGTGCTACTACATCCTTGCTGCCACAACCCAACTGGTATGGACTTGACCCATGCCCAGTGGGATGAGCTATTGGACATCATGAAACAGCGTGAGCTGATTGCATTTATGGACATCGCTTATCAAGGCTTTGGGCAAGATATGGACCACGATGCTTATGCCATTCGCAAAGCTGTGGCGCTGGGTTTACCTGTGTTTGTGAGCAACTCATTTTCCAAAAACTTGTCGCTATATGGTGAGCGCGTGGGCGGCTTGTCTGTGGTATGCCCTACGGCAGAAGAGGCCGAGCGCGTCTTTGGCCAGCTCAATTACGCCGTACGCCGTATCTACACCAGCCCGCCATCACACGGTGGCCGCGTGGTCGATATCGTCATGAACGACGAAGCGTTGCACCAGCAGTGGGTCGGCGAAGTTTACGGCATGCGTGACCGCATCAAAGCCATGCGCCTCAAGCTAAAATCCGTACTAGAAGCCAACGTGCCAGCGCGCAATTTTGACTACATCACCAAGCAAAACGGCATGTTTAGCTTCACAGGATTGACCCCCAAGCAAATCGAACGCTTACAAACAGAGTTTGGGGTTTATATCGTCTCAAACTCACGTATGTGTATGGCAGGCCTAAACGTCAACAACGTCGACTATGTCGCCAATGCCATGGCCGAAGTGCTAAAAGACTGATCGCGCTGAGCGAAGTGCTAAGCCATTTACAAACCGTATAAAAAATAAAAACCGCCTAGAGACTCACCTCTGGGCGGTTTTTCACTTTACGTACAAGCTGTGCTGTTATGGCCAATCACTCATTACTATTTAAGACAAAGCTAAGCAAATGACTAATTATTTTCAACTGACTATCAATGACTCAGCAAATAATTAGGCAAGCATACCGCCATCGACAACGACCGTCGCACCCGTGGTATAGCTCGACGCATCAGACACCAGATACAACACCGTGCCCGCCATCTCGTCCGGATCGGCCACGCGTCCTAACGGAATGGCATGTAACGCCATTTTTAAGACCTTATCATTGGTGGTCAAGGCCGAGGCAAACTTGGTATCGGTCAGACCTGGCAGCAGCGCATTGACGCGAATGTTTAATGGTCCACATTCTTTGGCAAAGGCCTTGGTCATGCTAATCACCGCCGCTTTAGTAATTGAATAGATACCTTGCTTATCACCGGCGACCAAGCCATTGACCGAAGCGGTGTTTAAAATCACCCCGCCGCCCTGCTCGCGCATCATCTTGCCCGCCGCCGTCGACATAAAGAAATAACCGCGGATATTGACCTCTACCGTCTTATCAAACGCGCCCAGATCGGTATCTAAAATATGACCATAATAGGGGTTTGCCGCGGCGTTATTGACCAAGATATCAATACGGCCAAATTCACTCTTGATATGCTCAAAAATTGCCTCTATCTGCTCCATATCACCAACATGGCAAGCAAAGGCACTGGCTTTATGACCGTCAGTTTTGATGCTGTCAGCGACCGCTTGGCACGCATCAATCTTACGGCTAGAGACAATCACATGCGCGCCTCTAGATGCCAATAGACGAGCGATAGACTCTCCAATACCGCGGCTTGCGCCTGTCACTAACGCAATCTTACCCGTTAAATCAAATAAATCTTTCATCATTACTCCTTATATTTTGAACTAGCTATTCAGTTTTCAATTTTTTTATCGTAACCACTTCATAAATTATAGTCGAAAAACTGCAAATACATTACAAGGCAGCCGAGCATAGATAGTACAAATAGTACATCGAGCGAGGCTAACGCCGTAATGGTTTGGCAGTTATTTGACTATTAAGCCAACATGCCACCATCAAGGGTAAAGGCATGACCATTCATAAAGCTACTTTCATCACTCGCCAGCCACACAATCGCACCCGCTACTTCACCAACGTCACCCAATCGGCGCATTGGGCTGGCTTTGATGGTTGCTTGTTGGGCGCGCTCATCCATATTTGCCATAGTATTACGCACCATCGGCGTATCGATAAAGCTTGGGCAAACGGCGTTAAAGCGGATATTGACACGCGCATATTCATGAGCCGCAGACTTGGTCAGCCCCATAACGCCATGCTTGGCCGCGCTATAGGCGGATAATAGCGGCGCAGAACGCAAACCAGCAATGGAGGCCACATTAATCACATGACCGCCGCCGTTGGTCGCCATGCAAGCAACGGCAGCACGCATACAATGCCAAACGCCTTTTAGATTTACGGCGATATTACGATCAAAATCATCGTCACTTAGCTCGTGCATTGGTGCTGGCTTATGGTCAATACCGGCGTTATTTATCACCACATCAAGACCACCAAACGTTTCCATAATAAAAGCAAATAGCGCACGCACTTCATCGCCACTGGTGACATCGACCTTTTTGAAGACGATGCTATTGCCCGCGTCTTGCCCTTGCTGAGCAACGGCTGCGCCCATCTCTTCTGCCAAATCGCCAATGACGACTTTCGCACCGCGACTGGCGAGCAGTAGCGCACTGGCAGCGCCAATGCCAGACGCGCCGCCGGTGATTAAAATGCGTTTACCAGTTACGTCTGATGCAATTCCATTTGTATTCACTGTCATGATTTACCCCTCTACCTTAAGTACCAGCTTGCCGAAGTTTTCACCTTTAAACAGCATCATCAAGGTATCTGGGAAGGTCTCGATACCCTCGACAATATGGTCTTTTACTTTAATGTCACCTGACCCAATCCAGCCTGCAATGTCTTTCATCGCTATCGGGTATTCTTTGATATTATCAAAGACGACGATGCCTTCCATACGCGCACGATTGACCAATAATGACAGATAATTTGATGGCCCTTTGACCTCTGTGGTGGTGTTATATTGGCTAATCGCACCGCAAATTACGATACGCGCATGCAGATTAATTTGCGTCAGCACGTCATTTAAAATATCGCCGCCGACGTTGTCAAAAAAGACATCGACGCCGTTTGGACAGGCCTGCTTTAAGCCTTTTTTCACATTTTCGTTTTTATAGTCGATTGCCGCATCAAAACCCAGCTCATCGACTAAGAACTTACATTTTTCACTACCACCAGCGATACCGACGACGCGGCAACCTTTGAGTTTGGCAATTTGCCCAACCAAGCTACCAACCGCGCCCGCCGCGCCAGAAATAACCACAGTCTCGCCAGCTTTTGGTGCGCCGGTTTTTAATAAGCCAAAATAGCCCGTCATACCCGGCATACCGAGTACGCCTAAGTAATAAGACAATGGCGCAAGGTTTGGATCGACTTTATGTAGCCCTGTGCCATCGCTGACTGCGTAGGACTGCACGCCATTATGTCCTACGACATAATCGCCGACGGCAAACTTCTCATGTTTACTTTCGATGACTTTACCTACCGTTCCTGCACGCATTACCTCGCCAATCTGTACGGGCGGTATATAAGATTTTGCATCGTTTAGCCAACCACGCATTGCAGGATCCATCGAAATATATTCAATTTTTATCAGCAGCTCACCATCTGAGATAGTCGGCAAATCTGTCTCGGTATATTCCCACGTATCAGCGCTTGGTGCGCCAACTGGTCTTGCTTTTAAGCGCCATTGTTTATTAATCTGTTTGTTATCAGCTGTCATTATTTATTCCTTTAAAATTGTATAAAAGTTATTGGTATCGTTTGCTTAAAAAGAGTTTATTCAAAATAAGCCAAATATATTAAAAAGCGTTCTTCTGGGATAAATTTTTCTCGCTTGCTGTGCGCTTTGCACTCCAGAGGCTTCGAAAAATTTATCCCAGCATCACTTTTAGCATCCTATTAGTAGATATTGTTATGGTGAAAACTTACCAAACAGTCTCTTAAAACCATTCTACTTGCATATCGGTACATACCGCATTGTCATTATTTAGCAGCTCAATATCGCGATTGATTAACGGCAATTCCCAGTCGATAAAGTATTTTGCCGCTTGGATTTTGCCATGATAGAAGTTTTGCTTATCAACGTCGGCCGTATCATTTAATAATTGCTCCGCCTTACTGGCTTGGCGAATCCAAATCCAACTCACTACGATGGAGGCAAAGATATTCATCAAGGCCTGCGCATTACCCGTCAGCGTCATGGCTTTTTCAGTTTGTAGAATTTTGCTTAGATGTACCAAGACTTCATGCAGATGACCCATATAAGGCATCAATTTACCGGCAAGTTTGGCGGTTTCGGGTGTACTGATACTTTCTAAATCTTGGGTGATTTCACGCTTTAATATTTGAATACCCAGACCACCTTTTTGCCATAACTTACGAAATGACAAATCTAGTGCCTGAACGCCATTTGTGCCTTCATGAATGGGATTGAGACGGTTATCACGCCAAAACTGCTCGGCCTGATATTCACGTGTATAGCCTGCGCCGCCCAATACTTGGATACCTAAATCATTGGCTTTTGGACCATATTCAGATGGCCATGCTTTGAGTACTGGCGTAAGTAAGTCCAATAACTCTGACAGCTCAGCCTTTAGTGTTTCATCTTCACAGGTATTGATACGGTCAATCAGATTTGAGCCATATAGACAGAGTGAAATACCGCCCTCGCTATAGGCTTTTTGCGCAAGGAGCATACGTTTGACATCACCATGCTGAATGATTGCCGTTGCCGCATCTTCAGGCTTATTATTTGGTGCGACTCTGCCCTGCGTTCTGTCTTTGGCATAATCGAGCGAATATTGATAACCGCGATAGCCAATCATCGCCGCACCAAAGCCAACTGCGATACGCGCTTCGTTCATCATTTTGAACATATAGCGCAGGCCAAAATGCTCTTCACCGATAAGATAGCCGTGACAATCGCCTGCATCGCCAAAACTTAACGCCGTAGAAGTTGCGCCGCGATAGCCAAGTTTATGAATAAGTCCAGTTAAATGGACGTCATTACGCTCGCCGACTGATAAGTCATCATTGAGTCGATACTTGGGTACGGCAAATAACGAAATACCTTTAACGCCAGCGGGTCCACCCGGCACTTTGGCTAATACCAAATGAACAATATTGTCAGACAGTTCGTGATCGCCCGCTGAGATATAAATTTTGCTACCTTTGATACGGTATGATCCGTCTTCTTGTTTCACGGCAGTGGTTTTGATATCGGCAAGCGACGAGCCTGCATGTGGTTCTGTTAATGCCATGGTGCCAGTGAATTCACCGGTTAGCATACGCGGCATAAAGGCATTTTTAATCTCATCACTGGCGAAATGAGAAATGACATTAATCGCCGCCGTGGTTAAAAACGGATAAGCGGTGGTCGATGGGTTGGCTGCCATAAAATAGCCTGCTACCGCCGTCATCACGGTTTCAGGTAATTGCATGCCACCATCGTCAAAACTATAACGACCTGCGATAAAGCCTGACTCGCGAAAGGTATCAAAAGCAACCTTTACGTCGTCTATCATGCTGACTTTTTTGCCATCAAACTGCGGCTCGTTTTTATCCGCCACGTGGTTGTGCGGTAAAAACAAATCGGTGGCGATTTTATTGGCAGTGCCTAATACCGCATCAAAAGTTTCACGGCTGTGTTCTGCAAACTTTGCATGCTCGGTTAAATGCTCAACTCCCAATACATCGTAGAGTTGGAACGGTAATTCAAAGTCGTTGATCAGTGTATCTGCTGCCATAGTCATTTTCCTATTATGATAATGATAAATAAGCGGTGATGAATAAGTGATGCATTGATATTAATCTAATTTATCGCCTTACCGTATTGTCATTTATGACATAATTATGGTCAAATAAGACAAAATTAATATGCTAATTTGGGAAAAACTGCTAATAAACTGACATTTTAAATACGTCTTTTCATAGGAAAATAAGCACTTATGCCCTACTTCAAACCCTTTAAAGTCATCATCGTTGGCTTCGATGGCGTGCTTGGCAGCGCTTTGACAGGCGCATTAGATTTATTTTCATTTACTGGTGTCAGCTGGCAGCGCTTTTTGGATGAGACGGTAGAACCAAGGTTTAAGGTGCAGATTGCCAGCCTTGGCGGCGTCGATATCAGATGCAGCAATCGCTTAATCATGCAAGCGCATTGCGATATTCGGCAGGTGACGGACTGCGATTTATTATTAATCCCAACGATTGGCGATTCCATCGATAAAGTGCTGAGTCAGAACGCTGAGTTGCTTGTACATATCAAGCGACTGGCGAGTACCAAAGCCGATATCGCCAGCAATTGCAGTGGCGCATTTTTTTTGGCAAAGGCAGGCTTGCTCGATGGCAAAGTCGCGACCACTCATTGGGGCTATGCCAATAAGTTTAAGGCGGATTTTCCACTGGTGGATTTACAAGAAAACCAGTTTGTTACTCAATCAAAAAGCCAGTCAAAAGAACAATCGGGCAATATATTCTGTGCGGCAGGCGGTAGCGCCTTTTATGACTTGGGATTATTGTTAATCGAGCGTTATTGCGGGCGTGAAATTTCTACCCAAGTGGCAAAAACTCAGATTATTGATAGTAAACGCGGTAATCAAAACAGCTATACCAACGTGACTTTGCATAAGCCGCACGCTGACCAGCTGGTTCAGCAAGTACAAGAATTTATCGAGGAAAATTTTAGGCAAGCGATACAGGTGAGCCATTTGGCCGCCATGGTCAATATCACCCCGCGCACGTTAAACAGACGCTTTCAAGCTGCCGTTACGATGCGCCCGATTGAGTATATTCAAGCAGTGCGTATTGAGCAGGCAAAGCGCTTACTGGAATTGGGCGATGTGACGATAAAATCGCTCGCTGAGCAAGTCGGCTATGATGATATCTCATCATTTACTAGGCTGTTTAAACGCGCCACCGAGCTAACCCCAAAAGAGTATCAAGAGAAGTTTTCACGACTGGCGATTTAGACCTTTATTTTATTATATTTTTAACCACTAAATATTCTGCCACAAGCCTTCGACATGAATGGCATCTGCTTTAATCGTTGGGTAATCACTAAACGTCAATTGATAACCACCATCTGTATTGGCACTAATCTGACACGTCGCGCCAAGTGGAAAGCTGTGCTTTTTCCCAATATGACCAAAACGCATGCCGCTATAAATCGGCAATCCTGTCAGCTGATGCAATTGACGAATCACAGTAGCGACATCATAACGCTTGTCATAACTGTCCTCACCGCTACCCGATAACGCGCCAAATACAATCGCCTGCTGACCTTTAAACACCCCTGCCAAATACAAATCATAAAGCATGCGCTCGATACGGTAGGCTTGCTCGCCGACGTCTTCTAAAAACACAATACCGCCGTCAATACGCGGTAAGTACGCACTACCCGCCAGCGCCGACACCACACTTAGATTGCCGCCCCACATAGTGCCGGTTAGCGTTTTGGGATCAGCAGTTGCTAAAACACTGGGTAGATTAGGACTGGTGAGTGACGCATCTTGTATATCGATAGTCAGATTGGGAGTGGTTAATGCTTCTACAAATTGGCGACAGCTAACCTCATCAGGCTTGGTTTTGCCAAACTCGCTATAGAGCATCGGTGCCGCAAGCGAGCTCATACCACCTTTTGCCAACAGCGCACACTGAATCGCCGTCACATCGCTAAATCCTGCCAGTATCGTGCCGCGCTCCTTCATAATGCGCCCAAGCGTCGGCCAGTCCACCATAGGCAATAGGCGCATAGCACCATAGCCACCGCGTACCCCAAGTAGCAATTTAGGCGCTTTGATTGCACCAGTGGCGATGTTTTGCAAATCACTGGCGCGCTGCGAATCCGTACCCGCAAAGCGCAAATACTGCCGCTCGGTAATGGCAGGGTTATCTACCTGAAAACCCGCGCAGGCCAAGCGCTCTAAAGCCCGCGCATTACGCTCCTGGCTACCTCCGACGTTGGAGCTGGCAAACAGCCGCGTCTCAATACTTGGTGTGATGCAAAGACGATTTGCCGGCAAGCTCTCAGCCATTGCCTTTTCAGCAGCACGCTCCTCTACAGCCGTTGGCAGATCATCTTTGGTCAGTGGCAGGTGGCTCTCTGGCGGGTTCGCCTGTACAGATGAGTGCGCCACGGCACGCGTGACGAGCAACCCCACCCCTGCATAGAGGCTAGCTTGACGCAGGAACTGGCGACGATTGAGGGCGGAGGATATCTTGGTCATAATGCTACCTTTATTGTCATCGATGACGACTTTATTCAGCAATACTTTATTTCGTAATAGTTTATTAAACCGCTATTTTCTTATAACGCAGCTCAAAGCTGCCATTAGATTACAATTGTTAGGTTACAGCCATCAGGTTCTGGCTAGCGTCAGGGTTTTAGGCCACTTGACGTGGCATCTTCAGCTGCGCACACAGTCAACAAAATGATACAGAACCACTCATCGTCTTATTTGGATGACGTCATGACTCTTGCTATAGTAAAGGGTACGACAATAATAGATCAAAATACCATTAGCCAAAAACATCTACCCTAACATTCATATAAGGACTCTTAGTATGGCCGATAAAGAAAAAGACAATAAAAGCCTGATGGATAGTATAAAGCTCATCGTAGGCAAAGAAGACAAACTAAACGACCAACTCAAAAAAGAACAAGGCCTTGAAGGCTATGCCAAAGACTTATTGCTGCTGATGAGCCTAGTAAAAGACTACTATCAGGGCAATTATCGCAACATTCCTTATAAGACCATTTCAGCGGCGGCGGTTGGCTTGCTTTATGTCCTCAACCCCATCGACATCATTCCCGATTTTATCCCATTTATTGGTCATATCGATGACGCCTTGGTACTCAAGTTTTGTCTTAAAATGATAGACAAGGATTTAACGAAATACAAAAAATGGAAGGATGAACAAACGGCTTCTAAAAACGCTACTGAAAACAAATCTGCAGACAAAGACAAGGACTCAAAACCAACCTTCAAAAAGTCAGACACCAAAAAGTCAGACAAAGAACAATCCAGCAAAGATAAATAAATCACAACTACCAGTCATCATGGCTGATAGCTAGCATTTAATAAAACAGGGTCAATGTAAGCGTCATTGACCCTGTTTTATTAAAGCGTGTTTTCATTTGAAAAATAGCGCAGATAATATTGAGATATTAGTCAGCTATTTGAATTTGACACCGTTCCTATCAATCTGGCACCCCATAATTGGCGTTTTCTGGATTTAGGCCAAATGAATACACAAAGGTCGCCACCAAGCTATTGACTATGATAAAAGGCAAATCAATGGCAATATGACCGAGCAAGTAGCGACCTATCAGCCAAGAAACCACCAACATCACGATAAAAAAACTGCCAAGATAGGCTAAAATGGTTGGGTGCTTGAGGTTATAAGGCTGCTCAGATTTGGGCTTTTTATCAAGTATATAGGTTCTGACCGCCCAACCAGCAGCATAAGAAAACCCGCCCAACACCACATAACTAAAAAAATTCATACGACCTGACTCAACTAACTATTCATAATAAAGATACATGATAATACAGCGACATGACGAGCACATTATTGAGAGGTTTGTAAGCGCCTCTATTAACCGTCGTCGCGTGCTTTTAACTGCCCAAAAGACCTCGTTAGAGGCTCTCCAAAGATCGGCTTATCGGCTCTCATTGACATTATCGATGATAATGTTGGCATGCGGATTGGCCAAAATATCTGTATTGACCTCATCACATGCCACCTGATAGATGGTATTGGCGCCGCGGTAAATATAGGACAGATACTCACTATCTAGCAGCGGATCGATGTTGGCATAAGCGGGTTTGGCATGTGCCAAGACCAGTACCCTATCAGGGCGACCGATGACCGCATCGACATTATCAGGATCGATCGAAAAGAACTGCGGGACTTCACTGTTTTTGATGGCTTCTAATGGCTCAGGCGTGTCCCAAACGCGGCCACTGCTTGCCGGCTCTTTCATTTGCATGACCCACGCGCCCGCTTGTTGACTGATTTTTATTTGGGCAGGCTCATCATGACTGACGGTATAGCATCCCTCAAACACCGACAAATCTGCTGGCACTACCGCCGCCGTCTCATCTGACGTGTCGTTGTCGTTACACGCGGTCAAAAACATAGCGCTGCTTACGACAGTGGCAACCAGCAGCGGGGTAAATTTTTTACAAAGATTAGCTGAGCGTAATAGCATGAGGGCGTTATCCTGCATTTATGCGTGAGAGGCAAGGATTAAATAAAGGGGACAATACGTCTTATACCGTTATCCGGCGGTGGCGCGGCTTATTTTAACAGAAAACCAAAAAGATAGCCTAACCATCTAGGGCGTGTCCTCATTTTAAAAATAGCGATAAAAATGAGATAAATCGCCGTCAAACAAGGAAAATAGCGCAGATAATATCGAGATATTAGTCAGCTATTTGACACCGTTTGGCCAGATTTAGCCATTTTTAGCCCATTTAGATGGCTATCGATTGAATTGAGGACACGCCCTAATCTTCAGCAAAGATTTTGTGCCCCAGCACTGCCCATAATTACCCATAGTAAGCTGAGATTTGCTATACTCAGACCCAAAATACGCAGCGCAGTTTTTTACTAAAACGACCAAAACACGCGCTACGTTCTCTTTTTTTATTCTTACCGTTATCATTTATCAGGTTGCTCAGCTTTTATGTCAGACAGTCCGCATTCGATGCTTCATACCCATACCGACCACGCGGCCGATCCGCTCGCGGCCAAAGCAAACACGACGGTTGCCTATACCGATGGTGCGTGTAAGGGCAACCCTGGTGCTGGCGGTTGGGGGGCGCACCTGATATTTAGTGATGGCCGCACCCAAGACCTATATGGCGGCGAAGCACAAACCACTAACAATCGCATGGAGCTAATGGGCGCGATACAAGCCTTAACGCACAGCCCGCAAGCGCATACCCTTGAGATTTGGACAGACTCAAGCTATGTCAAAAACGGCATCACTGATTGGATCGCTGGCTGGAAAAAAAGAGGCTGGAAGACGGCGAGCAAAAAACCAGTCGCCAACCAAGATCTCTGGCAGCAGCTAGATGCGCTCTGTCAACAGCGCGATGTCGCTTGGCACTGGGTCAAAGGACATGCTGGACATGCTGGCAACGAAAAAGCCGACGAGCTGGCCAATCTGGGGGTGACCTCCAGCAGTGAGGTACAGGCAACAACTGAATTGCCTAAAAAAAAAGACTCCTTGATGGTTGAGGCAAGCCAGCGCCGCCATGACGATTGGCTAACCTTTGACCCCTTAGGGTTTGATATGATCGATGACGATACAGATGAGACGCCAGCGGACAGCTCGCAAAGCCAAGATACCCATAGCCTCGCTGACCATCCAATCATCTCTAGCCACACTCAGCGACCAACAGAGCAAGCAACCATGACTGACGCCAACCCAAACATGCACATGCCAAATACTGACACCGCCTCAGTCAGCCAAGCTGACACACAAACAGCTAGCGCAGAAGAGATGCCCAAGTTTGATGGCGATACCAGTCGTGCTAACCCTTACTTCAAGCCACTATTGCCAAAGCCCATCCACCGCCATGACTCTGATCGTCAGCTTATCATGGATACTGAGACCACAGGTCTTGACCCTCTAAAGGGTGACCGCATCATCGAAGTGGGTATCGTCGAGCTGGTCGGCCGTAAGTTTACGGGCGAAAAGCTCCACGTCTATATCAATCCACAGCGCGGGATGGACGAAGAAGTGATTCGTATTCACGGTATCTCTGAGGCGTTTTTGGCAGACAAGCCGACCTTTGACCAAGTCGCACAAGCACTGTATGATTTTATGGATGGCGCTGAGGTCATCGCTCATAACGCCACCTTTGATATCAACTTCTTGAGCATGGAGTTTGCCAAAGTTGGCTTGCACGACTTCGCCGAGCGCATACAGGTCACTGACTCTTTGGCGATGGCCAAGCAGCAATACCCAGGACAAAAGAACACGCTAGATGCGTTGGTGCGCCGCTTAGACGTCGGTAAGCAAGATCGTACTTTTCACGGGGCATTACTAGATTCGGAGATCTTGGCCGAGGTCTATCTGGCAATGACCGGTGGACAGGTCGCTCTCGCCATCGAAGAAGACACACAAACCGACGGCGGACAGACCGGTCATGCCCATTTTTCGGAGCTGGCAGATCTATTACTACAGTCGCCTATGGATGAGAGCGCAAGCCAGCACTGGTATGAGTCACTGGCAGAAGACTTCCCTGCCCTCAAAAACAATATGTAGCGGTCACTAAAACCACTTTCTAATCCGACATTTGTATAATATAGTCTTGATTATTATATTAAGCGTTAAAACATTACTAATAAACGCTTTTTCATTTAAACGCTTTGTTACTTCGTATTTGAACAATCGTTACTCTTATCAGTACGTTATGGAAACACACTTATGGACCAGTCTGCGCAAATGAAGTTAACCGCCCCAACGCTTAGTGTTACTGACTTTAACTTACCTTCACTGCATTTGTTGCATGATGAGATTGTCGTGACGCTCAAAGATACCGAGACCCATCTTAGCGAGTTTAATGATGACAATACTCAAGCGCCTTTATTGCTAGACTCCATCATCGTCCTAAAGCAGCTGTCTTGTATTTTCAAACTCATCTCTTTGGTTGGTGCTGAGGCGCTAAACACCGCCATTGCCAATGGTTTACAGCGCCTATACGACAGCGGCGACAATAACGATGTCGATTTGATCATGGACTTGTCAGAGGCCATCATGACACTAGATCGCTATATCGAGTTTGTCTTATTGACAGAGTCGGTAGAGCCGACGCTATTGTTACCTGTGATCAATAAGCTAAACGCGCATGGCCAGCACGCTCCTATCACCGCTGACTTCTTTTCAGCCTTTGGTAGCAGTAGCGTCATCATTGCCAATCCAGAAAAAAACTTCCAACCACTGCATGAGCTTGGCTTAAACAACGAGCTATTGACAGATGCTTATCGTAGCGGTCTTGGCGTTGCCTTATTAAACCAAGATGGTACTGTCAGCGCAGATGCGCAGCAAAAGCTCAATGCCATGAGCGCGGCCTGCGCGTTGATTGCCTCCAAGACCAGCAGTTTATTTTGGCAAGCGGCCGCTGCGGCCACCACCGACATCGCGGCCATCCTACCGCTCACGTTAAGCCAAAAGCACACGCTGATTTATCTAGAGCAGCAATTCCAAAGCTATCTGCCTGTGATGGATACGCGTTTTGCTGATTTGGTCAGCTTTGCTTGTCAGCGCGATAACAAAGCGGCACAGCATCTACGCGAGCAATATGCGCAAAACCGGCTAGAAGAGCCGCAACTTGAGCAAATGAGACGGTTTTTATTTGGTCCCAACCGCGCCCTTACTGATACGCTAAACACCATTATTCAGACGCAGATCAATACCATCAAAGAAGAGGTCGATAGCTACGCGCGCGGCGACTCTGTCAATAGCGCTGAGATGCAAACAGCCAAAATCATAGAAGACTTAGCAGCCTTAGGCTCAGCACTTCGTCTGCTTGGATTGTCAAATGCTGCCGACAGTTTGCGCGCTGCAGCCGAGGAGGTCGGCCGTTGGCAAGCACCCTCGCCTGAGGACTTCGATCGTCTATTGCTGGCACTCATGCATGCCGAAAACGCCACCATCGCCATGGCCGAGATGCACACACCAGGGGCGATTTACTTACCGCTAAATAACCCTCACATCTCTTTGCATCAGCTAAATACAGCCAATGATACTTTGATACAAGAAAGCCGTATGGCCATCGCCAATGCAGAGCAAGCCATCAATGACTATCTGGCCGAGCCTGAACGCGATATGCTAAATATCCAAAACATCCCTGAGATGATGCGCCAAGTGGCCGGTGCTGTGCGCTTCTTGCAGCTGCCGACCTCTGCTAGCATGCTCAGTCAATTGGCCAACTATATCGAGCAGCGTATCGAGAGTGGCAGACGCATCGAAGACGGTACGCTGGCATGTATTGCAGATGTCATCATGGCAATCGATCACCATTTAGATGGGTTTGAACATAACCGTCCTGTGAGTAAGCAAGCGCTTGATGTCGGACAGCAAAGCCTAAGCCAGCTGCTAGCAGCCTAGCCTAACCTAGTCAAGACAAGCTGGCTGCTACTCATTACCTACTGCCCTTATGCTGTGCTTTCCCGCTTTATGATTAGGTAAAATAGACCGTTATTTCTGTCTTATAAGTCTGTATCTCATCAGGTACAGACTTGTTTTTATTTGCTTTCGCGATCGCTTGGAACCCTGATATGACCTGCGCTTTTATCTTTAGTGATGATACGGTATTGTGCCGTCAAACGCCTGAGGGGTGGTGGCCGTGGCACGTTGACTATCTGGCATCTGGTACCGCGGCCACCGATGATGTAGCAGTGCCCGCCTATCAGCTCGGATGTGTCACACTGCTTGAGAGCCTCGCGCCCAGTCATTGGCAAGCGGATGACAACCGTCATAACGCCAACGCCAATAATACGACGCTTAATAAGCCAACTCATGCGTTTACTGCGCGCGCAACCTGCGCCATGACCTATGAGTATGCCACCGCGCATCATATCGCCTTACCTCTCATCGCTGAAAGTAGTGGTAATGCCTTTATCCCGTATCGCCAGCTGCTCACCCAGCTACCCATGGCCTTGAGCGACCAACTCAGCCAAGCCATACAGCTGCTGCGCTGGCAAGCTGACACGCAGTTTTGTAGCCGCTGCGCCTCGCCAGTCGTTCATGCGCGACTGGGTGAGCGAGCGATGGTCTGCCCGACTTGCAAGCTGCGCCAATACCCGCGTGTCCAGCCGTGCATCATCACTGCCATTACCCGCCCCAACCCGCAAACAGGTGCAATGCAAATTTTACTGGCGCATCATCATCGCTATGGTCAACAAAAGCAGCCGCTGCAGTATGGCCTGATTGCAGGGTTTGTTGAGGTGGGAGAAAGTCTTGAGCACGCTGTGGTGCGCGAGGTGTATGAAGAAGTCAATATTCACCTGACAGATATCCGCTATGTCAGTAGTCAGCCGTGGCCATATCCGTCAAACTTGATGCTCGGATTTCGTGCTACGTATGCAGGTGGCGAGCTGATTATTCAAGAAGATGAGCTGTCACATGCAGACTTCTTTGATCTCTCAAGCCTGCCCAAGATACCTGCGAAAGGCAGTATTGCTTATGAGCTGATTGAGCAGATCCTCCGTGAGCAAGGCATGGCTTAGCCATCATAGGTGATTGCGTTCATCATTTAGCCCAATGTATCAACGCGCTAATGTGTCAATATGCCAATGTGTCATCAACGCGCCAACGTGATAGTGACGCATGACTACCAGCGTCTTTGACCAGATTTGACCTTGACCAGTGCTCTATAACCTTGCCTGCCCATCTCGGCAAAACTTTTTGGCAAAGATGATGCGCGGACGAGGATGCGCCAATATTGTGATTTTGTTATCATCCATTTAAAATGACCGCCTGAACGCAGCGATGATCATTTATCACCCACCAATAGCCATACTTTCATCACGCTCATAAAGGCAGGCAAGCGAAACGCTCGTAAACCAGCCAGCAGCGTTATGAGAGATCAACTATATACCAACACCCTTTTTGTACTGGTGTTAAGGTTTTTAATAACATGCAAAGTAACGCCCCTATCCGTCTGATCAATCTGCCCATATTGTTTGATGGCCTACAAATTGACACGCTGCCTGCTGATGTCTCGTCGCAGATTGCAGCGGTGGATGCCTGCCTGCCACAGACGCAGTGCGGCCTGTGCGAGCATCCCGACGGCTGCTTGCCATACGCGGCCGCCATCGTTGTAGATGGCGAGCCATACAATAAATGCGTGCCTGGCGGCCAGCCCGTGACGGATGCGATCGCACAAATTGTCGATACAGAGCGTTATCAGCAAGGCCAAACCCCCGCCGCTGCTCCTTCACAGTGGCCGATAGATGCCAGCTCCGAGCGCCCAACTGAGGTGCGGGCTGTCATTCGCGAAGAGGACTGTATAGGCTGCACCAAATGTATCCCTGCCTGCCCCGTCGATGCCATCGTCGGCACTGGTAAACACATGCATACCATCTTTACCGACTTGTGCACGGGCTGTGAGCTTTGCCTAGCGCCCTGCCCCGTTGACTGTATCGATCTGGTCACTATCGAGCGTACGCTTAGTGACGCTGAGCGGCAGGCTGAGCAAGAAGATTTGCGCCAGCGTTATCATACGCACTTAGGCCGCGTCGCGGAGCAGCTAAGCGATAGCAGCAACACCAAGCCGGTAGTCAGTATGGTCGAGGCCAAACTCAATAACGCCACCAGCCAAGCTGTTGACATCAGCGAAGCTCAAGCAAAAAACACCATTGCCGCGGCCAAATTACGCACCAAAATCAAAAAGTTAGAAAAGCAGCTTGCGGTGCGCGCCAATGACAAAAAACAAGCCGAGCTTGAGACATTACAAGCCGAGCTGGCACAATTATGCTAATGAATGATTCGATCATTCACGCCCAACAACAACATATCAAATAAAGTCAAACACCATGAGTAAAACGGTCAAACACAAAACGGCTGAGACCCCGCCCTCCAGACGTATGCCCAATCGCAACGTGCGGCCTTTTTTTGAAAAGCTGGCCGAGACGATTAAGGAGCCCGTCACTGAGCTCAATTACGACAGTAATTTTGAGCTACTCATTGCCGTGATTTTGTCCGCACAAGCAACGGATGTGAGCGTCAATATCGCCACCCAGCAACTATACCCTGTGGCCAATACGCCTGAGGCCATACTCGCGCTTGGCGAAGAAGGGCTAAAGTCTTATATCAAAAACATCGGCCTGTATAACTCAAAAGCCAAAAACGTCATTAAGACCTGCCAAGACCTGATTGAAAAGTTTGATAGCACTGTCCCTGATAACCGCAAAGATTTAGAGTCTCTGGCAGGGGTCGGCCGTAAAACCGCCAATGTGGTGCTCAACACTGCCTTTGGTCAGCCGACAATGGCGGTCGATACTCACATCTTTCGAGTGGGTAACCGCACAGGGCTGGCCACGGGCAAAACCGTATTAATCGTCGAAAAAAAGCTCATTGAGCGTATTCCAGAAGATTTTATCGTCGATGCTCATCATTATCTGATCTTACACGGGCGCTATACTTGCCAAGCACGCACACCAAAATGCGGTGCTTGCCCGGTTTATGATGAGTGTATGTTTAAAGACAAAGCCAAATTTGTAGAGCTATAACCCCTTGGCATGAAACAGAGGATCATACCAATAGCCATGACTCTGTCGTTTGATCGCCCCAAACCTTTTATTGAGCATTTCTTATGTGACAGCAAACGTCGCTCACTAGAGTTTTGCGACGTTTCAAGGTAGAATACCCTTATTTTTGTGCTAACAGATGACAACGACGGTGACCGTCAGTAGTAGAGGGCACAGGCGTGACTGCTCAAGCGTTGAGATGATAAGCGTGGCACGTCTATGTGCCTGTGTTTTTGGGCGGTTCAGTGCCATTTATGCTATTCATCATTTATGCTATCCATAATGACTGCTCGATGGTTAACGCTATGCGGCGGCAAACTGATTTTAATAAATATTACGACCGATATTGATTGTCAATTATTTAGCAATACCCATTATCCGCCAACTGAGCAATCACGCGGCCAATATGAATGAAAGCCACGCTAAACCGTGCCGCTTTTCCTACCTTTATCGATTCAATTAAGCGATCTAATTATGCGCGAATACAACTTATTTACCTCAGAATCTGTGAGCGAAGGCCACCCAGATAAAATGGCCGATCAAATCTCAGATGCCATTCTTGATGCCATTTTACAGCAAGACCTAGACGCCCGTGTGGCATGTGAGACCTTGGTCAAGACAGGAGCGGTGATATTGGCCGGCGAAGTCACCACCACCGCAAACATCGATGTGGAGCGCATCGTTCGTGATACGGTCAATGGTATTGGTTATCATCATTCAGATCTAGGGTTTGATGGCGAGACCTGCGCTGTCATCAACATGCTGGGTAAACAGTCGCCTGAGATCGCGCAGGGCGTCGATCGCAGCAGCCCTGAAGAGCAAGGTGCCGGCGACCAAGGATTGATGTTTGGTTATGCCAGTAACGAGACCGACGTCTTGATGCCAGCACCGATTGAGTTTGCTCATCGCCTGATGGAGCGTCAGTCCGAGCTACGCCGCGCAGGCGAGCTGCCTTGGTTGCGTCCAGACGCCAAAGCACAAGTCACGCTAAAATATGACGGCAATCTTCCGGTGGCGATCGATGCGGTGGTATTGTCCACGCAGCACGACCCAAGCATCTCGCAAGTAGATCTGCAAGAAGCCGTTATGGAATCTATCATCAAGCAAGTGCTACCAGCCGACCTACTGCACGCGGGCACACGCTACCACATCAACCCCACAGGTAAGTTTGTGATTGGTGGGCCTGTCGGTGATGCAGGACTGACGGGGCGTAAAATCATCGTGGATACTTACGGTGGTATGGCACGTCACGGCGGTGGTGCCTTTAGTGGCAAAGATCCATCAAAAGTCGATCGCAGCGCGGCCTACGCGGTACGTTATGTCGCCAAAAACATCGTGGCCGCAGGATTGGCTGATCGCTGTGAAGTACAAGTCAGCTACGCCATCGGTGTCGCCGAACCTACCTCAATCTCCGTCAACACCTTTGGCACCAGTAAGATCAGCAACGAAGAGATCATTCGTCTGATTCGCACACACTTTGACTTACGTCCTTATGGCATTACTCGTATGCTCAACTTGTTGCAGCCGATGTATCAGCAAACCGCCACCTTTGGTCACTTTGGCCGTCCAGGCTCAGAAACTGCCTTTACGTGGGAAAAAACCGATAAAGCTGAGATATTAAAAGCAGACGCAGGCTTATAATCGCCGACTGAGTCGCATTGATATATTGATATTATCCATTTAAAACCACCGATACTTATTAGGAGTCGCTTATGTCTCAAGATACCAATCCAGACAACGCTCAAGACAACACTGTTGATGCAAGCCTTGAGATTACCCCTGAAATGCAGGCGTTTTATCAGCGTGCTGATGCCATCATCGGGGTTGCCAACAGCCAGCTAGGCCCCAATGCTCATTCCGGCCAAGTCGGCGCTTCTTTACTATATGCCGCCGCCCGCTATAGCGCGTCGGTTGCGTCTATTGGCTTTGTGAAGGGTGAAGATTTTGCCAAAGAAAAAGACGATATCGTCGAGTTTTATGTCAAGCAGTATCGTCAAATGCTCAGCGACAACCTCACTGACTATGCCCAAAACTTCGATAAATATGTGCAGCTAAATAAAGATGACCAACCAGCGGAATAATCATCACTTGGTTTTATCATAATCATAAGTACCAGACCCAAACTGGATCATCAGTTTGGGTTTTTTATTGCCTATATATTTTTTCAGGTCTATCGGCTGGATGGTTGATGATAAATACGCTACTATAAACGGTAGACAACAAACGGTAGACAACGCTACCACGTAAGACAATCGGACGTTATTGCACTTATATAAGGAGATATAATGATGCCCCCCTTCATGAGCAACGCTTGGGCTTTTATAGCAAAGCGGCCACTTATCAAATATATGCTCGGCCTGCCATTACTACTTGCCTTAGCAAGCTGTAGCTCTTTGCCTGATATAACAATTCCTGAGAGCACACCAGCCCAGCCTACCCGCTCTCATCAACTACCCGATGGTGTGTTTTCGCAGTGCCCACCCTTTGACCCTGAAAAAACCATGTGCACCGCGCAGTACGATCCTGTTTGTGTGAAGGGTAAAACTGGCAACTTGATAAGCTACCGTACCGCTGGCAACGCTTGCTCTGCCTGTAGCACCCCTGAGGCGATAGGCTATGTCAAAGGCGAGTGTTTATAAACGACGGTTTTATGATGACGTTATGACGATGTTGTCAAAATACCGATAGGCACCGTGCCCCTCACTTCACTACTGGCACTTCACTGTTGGCTATTAATAACGGCAGCCATAAAAATACCCAGCTTTTGCTAAGCTGGGTGTTTGTAAAACAATAAGATATGCTTAAAAGGCAAATAGTCGCGCACGAAGATCAGTCTTCTCGCTTTAGCTCAATCGGACCTTTTAAAAAATCCTCATCAGGCAGCTCATTTGCTGAGTTGTGCTCGGCTGACTCTTCGGTAAGAAACCACTGCTGTTGACGATAGAGAATCAGATGGTCTCGGCTTAATCCACGTAATAGCGAATACATCATGACCAAAATCACCACAGCAAAAGGTAAGCCTGACACGATAGACGCGGCTTGTAGCGCGGTCAACCCCCCTGCCGCCAGCAGTACCGCAGCGATAACCCCTTCTGTACCTGCCCAAAACAAACGCTGAACTTTTGGAGGATCTGTATCACCGCCTGAGGTCAGCATATCTATCACAAAACTGGCCGAGTCAGAGGAAGTGACAAACCACAATACAATCATCACGACAATCAGTAAATTAAACACCGACGTCAGTGGATAAGACTCCATCAACTTAAATATCGCACTACCAGTATCGGCTCTGACCGCCTCCACAAGACCTGGGCTGAGCAAATCAGGACTGGCCGCCGCTAGTAGCTCCATATGAACAGCAGAACCCCCAAAAGCGGTAAACCACAAAAACAATATGGCCACCGGAATCAATAACACCCCTAAGGTGAACTCACGAATGGTACGGCCACGAGAGATACGTGCGACAAACACACCCACAAATGGCGACCAGCTGATCCACCATGCCCAATAAAAAATCGTCCAAGAAGCCTGCCAGTTTTCTTGCCCTTCATAAGACTCCGTCCAAAACCCCAATGGAATCACTTGATGTACATAGTTACCGATGTTTTCTACAAAGCTATTAAAAATAAACTGCGTGGGCCCTAAGATAATCACAAAGCTCAATAAGATAATGGTCAAAAAGATATTGATATCGCTTAGACGCTTGATGCCCTTATCCAAGCCTAAAAACAGCGACATCCCTGCCAAAACAGTGATGATGGCAATCAAGATAATCTGGACACTGGTGTTATTTGGAAGGCCAAACAAACTCTCAAGACCAGAGTTAATCTGCAGCACCCCAAGCCCTAAGGTCGTCACCACCCCAAACATCGTACCAAATACGGCTAAGGTATCGACTGTATGACCCCAGCCGCCATAGATTCTTTTGCCCAATATAGGATATAGAGTCGAGCGGATAGCCAGCGGCAAGCCGCGGCGATAGTGAAAGTAAGCCAAAGCCAGAGCCACCATGCCATAAAGCGCCCAAACATGAATACCATAGTGTAAAAACGAGATATTCATCGCAAGCTTAGCTGAAGCGACTGTCTCCCCTTCGCCCAGCGGCGGCGCCATATAATGATATAGCGGCTCAGCGGTGCCCCAGTACAGCAGCCCGATACCGATACCTGCTGAAAACAGCATGCCTATCCACGAGAGCAGTTTGTATTCAGGCTCCTCATTTTGATGCCCCAAACGAATATCACCATATCGACTGAGTATCATATAGACACTCATTAACAAGGTAGTATTAATCACGACAATAAAGAACCAACCAAAACGCAAAGACACAAAGGCTTTTGCTTGGTTAAACACCGTTTCTGCTTGCTGATTAAACAGTGCGCCAAAAATAATAAATAGCGTGATTAAAACGACTGAGGTCAAAAAAACAGGTTTGCTTACTCGCGGAAAAGGGCCGACTCGGCCAACTTTCACATGATCCATAGATCTTTCCAAAATTAAAAGAGCGTCACCATATCAAGGCGTCGATGAATTATCAAATCTAATGCTGCTAAGATGCCCTTGTATATAAATAAAATATGATGCCGTGCTAGGGGGTTTTTGCCCCTATTTTGCTAACAAAACTAAAAACAAAACCCCAGCTTCCAAAGAGACTGGGGCTTTAATGCGTATTAAAATATTTTTATTCCATATAGAGCATGTATTACGGGCACGCCCTAGTCACTTCTCGCTCAATAAGCGATCATTTAGTCACCCTTAACAATTTCTGGCGGACCTTCTAGTAGCTCTTCATCCGCAAACTCATTGGCGGTATTGTGCTCAATCGACTCATCAGTGATAAAGCGCTGTTCGGCACGATACAGTATCAACTCATCACGGTTGAACCCACGTATCATGGCATACAACATGACAAATACCACGATAGCAAAGGGAAACCCTGCGACGATAGCCGCCGCTTGCAAGGCGCCAAGCCCGCCCGCTGCCAATAAAATAGCTGCTACCAGACCTTGCATAATGGCCCAAAACAAACGCTGAATCTTAGGCGGATTGGTATCGCCGCCAGCAGTCAGCATATCAATGACAAAGCTGGCCGAATCTGATGATGTCACAAACCACAGTACAATCATCAGAACAATCAACATCGTCGTGGCTTTGGTAAATGGATAAAACTCCATCAGCTTAAAGATAGCGCTACCATAATCGTTTTGTACCACCTCGATAAACCCAGGGTTACCGAGCAGCTCCATGTCTACTGCGACACCGCCAAAGGTCGTGAACCAGAAAAACAAAATAATCATCGGAATAAATAACACGCCGAGCAAAAACTCACGAATGGTACGACCACGAGAGATACGCGCGATAAACACCCCAACAAATGGTGACCAGCTGATCCACCATGCCCAGTAAAATATCGTCCATGAAGACTGCCAATCACCTTTACTATAGGCCTCACTCCAAAAGCTGAGCTGGACGATGTTTTGTATATAGTTGCCGGTGTTTTCGACCAAGCTGTCCATGATGTACTGTGTGGGCCCCATGATAAAAGCAAACCCTAACAACACAAAGGTCAAAACAATATTGGTATCACTTAGGCGTTTGATACCCTTATCCAAGCCCATTAGCAATGAGCCGCAGGCAAGCATGGTGATAAAGGCAATTAAGATAACCTGCATGGTGACAGAATTAGGTAAACCAAACAACCCCTCTAGTCCAGAGTTAATCTGAAGTACGCCAAAACCCAAGGTAGTAACCACGCCAAACATGGTACCAAAGACCGCTAGTGTATCGACCGTATGTCCCCACTTGCCATAGATCTTTTGGCCCAATATCGGGTAGAGACTAGAGCGAATCGATAGAGGCAAACCACGGCGAAAGTGAAAGTAAGCCAATGACAACGCCACGATGGCATAAATGGCCCAAGCGTGTATCCCATAG
Source organism: Psychrobacter sp. Rd 27.2 (assembly GCF_001921755.1). NCBI lineage: Bacteria > Pseudomonadati > Pseudomonadota > Gammaproteobacteria > Moraxellales > Moraxellaceae > Psychrobacter > Psychrobacter sp. Rd 27.2. The sequence goes on along the minus strand of NZ_MRYB01000003.1, from coordinate 142,535 downwards.
TGCAAAAACGAGATATTCATCGCTTGTTTGGCAGCCTCTACTGTCTCAGCCTCACCCAGTGGCGGCGCCATAAAGTGATAGACAGGCTCTGCGGTGCCCCAGTACATGATACCGATACCGATACCCGCTGAAAACAGCATACCTATCCAAGATGGCAGGCTATATTGCGGGGTTTCGGTTTGATGACCTAAGCGGATATCACCGTATTTGCTAAAGATTAAATACAAACACAGCACCACGGCCACGTTCATCAGAATAATAAACATCCAACCAAAGCGGTTGGTGATAAAGCTTTGTGCACTAGTAAATATCGTATCTGCTAGCTCTTGAAACAAAGCGCCGAATATAATAAACCCCACAATCAATATTGCAGACGCAATAAATACCGGTTTATTTACTCGCGGAAAAGGCCCTAAGCGACCTATTTTGAGTTCACTCATCTTAGTTATCCAATATGTTAGGGTGAGTTACCTTAACAATATGTTACCCATTTATCAAACCTCGCCCTCGATTGTTAAGTTTTGATACAAAAAAATAGCCTTGAACTCTCAGAGCTATTGCGGCATGACTGTTTAATAGGTGACTTAACACGGTGAATTAACACTGTTTTTCGCGGCGCTAGCCTGCACATAAACACTAGTCACCTTTGACAATCTTTGGCGGACCCTTTAGTAACTCTTCATCGACAAACTCATCAGCGGTATTGCGATCGATAGACTCATCCGTAATATACTGCTGCTGCGCGCGGTACAAAATCAAGCGATCACGGCTCAAACCGCGCCATAACGAATACATCATCACAAAGATGACCAATGCAAATGGCAGACCTGCAACGATGGCAGCGGCTTGTAATGCGTCCAATCCACCTGCAGCCAACAAAATCGCCGCGATTAAACCTTCCATCGTCGCCCAAAACAAACGCTGAATCTTGGGCGGATTGGTATCGCCGCCAGCAGTCAGCATGTCGATGACAAAACTGGCCGAGTCAGAGGAAGTCACAAACCACAGGACAATCATGATGACGATCAACAACGTAATTGGCTTGGTCAGTGGGTAGTACTCAATCAGTCTAAAAATTGCACTGCCGAAGTCTGCATTTACCGCGTCGACCAATCCTGGACTCACCAAAGCGGGATCAAGGGCGGCGAGCAGCTCCATATGGATGGCCACCCCGCCAAAGGTCGTAAACCAAAAAAACAAAATCGTCATGGGAATGAGCAGCACGCCAAGGGTAAACTCACGAATGGTACGACCACGGCTAATACGCGCGATAAACACCCCAACGAACGGCGACCAGCTAACCCACCATGCCCAATAAAAAATCGTCCAGCTACTTTGCCAATCGGTATTGCTATACGCCTCGCCCCAAAAGCTCAGTGGCACCATCGCGGCCAGATAGTTTCCGACGTTTTCAAAAAAGCTATCAAAGATAAATAGTGTCGGGCCCAAAACCACCATAAACGCCAGTAGCAAGCCTGTCAGACCCATATTGATATCACTTAAGCGCTTGATACCTTTATCAAGGCCCAACATCAGCGAACCACAAGCCAGCAGCGTGATAAAGGCAATAATGGCAAACTGCACACCGACACTGTTAGGAAAACCAAATAGGTTTTCGAGGCCTGAGTTGATCTGCATCACCCCCAACCCCAGCGAAGTGACTACCCCAAACATCGTGCCAAACACCGCTAAAACATCGACAGTATGGCCCCAGCGTCCATAGATTTTTTGCCCCAATATCGGATACAGAGTCGAGCGTATAGACAGCGGCAACCCCCGTCTAAAGTGGAAGTACGCTAAAGATAGCGCCACGATGGTATAAATCGCCCATGCATGCAGCCCCCAATGCAAAAACGAGAAGTTCATCGCTTGCTTGGCCGCCTCCACGGTCTCAGCCTCACCCAGCGGTGGTGCCATAAAATGATATAATGGCTCGGCGGTGCCCCAATAAACCAGCCCAATACCGATACCTGCTGAAAACAGCATACCTATCCAAGAGACCAAGCTATATTGCGGACGCTCCGTCTGTTTACCCAAACGTATATCACCATAACGACTCGCGATCAGATATAGGCAAAATACCAGCGCCACGTTCATCAATAGGATAAAAAACCAACCGAAGTTGGTGGTGATAAAGCTTTGTAAAAACCCAAATAGAGCGCCTGCCGCTTCTGTAAAGAGCGCCCCAAATATAATAAAACCAACAATCAAAATACTTGATGTGATAAAGACTGGCTTATTGACCCTTGGGAAAGGCCCCATTCTTTCAACTTTTACGTCATTCATCCGTTAATATCTCACCTCCTAAAGAAGCCTACCTTAACAAACCAACCTTTATTTATCAATTCATTACACAATTTCACTCAACACACCCTAAAGAGGTTGCCGACTGACCAACTGTAACAGCTTGGCATCCTTGCCGTCTTCGAGCAGCCAAACTCGCCCATCGACGGCCAACACACTACGCACCCGCTCCCCCATATCGTACCGATAGCGCTCACCTGCCTTCTTACTGCCATTGTTGCTGTCAAGGTGCACCACCATCAGCGCTTGTGAAGACAAGCCACTGATAAGCGCATGCCCTTGCCATGCAGGAAAGTCGTTATGACGGCCAGATGCGTAAATGCTCATTGAGGACGGTGAGATAACAGGCGTCCAAGTGATGTGAGGCGCAGCAAAATCAGGCCGCGTATCATGATCAGGAATATCAGTCCCATTATAATTGCGGCCGTTTGAGACGACCGGCCATCCATAGTTACGACCTTTTTTGATCAAATTAAACTCATCACCGCCGCGCGGCCCCATCTCATGCGCCCAAAGTCTGCCTGCATCGTCAAATACCATACCAAGGACATTGCGATGACCTATCGACCAAAACTGCTTGGCAATCTCGTACTTATCATCGGTAAACGGGTTGTCCTTTGGCACAGAGCCATCTGGATGTAGCCGTATGATTTTTCCCAAGTTGCCACTCATGTCCTGCGCGGGGGCTTTTTGTTGGCGATCACCCGAGCTGATATATAGATACTGACCATCAGGGGAGAAGAGCAAACGATGGCTATAGTGGCCTTGACCGCGTACCTTTGGGGCTTGCTCCCAGATAGGCATCAGCGCTTGTAAGCTTGGCGTCTCAGTATCCAGCCCCGTTAGTGCCGCTTTGATAACTTTTGCCCCAAACTTGCCCCTATCGCCGCCTGTACCTGCCTCAGCATAGCTGAGATATATCTGCTTAGAGGTAAAAAAATCAGGCGCTAGGACAACGTCACCCAGACCGCCCTGCCCGCCATACGCTACTTTTGGTATACCCGCTACGGCTGTCTTGCTACCCGTGGCAGTATCAACGACAAACAGCTCGCCGGTCTTTTGGGTCACCAAGAGCTTGGGGGACTGATTATCCGCCGTTGGTAGTGCTGTCATTGCCCAAGGCTCATTAAAGCTGGCGAGCGCTTTTGTATCAAAGATAGGTCTTTCGGTATTGGCCGCCAAATCGCGCGCTGCGGCTTGGCCGTCCTTGTATTCTGTCAGATCGGCATCGGTATTGACGGCTGCAGGATTGGAGCATGCAGAGGCACTAAACAGCAGTGACGCTACCACGAGCGATAGTAGCCACGGCGTTTTTATTCTTTTTTTAATAATAATCATCCTGATTTACCTCCTTAATCTTGCCGTCTTTTTATGTGCTTTATCATTATTTATACCACAATCAAGGTGTGTAAACGGTAAATAATGTTGGCACAAAAAAAACCCCTTACCTGACCATATAAAAATAGGCAGATAAGGGGTTTTGGATTTTTCATTAGCTAGCAGAGACCGCTAAACTAACTCAATGAAAAACAAGCGCTTGATTTAGCTCATTCTGAGCTTATCAAATGTCAGCTGATCATCTGCGCCGACATCGACTTTGATGATATCACCTGCGACAAAGTCACCAGCCAATAGCTTTAATGACAGTGGGTTTTCGATCTCTTGCTGGATCGCACGTTTTAGTGGACGCGCGCCATAGACAGGATCGTAACCGACAGCGACTAGTTTGTTCATCGCATCGGCTGACAGCTCGATATCCATCTCACGCTCTTGGATACGCTGACGTAGACGCTGCAACTGAATGTCAGCAATACCAGCCATCTGCGACATGCCAAGCGGATGGAATACCACAATCTCATCGATACGGTTGACAAACTCTGGGCGGAAATGCTGTCCGACCGAATCCATCACCTCAGACTTGATGTCTTCATAGCTCTCGCCGACCATCTCTTGGATTTTGTGTGAGCCTAAGTTACTGGTCATCACAATCACTGTATTTTTAAAGTCGACCACGCGGCCTTGTGAGTCGGTCAAACGTCCATCGTCTAACACTTGTAGCAAGATATTAAACACATCAGGATGCGCTTTTTCGACCTCATCAAACAATATCACGCTATAAGGCTTACGGCGTACCGCTTCGGTCAAGGTGCCGCCTTCTTCATAACCGACATAGCCTGGAGGCGCGCCCACTAAGCGGCTGACGCTGTGTTTCTCCATATACTCACTCATGTCGATACGGATGATGGCATCCTCACTATCAAACAAGAAGTTGGCCAGTGATTTGGTCAGCTCAGTTTTACCAACCCCCGTTGGTCCAAGGAACAAGAACGACCCTGAGGGACGATTCGGATCCGATAAACCAGCTCGGCTACGGCGCACCGCATTGGCAACGGCTTCGACCGCTTCATCTTGACCGATGACGCGCTCATGCAGCTTGTCTTCCATCGCTAGCATTTTGTCACGCTCGCCTTGTAGCATTTTGCTGACAGGAATTCCCGTCGCGGCTGCCACCACCTCTGCGATCTCGTTATCCGTGACTTTATTACGCAGCAGTTTGGCACCGCCATTATCACCTGCCAGCTCTTTTTGCTCGGCCAAATCAGACTCTGTAATACGGCGCTCAAGCTGCGGAATCGTCTCGTACTGCAGCTTACTCATGGTCTCGTAGTCGCCTTCGCGGCTGGCCTTGTCATAAGCGATACGCGCTTTGTCCAGCTCGTCTTTTAGCTGCTGAGAGCCTTTAACCAGCGCTTTTTCCGCTTGCCAAACCTCATTGAGATCGGCGTACTCTTTTTCTAGCTCCTCGATTTGGCTATCAAGCACTTTACGCTCTGCTTGTGCGCCGGCATCTTCTTCGTTTTTGAGTACTTCTCGCTGCATTTTTAGCTGAATCAGACGGCTATCTAGCTTACCGAGCGCTTCAGGCTTGCTGTCCATCTCCATGCGCAGGCGACTGGCTGCTTCATCAATTAAGTCAATCGCTTTATCAGGCAGCTTGCGATCGGTGATATAACGATGGCTCATGCGCGCTGCCGCAATAATCGCGCTGTCTTGAATATCGACACCGTGATGCAGCTCATAACGCTCTTTTAGACCACGCAAAATCGCAATGGTGTCTTCAACCGTTGGCTCATCGACCAGCACTTTTTGGAAGCGGCGCTCAAGCGCGGCATCTTTTTCGATGTATTGACGATACTCGTCCAAGGTCGTCGCGCCGACGCAGTGTAGCTCACCGCGCGCCAGTGCAGGCTTTAACATATTGCCTGCATCCATCGCGCCTTCTGACTTACCAGCGCCGACCATGGTGTGCAGCTCATCAATAAATAAGATGACGTTGCCTTCTTGCTTGGCCAAGTCACTTAGCACCCCTTTGAGACGCTCCTCAAACTCACCGCGGAATTTTGCCCCCGCAATAAGCGCGCCTAAGTCTAACGACAGCACTTCCTTACGGCGCAGTCCTTCTGGCACATCGCCATTTATGATTTTTTGCGCCAAGCCTTCGACGATGGCTGTCTTACCGACACCCGGTTCACCGATGAGCACGGGGTTATTTTTGGTGCGGCGCGAGAGCACCTGAATGGTACGGCGAATCTCTTCGTCACGGCCAATGACAGGGTCTAGCTTACCCAGCTCAGCCTGCTCAGTTAAGTTGATAGTATATTTGTTTAGCGCATCACGCTGATCTTCGGCATTTTGATTGTCCACCGTCTCGTCTCCACGTAACTTTTCGATCACAGCCTTTAACTGACTGGCTGTCACGCCTGCATTTTCAAAGATTTTTTTGGTCTCGCCTTGTTCAGCAAGTGCCAATATCACCCATTCAGTGGCAATAAAGTCATCACCTGCCTTCTGCGCTTGGCGATCGGCTAGGTTTAAAATCTTCACTGAGTTTGGGTTTAGGTTGACATCACCTGTCGGCTCGCTAATCGTTGCTTGATTATCGAGCGCCTTGGCAACGCCGTTTTTTAGCGCTGGAATAGACGCGCCGGCCTGCTGACAGATAGATAAGTTAGACTCATCTTGTAGCAATACGGCCAGCAAATGCACAGGGTCTATGCCTGTGTGATCACGTCCTAGAGCCAGGCTTTGCGCCTCGGAGATGGCCGTTTGCAGCTTTTGGGTAAATTTCTCAAATCTCATCGATTTATCCTTTGATATTTCTATATGTTATTGGTCAAAATGGCAGCAGACTGTTATAAGTATTAGACTCGCCTACTCGCCTTTAGTTGATATTTATATAGGGTATAGTACCTTGTATTTCAAGGTATAAACCAGAAAAACCTTACTAATAGCAATGATATAAACTTATCCTTATTCATAAGGTTTTATACCGTGCGCTTCAAGACATCACTTCTTAAAAAAAAGCCGTTATACACATGGTCGTATGGTCGCCAAGTAGGAGTTTATTCCACGATTTCGATCGGTGTATCGATGGCAACTAATGCCATAATTTCATCCATCTCATCGTTGGTCACCGCGATACAGCCATTCGTCCAATCACGCTGCTGGTTGAGCCACGCCAAATGACCAAAGCCATTCATCTGACCGTGAATCATAATATCACTGCCTGGATTCACCCCTTTATTTCTAGCACGCGCAGAGTCGGTGGCATTCGGGTAGCTGATATGAATAGAGCGATACGCAATCGAATGCTCATTTTTATAGTCCAAAGTATAATCACCAGTCGGCGTACGCTCATCGCCTTCTTGTTGTTTATGTCCGACTGGATTATCCCCTAACGCAATGGCATAGGTTTTGATGACTGCGCCTTGACTCATCAGCTTGAGTACGCGCTCGGACTTATCGACATAGACTTTGTCAATCGTGATATTTGCAAGGTCAGTTTGATGGCCTTTGTCAGAGTGATTTGCTGCAGCGAGCGCTTTGTAGCCTGTCAGGCCGGCCCAGCCAGCGCCGAGCAAAATAAGCATCGCCAAGGACAGCAGGATGATTTTTTTGGGGTATAAACGAAAAAATGACACAGTCTTTGCCTTTTATAATCCACCAGTAATGGGTTTTTATAAAATAACAAAAATTTGTGTCAAATATGTGCAAAAAGTATGAATACGCTAAAAGCGCGATTACACCATGCGAATCGCGCCATCAAGGCGAATCACTTCGCCGTTTAGGTAGGCGTTATCAATGATATGAGTGACCAATTTGGCAAACTCGTTTGGAGCACCCAAACGCTTAGGATACGGCACACCTGCTTCTAACTGTTCACGCGCCTTTTCGGGAATGGTATCCATCATCGGTGTGGCAAATACACCAGGCGCGATGGTCATGACTCTGATGCCGTGGCGCGACAGCTCGCGTGCAAGCGGCAAGGTCAGCCCGACCACCCCAGCTTTTGATGATGAATAGCTGGCTTGCCCAACTTGTCCATCAAAGGCGGCGATAGAGGCGGTATTGATGATAATACCGTTGTCTGCGTTTGACGCGTCAGCGCCTGCTGCCACGCGCTTAGCGATGCTAGCCGCTACCAAACGCGCGACGTTAAAAGACCCCACGAGATTGATATGAACCCCGCGGCTAAACGCCTCGAGATCGGCAGGTGTATTTTCACGATCGAGCAGCTTTTGTACCACCGCAATGCCCGCACAGTTGATAGAGCCTTGCAGACCACCGAAGGCTCGTTCGGCCGTGTCTACTGCTGCTTGCACCTCCTCGCCGCTGGTGATATCACAGCGTACAAAACGGCTATTTGCGCCCAGCTCATCAGTCAATGCCTGTCCTGCCGATTCATTTAAATCGGCGATGACCACCTTGCCGCCTTGAGCGACGATCGCCCGTACCACGGCTTCGCCAAGGCCTGATGCACCGCCCGTTACCAAAAAGCTGTGTTGTTCAATTTGCATAATCCTTCCTTTTATTTGTCTGGTATTCTTTGCATGGTAGTCTTTATATTGTACGGAAAAATATTTGAGACAGTGCATGATGCAGTGCTCATCTTAAGCTAATATAGCTAATAAGGCGGCGACTGACGTACAGTCGCCCTTAATATGGCCGCGTCTTGATATCGTCGCGTTTTTCTTGGCTTATGCCGCAGACAAACTACGCAGCAAAAAGCGCTGAATCTTGCCACTTGGGGTCTTGGGCAATGCTGCCACAAACTCAACGTCACGCGGATAGGCGTGTGTCGATAGACGCTTGCGTACCAGGGCTTGTATTTCTTTGGCCAGCTCATCTGAGCCTTCGATACCGTCCTTTAGTACCACATACGACTTGATGGTATGACCGCGCACTTCATCAGGTACGCCGACGGCAGCCGACTCTGCCACCGCATCATGCTCCAGCACGGTGTTTTCGACATCAGTCGGCCCCACACGGTAGCCTGCGGTGATGATAATGTCATCATCACGCCCTGAGAACCAATAGCTACCGTCACTATGACGTTCGACCACATCGCCTGTTAGGTAGTAATCACCGACAAAGGCGTCTTTTTCATTCCAGCTATAACCACGGAAATAAAACGCGGGCGACTGACTGACCACCACTGCCAGCTGGCCTTGCTCACCATCAGGCAAGACATTCATGTCATCATCCAACACGACGAGGGTATGCCCTGGAAGCGCCATACCCATTGAGCCGACAGGACACTCATGGGTCAAAGCATGGTGCTCGCAGCACGTCATTCCCGTCTCAGTTTGTCCATATTGATCACAGACTTTGCAGTTTAGATAGGTCTCCACCCAGTTGACGACCTCGGTATTTAGGGTCTCGCCTGCCGAGTTGGCGCAGCGTAGGGATAGCGCGGCATCGCTATCGTCATGCGCCCGCTCAAACACGCCGCTGGATTTCATCATACGAAAGGCAGTGGGCGAGGAGGCCAAATTGGTAATCTTATGACGCACCATAAAGTCGCGCGTGTTTTCTGCATCAAATCCTGACTCATTAAAATGGGTGGTGATGCCCATCAGCAACGGCCCTGTAATGGCATAATACAACCCATAGGCCCAGCCAGGATCGGCCATATTCCAGTAATTATCATCGGCGCGCAAATCGATGGCATAACGCATATATAGATAAAAAGCCGAGAGCGCGCTGAGAGGGACGCTGACGCCCTTAGATTTACCGACGGTCCCAGAGGTAAACATCTGCAAAAACGGCGCATCTGTCTCCAAGAGCACAGGCTCCGCTGTAGATGACTGCGCTGCTACCACCTCCTCATAAAGATCGTCACCCCAGCCATGGTCCTGCTGGCTATCGTTGCCGCCCACCAAGACCATTTTGGCTTGCTCAGCCAAATCCTCAAACTTGCCGCGGTTCTCAAGGTTGGTAAATACCACTTTGGTATTGGCTTTATCCATACGGTACTTGATCGACTCATAGCCAAAAGCGGTAAATAACGGCTGATACACGGCACCAATACGCCATGTCGCCAATACAATAGTCAGCAGCTCAGGTGTGCGCGGCAGCATGGTCGCCACTTGATCGCCAGCTTGCACGCCATACGACTGGAGCAAGTTGGCAACGTGACCACTGGCCTTATCAAGCTCAGCGAAACTTAGGCGCGTGACGTTGCCTGCTGTGTCTTCGTGTACAAGTGCGAGATGCTCACCCCGCCCATCACGCACATGGCGCCCGCAGCAGGCCATGTAGGCATTTCGCTGGTCGTCCAGATGCTCGCCATATATTTCGGTCAATAAGTTATTGATATTAAAGTTTTGATAATAATCGCGGTAGTGTTGGCGCGTATCGGTGTGAGTTGTCGTGGGGGTCGATGAGGTAGTCATAAGCCAATCCTTTAGCACTTGCAGGTCATTGATGACAAGTGACAACAGCGGCGCATGACATCATGGGTAAAAATGCTCATGAATCAAAACACCACTGTCTCACTTGTAAAACCGCCCTATCCTATGGGCGGTTTTTATTGTCTATACGCTATTAGTAACGCATTTTACTTATTATTTCAATACATAGCGTATCATTTTTATATTATTTCTTTATGTAGTCACGACCGTTCAGCGCAATTGCATGTGACTTATCATCGCCATAGCAGGCTTATGCGACATAGCGTCTCATTGCTAAGCTCACAGGTTATTGCCAAGTACACAGGCAGCTTAATAGCGCTTTTTCTTCACAGCTTTGGTGCTTTTTGCTACGGCCGCGTCGGGCGTTTTTGTATGCTTCAAAAAACTGACCTGCCAAAAACCGTTCGATAAGCATCGGATGAATATAAGAAGCACGGCATACCGCTGGCGTATTGCCAAGCTCTTCGGCCACGCTCTTCACCATATCGGTAACCAGCTGCTGACGCGCCTTGCTAGCAGGAGCGCTGGCTAAGACTGTCCGGCCCGCCGAGGTCTGCAGCTCATCATACAGATAGCTCGCTGCCAGTACACTGGCCATCCAAGTACGAAAGTCCTTTGCACTGTACAATCTGCCCGATGTAAGATCCTCCAAGTCATCGCTGCTCGGCTGTTTGTGCGCCTCTGTATCCGCACACAGATGACGGCGCAAGTAGTCATTGACATCGCTGCTATCCACAACTTGCTTGTCACCATTTTCATCTAAATATTTAAAAATCTGATACCCTGGCAGCTCACTACAGGCTTGCACAATCTCAATCAAGCGCTCGTCTTGTAGCTCGATATGGTGCTCTTTGGCACTTTTGCCGACAAAGTCAAATGCCAGACCGTTATCCGTCTCGCTCACGTGCTTACTGCGCAGCGTACTCAGGCCATAGCTTTTATTCATCTTTGCATAGCGGCTATTACCGATACGAATGAGGGTAGTTTCCAATAACTTGACCACCGCGGCTAATACATTGGCGCGTGATAGCGGCGCTGCTTCTAAATCTGTCTCAACTTGCGCCCGCAGCGTGGGCAACGCGGTCGCAAACCCTATCATCGCGGCAAACTTGGCGTGATCGCGCACGCGATTCCATTCGGGATGATACAAGTACTGCTTGCGCGCTTTGTCATCGCGGCCTGTCGATTGCAAATGCCCTTTTTCATCTTGGCATATCCACACCTCTGACCACATCGGCGGGATGACTAGCGCCTCAAAGCGCGCGCGAAGTTTTTTGCATTTGACCGTGTTGCCGATGGCATCTTTATAAGTAAAACCGCGACCCCAACGCCTGCGCGTAAATCCCGGCTCATCGTCGCTGACGTAACGCAGGTTTGCCAAGCGTGCTAAATGTTCATAATCATGGCGTACATCTTGCGGGGTTGTTTGCTGGTCTAACTTCGCCATAAAAAATACTCGATTGATAAAATAGACGCTTTAGCATAATGAATTGCGGTTATTTTTGCTGTTTGTTTGCCACAAGCAAAGTGTAATTGATGTGTAAATAGCCGTCCAATTACCATAAAAAAAACGCCAAGCATTTAATACTTAGCGTTTTTTATGGCTAGTGTCAATATGACGACGACAAATCTAAAAAGCTTTATTTACCATAAGTGCATAAATAAGCGGTCTCAACCTCAACTTTGACTTGAAATTTTTTATCCGCTTCAATAGTAAACTGTTGACCGGCGTCAAAGGTCTGCCATTCGCTACTTTCTGGCAGTTTAACGGTCAACGCGCCGCTCACCACACTCATGGTCTCAAACTCACTGGTGCCAAATTCATACTCCCCAATTTCCATCACGCCGACAGTCGCTGGCAGAGTAGCTGTCTGAAAGGCGATCGACGTGATTTTATCGTCAAAATAACTATTTACGCTTGGTATAACTTTTCCTTAAGTAATGGTGTTTAAAATGTGTTAATAAGCCTTATAGTCCAGATTTAAGGCTGGCTTCAATGAATTGATCGAGATCACCGTCGAGTACCGCGCTGGTATTAAACGTCTCAACGCCAGTACGCAAGTCCTTGATACGTGAGTCATCGAGCACATACGAGCGAATTTGACTGCCCCAGCCGACGTCAGACTTATTGTCTTCGACCGCTTGCTGTTTTTCCATACGTTTTTGCATCTCAAGCTCATAAAGCTTGGCACGCAGCATTTTCATGGCAGTGGCTTTGTTGCCATGCTGGCTACGCTCGTTTTGACACGTGACCACCACGCCAGTTGGCTCGTGGGTAATACGCACCGCAGAATCAGTGGTGTTGACGTGCTGACCACCCGCGCCCGATGAGCGGTAGGTATCGATACGCAGATCGGCTGGATTGATATCAATCTCGACGTTGTCGTCAATCTCAGGCGAAACAAAAACAGCGGCAAACGACGTATGACGGCCATTGTTGCTATCAAATGGTGACTTACGCACTAGGCGATGCACACCAATCTCGGTACGCAGCCAGCCAAACGCATAATCGCCTTTGATCTCGATCGTCGCTGATTTAATCCCAGCGACGCTACCAGACGACACTTCAATGACCTCGACCTTAAAGCCATGCGACTCCGCCCAGCGCGTATACATCCGCAGCAGCATCTCAGCCCAGTCTTGTGCTTCGGTGCCGCCACTACCCGACTGAATGTCTAAATAGCAGTTGTTTGGGTCCATCTCGCCGCTAAACATCCGGCGGAATTCTAAATCTGCCACACGTTCTTCAGCATCGTCGAGCTCTGCTTGCACATCGCTCAGTAGTGACTCATCCTCTGCTTCTACTGCCAGCTCGAGCATGGCAGAGGCATCTGCCAAGGTAGTCTCAAGCGATATCACCACATCGATGACACCATCAAGCTGACTTTTTTCTTTATTAATCTTGGTCGCGCGCTCAGGATCGTTCCATAGCTCGGGGTTTTCTAATTCCAAATTAATTTCTTCTAGGCGCTCTTGCTTACCATCGAAGTCAAAGATACCTCCGAAGGTCCTGTCCTCGCTCAGATAAGTCTTTGATTTTTTCTTGATACGGATTGATTTCCATAAATAGTCCTGTTTTTTGCTAAAAAATAAAGGTCGCACTCGGGCGCTATTTTAAATGAGATTACGGTTACATAATGGATTAATTGTGCGCTGCCTGGTAGCGGCTCATTGACCAGCCTCAATCGACCAATCTTCGACCGCCCAGCGATGCGCCAGCGCATGAGCATGCAGCGCGTCATCAGGAGACACGCAGACTGCGACGTCCGCCCATTCTAGCAGCGGGATGTCGTTTTTAGAATCTGAATACGCATAAGTTTTTTCAAAACGAACGCCAGCGAGCTGCTGCTTATTTAACCACTTATCGAGATGATAAATCTTACCTTCTTTAAAGTTTGGCTTGTCGGTGAGCTTGCCGGTATAGCGGGCGTCCTTTATCTCAAGCGGCGTCGATAATACATTGCCAGCCTCGACCCCAAAACGCTTTGCGATGGCAGACACCACAAAATCATTGGTCGCGGAGATTATCACCACATCATGCCCTTTTTCCACATGCTGACAGAGCACCTCCATTGCTTTTGGGCGGATGTGCGGCTCGATCTCAGACTTGATATAGTCTTCGCGTAACGCGTGTAGCCTCTCCATCGGCAAGCTGCTCAAAAACTGGGCGACAAACTCATTGTACTCAGTGGCATCGAGCGTGCCTTCGATATAGTCCTGATAAAACTTTTGATTGGCCGTACGATATTCGGCCTCATCGACCAGATTGTGCTTGACGATATACTCGCCCCAAAGATAGTCGCTATCGACATCGAGCAAAGTATGATCCAAATCAAAAAGCGCCAGTTCTTTTGCTATCGGTTGTGCTGCCTGCATAATAAAACCTTATGGTGATTTATAAAAACGATGATTGGTAAAGAAGGGTTAAAAGTTGGGTGATAGTTGGTGACACCCTATCTTCCATGATTCGGTAATATTTGGTGAATACTACTGTTTAGCAAACAAAATTATGCTAACTTTATAATAAAAACAGAGAACCTTATGAAAACGCCCAATCCCCAGTCCACCACCGCTCGTCGACCGAGACGCCCTGCCCGCTCTATCAAAGAGATTAGACGGCGGCAACGAGGAGAGGATTATCAGTCTCCGATGGCACGTATCTTATATGCGCTCTTGACAGCTTTGCTGTATGGCGCTGGCGGATTATTTATCGATCTTGCTATCGTCGTGATTCGCTCTTTATTCAATCTAGGCACGGGTGATATTTTCTGGTTATTTACGCCCATCCTGCTGGTTTTGGGTGCCATTATTGGGTTTTTTGTCGGCAAAAACGCAGGTGCCGAGAGCGTCAATGCCTTACACAATCAGCAAGCTGGCAATAACGCTTATCTCGACGACTACTCTATACGCCATGATATCTTTCGAGGTCTGATGATCGGTATTGCTATCTTTGCGGTTATTTGGCTGGTCATGATGCTCATGACGTAAATACGCGCAACCACAATGTCAGCGAGGATAAGACGAACAACGGATAAAACGAGAAACGACAAAATGAGCCACTCATATCCGCCATTTATTACTTCTTATCATTCAGGCATGGCTATTTCTTTGAGGCCAGTTTTAAACTTCTGACAGCGCTCACTATAGTGCATGGCCGATAGTTTTAACATCGCTGCTTGCTCATCCGTTAGGGTTTTCACCACTTTGGCCGGTGCGCCCATGACCAGTGAGTTATCTGGAATCTCCTTCCCTTCTGTGACTAAGGCTTTGGCACCGATGATACAGTTTTTACCGATTTTGGCATGATTGAGCACCACCGCACCGATTCCGATTAAGCTATTATCGCCAATCTCGCAGCCGTGCAACATTGCCAAATGCCCAATCGTCACATAGTTGCCTATTTTGACTTCGATACCTGCATCGGTATGGATGACGCTGTTTTCTTGTACATTACTATAGTCACCGATATGGATGCGCTCGTTGTCACCGCGAATCACCGCACCAAACCAGACGCTGGCTTGATGGCCCAAATACACATCACCAATCACTTGTGCGCTATTAGCCACCCAGCCATGAAAGGGGCTAGCAAATTCAGGGGTCTTATCTATATACTGGTAAATCATAACGGTTCCTTGTCCTACTAAAAAACGCTGTGGTTAATTGGTCGATGTTACGGCTCATGATGTTACGACTCATTGTGGCAAAGACAACTGTAGAAATCCAGCGCTATTCTTCGAGCCGCTCGCCATCTGGCCAACTTAATTCTGACAACTTGGCACAGCGCTTGCACTGTGTTAAAAAATCAGCTGGCTATCTGCGTCTATATTGTATATAATGCGCAAAATCTGTGCCTAAGCGAGCGGACATGATGCAAGTTACCTATTCACTACCTAGTGAGTTTTGTAGTTTCCATCGATAATGTCTTCTCGCTTTTTTGTGGGCAATTTTTGTGTACGGCCTATATTTTTCTTGAGACTTATTATCTCCAAGGCTTTGAAAATAAAGGATTTACACCGACAGCCAACCACAAGCATCGTCACAGAACTCACAAATAATAGCGGAGGCAAACCTTGAATTCATCGGCAGAAATACAAGCAATTTTGGCACTAGCAGACGGTACAATCTTTCGCGGTGTCAGTATCGGTAGCCTTGGTCATCGTGTCGGTGAGGTGGTGTTTAATACAGCCATGACAGGGTATCAAGAAATCCTAACTGACCCAAGCTACGCGCGCCAGCTGGTCACCCTTACCTACCCGCATATCGGTAATACTGGTACCAACAGCGAAGACACCGAGTCTGGCAACGGCCACCAAGTCTGGGCCGACGGTCTTATCATCCGCGATGCCACCATGGCAACCTCCAACTTCCGTAATTCTCAGTCGCTCAGTGACTATCTACAAGCCCATGACACCGTCGCCATCGCTGAGGTTGATACACGCCAGCTGACCCGTCTACTGCGCGATAAAGGCGCACAAAACGGCTGTATCATGACCGCCTCTAACGGTGAAACAATCAGCCGCGATGATGAGCAAAAAGCCATTAAACTGGCACAAGAGTTTGCCGGTATCAAAGGCATGGACTTGGCAAAAGAGTGCTGCACTAAAGAAAACTTCGAATGGACAGCAGGGACGTGGGATTTGTCCGACACACTGCTAAACCGTGACGCACCTGGTAGCCATGATAGCGGTACAGGCGGTTTTTTTAAGCAGCTTGGCACTCACATCGACTCTAAATACAACGTCGTCGCTTATGACTTCGGTAGCAAAACCAACATCCTACGTATGCTAGTCGATCGCGGCTGTCATGTGACGGTGGTACCAGCACAAACGCCTATCGCAGACGTACTGGCGATGAACCCAGACGGTATCTTTTTATCCAATGGCCCCGGCGACCCTGCCGCCTGTGACTATGCTATCGACGCGGTACGTCACATCATCACCGAGACAGATATTCCGACCTTTGGTATCTGCCTAGGCCATCAGCTGATCGGTCTGGCCAGCGGCGCTAGCACCATCAAGATGAAAACTGGACATCACGGTGCCAACCATCCTGTACAAGATTTGGCCACAGGGACGGTGATGATTACCAGTCAAAACCATGGTTTTGCTGTCGATGAAGACACGCTACCTGACAACGTCAAATCGACTCACCGTTCACTGTTCGATGGTACCAACCAAGGTATTGAACTGACCGACAAGCCAGTGTTTAGCTTCCAAGGTCACCCAGAGGCCAGCCCTGGCCCGCATGATGCTGCGCCACTGTTTGATAAGTTTGCCGAGATGATGGCAGCGGCCAAAGATTAAACGCTTAATATTGACCCATAAATAATAAATATAACGCTTGAAGCACTAAGGGTGGTTCAAGCGACACCATATCAAACACGATAAGCTGAACTGATAATATCGTTACATTATAGATTACTCAAAATATCACCCAAACGAAGGTAGCCCTAACTATGCCAAAACGTACCGACATAAAAAGCATTCTTATCATTGGCGCAGGCCCTATCGTCATCGGCCAAGCGTGTGAGTTTGACTACTCAGGCGCGCAGGCGTGTAAAGCGCTACGCGAGGAAGGCTACCGCGTCATCTTGGTCAACTCAAATCCTGCGACCATCATGACCGACCCTGTAATGGCAGATGCCACCTATATCGAGCCGATTACTTGGCAAACAGTCGAGCAAATCATCGCCAAAGAGCGCCCTGATGCTATTTTGCCGACGATGGGCGGCCAAACGGCGCTGAACTGCGCGCTGGATTTGGACAAGCACGGCATCCTCACCAAATATAACTGTGAGCTGATTGGCGCGACCAAAGACGCAATTGAGATGGCAGAGGATCGTGAGCTGTTTGACCAAGCTATGAAGCGTATCGGCCTTGAGTGCCCACGCGCCGAAACCGCTGAAACCATGGAAGAAGCCTTTGCTACCCAAGAAAAAATGGGTTACCCATGCATCATTCGTCCGTCATTCACCATGGGCGGCTCAGGCGGCGGTATCGCCTACAACCGCGATGAGTTTATCGAAATCTGCGAGCGCGGTTTTGATTTATCACCCAACCATCAGCTGCTTATCGATGAATCACTCATCGGCTGGAAAGAGTATGAGATGGAAGTGGTGCGTGACAAAAACGACAACTGCATCATCATTTGTGCGATTGAGAACTTTGACCCCATGGGCGTACACACGGGCGACTCTATTACTGTCGCGCCTGCGCAGACTCTGACCGATAAAGAATACCAAATCATGCGTAATGCCTCTCTTGCGGTACTGCGTGAGATTGGCGTCGAAACTGGCGGCTCAAACGTGCAGTTCGGTATCAACCCAGACACGGGCCGTATGGTCGTCATCGAGATGAACCCACGCGTATCACGCTCGTCTGCCCTTGCCTCAAAAGCCACAGGCTTCCCGATTGCCAAAATCGCTGCCAAACTGGCTGTTGGTTATACCTTAGATGAATTGCAAAATGACATCACAGGCGGCAAAACGCCAGCCAGCTTTGAACCTGCGCTTGACTATGTCGTCACTAAAATCCCGCGTTTTAACTTCGAAAAATTCCCACAAGCGGACAATATCCTCTCGACGCAAATGAAGTCAGTCGGTGAAGTCATGGCCATCGGCCGTAACTTCCAAGAGTCGATGCAAAAAGCCCTGCGCGGCATGGAAACAGGCTCAGACGGCTTTGATGAGCAAATAGATTTGGCAAAAGTACCGGCTGATAAAGCGCGTTCTGAGGTTATCAACCATCTAACCATCCCAACGCCTGAGCGTATTTACTATCTAGCTGATGCCTTCCGCGTCGGTATGAGTGTCGATGACGTCTTTAACTACACCAAAATTGACCCATGGTTTTTGGTACAGATCGAAGACATCGTCAAAACCGAAGCCGAAGTAAAAACCTTAGGCTTTGGCGGCTTAACTGAACAAAATATGCGCCGCTTTAAGCGCAAAGGTTTATCAGACCTGCGTTTGGCCAAACTACTCGGCGTGTCGCAAAAGCAATTACGCAAAAAACGCTGGGACTTAGCCGTTTATCCAGTCTACAAGCGCGTCGATACCTGTGCGGCAGAGTTTGCCACCAGCACCGCCTACATGTACTCAACCTATGACAGCGAATGCGAGGCCAACCCAACCGATAAGAAAAAAATCATGGTCATCGGCGGCGGTCCTAACCGTATCGGTCAAGGGATTGAGTTTGACTATTGCTGTGTACACGCTGCCCTCGCCATGCGCGAAGACGGCTATGAAACCATCATGGTCAACTGTAACCCAGAAACCGTCTCGACCGATTATGACACCTCAGACCGCCTCTACTTTGAGCCAATCACGTTAGAGGACGTGCTAGAGATCGTCCGTATCGAAAACCCAGACGGCGTCATCGTGCAGTTTGGCGGACAGACGCCATTGAAACTGGCGCGCGCATTAGAATCTGCTGGCGTAAAAATCATCGGTACCAGCCCTGATGCCATCGACCGCGCTGAAGACCGTGAGCGCTTCCAGCACATGATTCAGCAGCTAAACCTCGTGCAGCCATCAAACGCGCTAGCGACCAGCCTAGAAGACGGCTTGGTGAAAGCCAAAGACGTCGGCTATCCGTTAGTCGTTCGCCCATCATACGTCTTGGGTGGCCGCGCAATGGAAATCGTCTATAACGAAGACGAGCTAAAACACTACTTGCGTACCGCTGTACAAGCATCAAACGAAGCGCCCGTCCTATTAGACCGCTTTTTAGATGATGCCATCGAAGTCGATGTCGACTGTGTGTGTGACGGCACTGATGTCGTTATCGGCGGTATCATGCAGCATATCGAACAAGCAGGCGTCCACTCTGGCGACTCGGCATGTTCATTACCGCCTTACTCATTATCAGATGAGCTTTGCGATACCATGCGTGCGCAGACGGTAGCGATGGCAAAAGAGCTTGGCGTGGTCGGCCTAATGAACGTCCAATTCGCAGTAAAAGGCGAAACGGTTTACATTCTAGAAGTGAACCCACGTGCCGCTCGTACCGTGCCGTTTGTCTCCAAATGTATCGGCACCTCACTGGCGCAAGTGGCAGCGCGCTGTATGGCTGGCACTTCATTAAAAGACCAAGGCTTTACGACCGAGATTGTTCCTTCGTTTTACGCAGTAAAAGAAGCGGTCTTCCCGTTTGCCAAGTTCCCAGGGGTTGATCCTATCTTGAGCCCTGAGATGAAATCGACTGGTGAGGTCATGGGCGTTGGTAAAACCTTTGGCGAAGCGTTTTATAAGGCCATTATCGGTAGTAACGAGCGCCTGCCAGGCCTTCCTGTTGAAGGCGAAACCAAAACGGCCTTTATCTCGGTTCGTGATAGCGACAAGGCACAAATCGCCCCTATCGCGCGTCAGCTTGCTGATTTTGGCTTTAATATCGTCTCAACGACGGGTACGCAAAAGGTGCTCAGCGAAGCCGGTATTGCCAGCACTCAGATCAACAAAGTCACCGAAGGCCGTCCGCATATCGTTGATGCCTTGAAAAACGGCAAAATCGACCTTATTATAAATACGACCGAGGGCAAGCAGGCGCAAGAGGATTCGTTCTCTATCCGCCGCAGCGCGCTACAGAATAAAGTGTTTTATGTCACAACCTTAGGTGCAGCGGATGCTGTTTGTAAATCTTATGCCATCGACTTGCCATTTGATGTCTATAAGCTACAAGATTTGCACGAGCAAGCAAAGGTGGTTGACGCGGCCCAATAATTTCAGTAGATTAAGCATTATCGTCAAGCAAATAAAACGCAGCGACAAAACGTGCCAAGCGTTTTGATACGACAATAATGCTTGAGAAGACGTTTACCAAGATAGACCCAAAAAGCATAGTGGCTAAACTGCGACTATGCTTTTTATTATGTAAGATCATGCGCGCATCTTCCCGTTGGTAAATGCGCCGACCCATGATCTGTTTAGCCTTTTCGTATCGTGTATAAAGACCAGCCGAGCCAGTCAGACATGAGCAAGGACTACCCGTCGTAGCCTGCGCTGCGTTTGCCACCGCTCATCGTATCTTTATGCTTGATACAATATAACTCTTTAATATATCAAACCCATTGCAACAACACAGACACCATCTCATCTGAGGTGGTGTGGTGTTATTGGTTTAAGGAAAAAACATGCAACGTTACCCCATGACTCCCCAAGGACACGCGGCGCTAGAAGCCGAACTAAAACAGCTAAAAAGTGTCGATCGCCCTCGTATCACCGCCGCCATCGCCGAAGCCCGCGAGCACGGTGATCTAAAAGAAAACGCTGAATACCATGCCGCACGCGAGCAGCAAGGGTTTTGTGAAGCGCGTATTCGCGACATCGAAGCCAAGCTCGGCGCCGCACAGGTCATTGACCCGACGACCTTGCCAAACGATGGCCGAGTGGTATTCGGTGTGAGCGTGGTCATCGAAAACATGGATACCGAAGAAGAAAAACAATACAAAATCGTCGGTGACGATGAAGCGGATTTTAAAGCAGGCAAAATCTCTGTCAACTCACCCATCGCTCGCGGTCTGATTGGCAAGTTTGAAGGTGATGAAGTACGTATCGAAACGCCAAAAGGTGTGGTGGAGTACGAAATCATGAAAGTCATCTATGACCAATAGTGCCCATTTTTATCTGCTTCATAAATAGCAGATATTATAGACACCTTTTTATAGCAGTTACACAATGCCACTTTTATACTCAATTTGTTTTGCCGCATAATCATGACAAGTTTGCGTGCAAATCCCCAATATAGTGGCTCATTGATGCACCATTATTCAAAATAATGACGGCTTGATAGTCAAGCAGCGCAGTTATAAGCGTGATTATAATTGACTGTCATCAATACTCGATACCCCCGCTATTTGGCATGCGTTACCGTGTCATTTAGCGGGGGTTTTGTTTAGGCCGTTATCTTTTGCCACTTTACGATTGGTGATATTGACTGTTATTTTTTAAGGAGTCTTTTATGAGCTTGACATCGATACCTGTGGTTACTACCCACAAAACCCTCTCCCAAAAAGCATCTGTAGCGATGGCGGTTGCTCTTTTTTTTACCGGTGCATTGCTTGCGGCCAACTTAGTACATGCTGCGCCTGAAGTGACCATTAATTCATCTGCTGGCAATAGCACGACCGTCGTTGAGCAGTACGCTGATGGCAAAACAGCCACCATTACAGCAACGCCCAATGGCATTACGATGAAAGACGGTCTGCCCTATGCGGTCACGCAAGTGACCACAGTGCCACGCTATACGGTGCACCAAAGTGGCAACGACACGGTCGTGACCCAAGGCCGCACCACGGTCACTAGCGTACCTGTCAGCGATCAGCTGACCCAAAAAACCAGCCGCGTCGATGTCATCACCGCTCCTACGACCACCGTCGTGACTAACCCGCCAGCAACGACCCAACCACGCGCAACGACGCAAATCGTATCCACCTCTGTAGATACCTTGCAATTGACGCCCACATTTAGCACGCCTGGCATTGTCAATGCACAGACCAAGGTTATGAAGATATTAAAAAACAGTGACGGCCGCGAAATAGCCGTACCTGCCAACCATATCACCCCAGGCGATGTGATTGAATATCACACCACTTATCTCAATACCACCGCACAACCCGTCACTGACATCAATGCCATGGTATCGCTGCCAAATGGCGTGCAATTGCTATCCTTAAATAGCCCGCTACCCACGCAGGCCACCACTGGCGGCGACAGCTATCAGACCATCCAGCAAGTTGGCAATACCGTGGTCATCAAAGAAAACTATTCTGGTCTTAAGTGGAATTTGGTTGATCTAAGCCCAAATGCTGCTCAAACTGTCGTTATACGTGCGAAAGTTCAGTAAAGACTAGATTTTAGAGTCTGGTTATTTGATCACTCTGAAAATGATAAAAGGTCTTGCTGGCTCATTTTATAGTCGGCAAGGCTTTGTTTATGACGTATCTTGCGACACTACCTGACGTGTTGTTTTATATATTATCCTATAAATACAACGACTTAAGCCTGATTTTGCTAAAATACATACCTATAAATGATTTGGTAGATCACGCTTATGGCAACCATCAATTATGAACGACTACAAGGCAAGCTTAATATTTTAGCGGACGCCGCTAAATACGATGTCTCTTGCTCCTCCTCTGCTGGCACGCGCAAAAACCAAGGCGGCGGTCTGGGTGATGCTTCAAAGACAGGCATTTGCCACAGCTATACCGAAGACGGTCGCTGCGTTAGCTTGCTCAAAATTCTGCTGACCAATCACTGTATATACGACTGTGCTTATTGTACGTCACGTAAAAGTAATGACACCCCGCGCGCCGCTTTTACGGTGGAAGAAGTGGTGGATTTGACCATGCAGTTTTATCGCCGTAACTATATCGAGGGGCTGTTTCTCAGCTCAGGTATCTTTAAAAATGGCGACTACACCATGGAGCGACTGGTCGAGGTCGCCAAGATACTGCGTACTCGTGAGCGCTTTAACGGTTATATTCATTTAAAGACCATCCCTGGCGCGTCAAAAGCGCTATTGTTAGAAGCGGGGCTTTATGCAGACCGCTTGAGCGTCAATATCGAGATTCCTACCAAATCAGGGCTGGCGTTGCTTGCTCCAGAAAAATCTCACGACGAGCTAAAAGCGCCGATGCAGACGGTAAAAGAAGAGATCGTCACGATTCGTGAGAGCCGTAAAACGCACAAAAAAGCACCAAAGTTCACTCCAGCGGGTCAAACCAGTCAAATGATAGTTGGGGCGAGCAACGAGACCGACTTACAAGTGATTCAGTTATCAAGTCACTTTTATAAGCAGTATGATCTTAAACGCGTCTACTACTCAGGGTACGTGCCGATGCTCTCTGACAATCGCCTGCCAGCGATCGGTACGCCGGTGCCTATGGTCCGCGAAAACCGCCTATACCAAGCGGATTGGCTAATGCGCTTTTATGGTTTTGGCGCGCATGAAATCGTAGAGCCTGAGTCGCCATTTCTTGATTTAGACTGTGACCCAAAGCTCGCTTGGGCGATACGCCACCGTGAGCATTTCCCTGTCAATATCCAAACGGCAAGCTACGAGATGATTGTACGCATCCCAGGTATCGGCACCAAAACCGCCAAAAAGATTGTGACAGCGCGTAAGTTTAATCAGTTGACCCTTTATCATCTCAAAAAAATGGGCGCGGCGGTCAATCGTGCCAAATACTTCATTGCCACCACTGGTAAAAACGAGCATCTCGCCCATCTGACCCGTGACAACTTTCGTCAATATGTGCTGGCGCAAACACAGACCAAATATAAGGATCAGCGTAGTGGGCAATTAGCACTGTTTTAAAAAGGAGCATATATGCCAGAGCTGACCCCAAACACCGCGTACCCTGTTGATCAATTGACACCCAGTATTGTGCTTTATGAGCCAAGTTTTGAAGGTTGGTTAAGTGCTGTCTTCTATGTTTATGCTAATAAATTATATGACGATGAAGCACTACAATTAATTGCCCAAGACTGTTATGTACCCTCATTGATTGCTCAAGCAACCAGCGTTGTGCCTAATGAAGAACATGCAGAGCGCGTGCTAGTCAAGCTAACCCAGCTGCTCGGCCGCTCAGGTATACGCAACTTACTTTGGGGGTTTCTATCAGAAAAAGAGCACATCGGCACGACGTTATTTTGGGTGGTCAAATACGCCATCGATTATCCCAATCGCCATATCATGCAGGATGTCGGCAATTTGCATGTGCTCGAGCTGGTGCAAACGGTCAAATCTGTCGGCCGTGAAAAACACCGTATGGAAGCCTTTGTGCGCTTTGAGCACACCACCGATGATATTTACTTCGCCCGCGTGGAGCCGGACTTTAATGTGTTGCCACTCATAGGTGAGCATTTTCGGCAGCGCTATCAAGACCAGTATTGGGCGATTTATGATATAACGCGCGGCTACGGCATTTATTATGACAAAAGCAACAGTACAGCCACGCGCCCTGCCGCCTTGCAGACCATCACTGATCTAGATGATGCCGTCCTGCGCCGCCCTGCCAGCATTCATAGCGCAGATGAGCGGCGCTATCAGCAGTTTTGGCAAGGCTACTTTACCAACGTCAATATAACTGAGCGCAAAAACCCACGCCTGCATCGGCAATACTTACCGCAGCGCTACTGGAAATACTTGAGCGAAAAACAAATACCACCCAATGCCGAGCATATCCAAAAGCGGCGCTAATGTTTTTCGGTCCCATCCTTTATCTTCGTGGTTGAGTTTTTGCCACTTTTAACTGACAATAGCAACTTCATATTTGATTTGGTGACCCTCGCTGCTATGAAAGTGATGCGCTTATTATCGTCTTTAAAGCATGATGAATCCGAGCGTGGTATTTTTCATCTTGGCCGCGCCTTGGTCAAAAACGGTCACACCTCTATCATCGTCTCAAGCGCCGATGAAGAAAACGATCTGGTCAAACGTCTCAAGCGTGATGGCAACCATTATCATCAGCTACATATGAACAAAAAATCGTGGCTGTCGTTGCTGCGCGTCAACGCCCTACGCCGTCTGATCGAAAAATACGACCCCGATGTGATACATTTGCACTCGCGTACGCCTGCATGGATACTACATCTGGCCTTGCGCCGCGCGCGCCTAAAGCGCATGCCCAAACTGGTGTCGACCATGTACGGCTTTTATCCGATCAACAAATACTCCCAAGCGCTGCTCGATGTCGACATCATCA
The DNA here is from genome assembly GCF_001921755.1 of Psychrobacter sp. Rd 27.2. NCBI lineage: Bacteria > Pseudomonadati > Pseudomonadota > Gammaproteobacteria > Moraxellales > Moraxellaceae > Psychrobacter > Psychrobacter sp. Rd 27.2. The sequence continues at coordinate 117,270 of NZ_MRYB01000003.1, read as the reverse complement.
TTACTGTCTCCGATAGTGTCACCAACTACCTAAAAAAAGGCCTGCGCCGAGAAGACGCAGGACCCAAGGTCATCAAACGTATTTACCGCGGCGTCGACACCCGCCGTTACCCTTATCGGCACAATCCGTCTGTCTATTGGCTACGGCACACCTTTGCAGAGTATCCTGAGCTTGAGCACAAAAAATGGCTGGTGTTTCCCACCATCATTGGCAATGAATATGGTCAAGAGTGGCTGATTGATATTTTGGGCAATTTGCAGGAGCAGTTCCCCAATATTCATGTCATCATCATGGACGATGATTATAGAGATGGTGACGTGGCACACGAGGACTTTCGGCAGCGTACCAATACACTTGGGCTGGCCGAGCGCATCACCTACGTGGGTAGCAAGCGCAATGACATGCGCGAGTGGCTATCAGCGGCCAATATCGTCATGGCGCTCGCCAATGAGCCTGAGTCCATTGGTATCAACGCCCTACAAGCGATTCACCTAGGCACCCCCGTCATTGGCTGGGATCAAGCGGCATTCAGTGAGATACTACAGCCGTTATATCCGCAAGGGCTGGTCAAAAAGTACAATGCCAAGGCGCTTTGTAAAGCGGTTCGCAATCAGCTAGAGAGTGTCACGCGCCCTGAGATGACCACCAAATTTACCATGCGTGAGATGATTGAGGCGACTCTTGAGGTTTATCAATCACTCTATGACGCAGCGCTGGCTGAGGAGCAAGCGGCACAGGACGACGCAGCGGTCAAACGAATCAATAAAAGCCTTAAGCGAGTAGCAAAATCCATTCCTGAGTCTACTTATGTAAAAATCGACCCAATCGATAACCATACAAAAATTAAGCTGAGTAAAGAAAAACCCAAGCTGAAACCAGAAACACAGTCACAGCCAGAATCAGAATCAGAGCCGACCACTTTAGATTCAGACACTTTACGTTCAGACACTTCAAGCGCTAAGGCAGCAGACGACACAGCATCAAACAACAACCCACCATGATAGCAGCGCTGACTTAGTAAGTCGTCGGCGTGTGCGCACTGACGATACGGGTGATGCTGTCGCTTGGGTTAATAAAAGTATGCGGCTTCATCGTATCGATCACATAGCTGTCGCCTTGATTGAGCAGATAGGTGGTCTCTTCGACACGGATCAAAATCTTGCCTTCAATAACCGTGCCGATCTCCTCGCCCTCGTGGGCGATTTTTTCTTCTGTCGAGCTATTGGGCTGATAAGTCTCAATCAAAAACCCCAAGTTTTTTGTGGTGCTGCAGTTATACACTTGTTTTAGCGACACCCGACTACCCGCCTCACTCAGCTCTAGCAAGTCTTTTGGTGTGACCACCACACGGGCTTTTGGCTCTTTCCACTCATCACTAAAAAACGTGGTCAGATCAGAGCCAAGCACAGTCAAAATCGCCTTTAGCGTATTGACCGCTGGGCTAACTTTGTTGCGCTCGATAGAGCTGATAGAGGTATTGGTCAGCCCTGACAGCTTGGCCAGCTTGCGCTGTGAGTAGCCTTTGGCCAAGCGTAATTGGTTGATTTTTTTGCCGATATCTTCTTCAGCAGACGCCTCTGTCTCGGCGGGCGCGGCGCTCGGCAGACTTTCGTCTCCTGCATCATCATCGCTGCAAACACTGTCGTCATCGGCCCCCTTATCATCGCCTTCATTATCGATTCCTTTACTGGCAGCGGCATCGTTATTCGCCTCATTGTCGGTATCGGTACTGGCGTCACAGCTGGCATCGGGGGTGTTGGTATCTCTATGATCTTCTTCGTTATTCAGTGCGTTGTTTGCTGGCATAGTGAATAAATTCCGTGAATAGAAACTTGGACAAGTTGTCTTTTTCATAGTTTAACTCAGGATGCCACTGCACACCAATCATAAATGGATGCTCAGATAAGCTGATCGCCTCGACTAGGCCATCAGGTGCCAGCGCCTCTACCAACAAGCGCTCGCCGACTTTATTGATGGCTTGTTTGTGCAAGGAGTTCACATGCCATTTTTTGCCAAACGCCGCCAGCCTACCTGCAGGCTCGATGATGACGTCATGGACGGGCTGATACTGCACTTCGAGCGGCTGACTGCTATCTTCTAAGTGCGGCTCAAAAAACCCTTCTACCTCGCGCCAATCAGGGTGAAGTGTGCCTTTAAAATGAACATTCATCTCTTGCAGACCACGGCACACTGCCAGCAGCGGCGTGTTTGTCTTGTCGGCATAGGCGAGCAGCTTAAAACTCAGCTCATCGCGCCCAAGATCTTGCTTGGCCTCGCGATGCGTCGCTCCGTACCGCGTCGGCGCCACATTGCTATAACTGCCCGTCAATAAGATCCCATCGACCATATCTAATAGCGCCTCAAAGTTGCTGCTGTCCGCTGCGGTATTGGGCAGCAAAATGGGGTTGCCGCCGTAGAAGTTTACCGCATCGATGTATTTTTGATATACCGCTTGTGAGGGCTGGCCGTCGATCATTTTGTAGCATGACACGATGGCGATAATCGGTTTGGCGTTTTTCATAATTGCGTTCCTTTGTCCGTCGCTTTATCTAGGCAGATACGCTCTCTTGCCTGATGCAATCCTTTGTTTAGCTAAAATCTAACACAACTTCTCATAAATTGTAAACTATAAACCTCAATATAAAGAGCATTAATATAAAAACCATCAAAATTAGCAATTTTACGATAATTTTAAATAAAAATTGACAACTATAGTTTTCATACATATATTGGAAGTCATCAGCAACGGAGTAAGCAAAACCTCAGTAACAATAAAATTCATAGGAAGAATAGACATGACGACAACCAATGGAATGGTCGAATCTGACAATAACACCGAATACGTTTATGTGGCCGCTGGCGACATTAATGGTTTACTTCGCGGGAAACGCATCCCTTTTAATCAGATGGAAAAAGCAGAAAAGGGCGCAATACGCTTACCGCTGTCGATCTTAGGCGTCGATATCTGGGGTGCTGATGTCATCGAATCCTCTCAGTGCAACGGCGATATAGATGCCATCGCCCGTCCTACCGGCCGCGCCGCCTACCCGTTACTCAACACCAGCGCCCCGTCAGCGCTACTACCAGTCTGGCTATACACCGAAGACGATGAGCCTTATTATGGTGACGCCAGACATGTACTCGATCACATCAGCAAAAAATTCAAAGCGCTGGGCCTGACGCCGGTGATGGCGACAGAGCTAGAGTTTTATCTGGTCGACTATACCGAAGGCGAAACCCCCAGACCGCCTATCAGACCCAAAAGCGGCCTACGTCTCAACAAAACCTCCATTCTCAGCATCAATGATTTGTTGCAGTTTGATGAGTTTTTAGATGAAGTCTATGCCCAGTGCAAAAAGCTTGATATCCCTGTCGATGCCGCCTTGGCCGAAAACGGCTGTGGTCAGTTTGAGATAAACCTACTACACGTCGACGACCCATTAAAGGCCGCTGATGATGCGATATTGTTTAAACAAGTGGTCAAATCTGTCGCCGCCCGCCGTCAGCTGACAGCAACCTTTATGGCAAAACCGTTTGGCCTACAGTCCGGCAATGGGTTTCATGTACATTGCAGCTTGTTGGACAAGGACGGTAATAATATCTTTGACGATGGCACAGATGAAGGCTCTGACATGTTGCGTCATGCGGTCGCAGGCCTGCTCAAAACCATGGCCGACTGCACCCTGCTCTTTGCCCCGCATGTCAACTCTTATCGCCGCTTCACCCCCGGCACCCTTGCCCCTAACAATATCTCATGGGGCTACGAAAACCGTACAGCCGCAGTCCGTATCCCCGGTGGCGACACAAAAGCGCGCCGTATCGAGCACCGCGTCTCTGGCGCTGATGCCAATCCTTATCTGGTTTGTAGTGCCGTGCTCGCAGGGATGCTCTATGGTATCGAAAACAAGCTGGCCGCCCCTGAGCCTATCAACAGCATCACCTATGACGATACGGAGCTCAAGACCCTACCCCTAGATTGGTTATCAGCCATTCGTAAGTTTGAAAGTAGCGATATCATCGACTCTTTGTTTCCACGCGAGATGATCGAGCTGTTGATCGCGGTCAAAAAGCAAGAAGCCAAACGCTTCGCCCAGCAAGTCACCAACCTTGAATACCTCACCTATTTACAGGATGTCTGATATGTCAAATAGCAACTTAAATGCTCATGCAGCAATGCCGCAAAACTTGCCATCCAACAACACGCGCAATATTCCGCATTATTCAAATCAAGGCCAATACCCTGACAGCTATTATGCCGCCAGTCGTAACCCAAAACCGGACAGACCGACGCTCAAAAACGACATTCAAGCAGAAATTTGTGTGGTGGGCGGCGGCTATAGTGGCCTATCGACAGCGCTGCACCTCATCGAGACCGACCATGAAGTCGTCGTCCTCGAAGGCGCGCAAATCGGTTGGGGTGCCTCAGGGCGCAACGGCGGTCAGATCGTCAATGGCCTAAACGCCAGTCTACAAAAAATCAAAAAATCCTACGGTCAACAAAATGCTGACTTCGTCGGTCAGCTGGTGACTCGCGGTGGCCAAATCATTCGCCGGTTTGTCGCTGATTATAATATTGACTGCGATTTAAAAGAAAAAAACATCTTTGCCGCCCTTAATAAAGGCCAGCTAAAAGACTTACAAGAGACGCATGCCCTTTGGGAGCGCCACGGTATGCATGATCGTGAAATGCTAGACAAAAATGGCATTCAACAGCATATCAAAACCGATGCCTATGTCGGCGGCGTCATCGACCACTCAGGCGGCCATCTACATCCACTCAACCTCGCCCTCGGTGAGGCGGCAGCAATCGAACAAGGCGGCGGCACCATCTACGAAAACACCCTAGTGGTGGATATTGAGTATGCCGATGACCACATCAAAGTCATCACCGAGTTTGGCTCAGTGACCTGTCAGCAGGCGGTACTGTGCGGCAATGCCTATCTAAATAAAGTCATCCCAAAGCTGACGGACCGCGTCATGCCAGTCTCGACGCAGATTATCGCCACCGAACCGCTAGGCGAGCTGGCCGATCAGCTGCTACCGACCGATGTCTGTGTCGAGGATGTGCGCTATATTCTTGACTACTATCGCCTCTCAGCGGACAAACGCATGTTATTTGGCGGCGGCACGGTCTATGGCGGCCAAGACCCCGCCGATATCACCGCCAAAATCCGCCCAAATATGAACAAAATCTTCCCAGAGTTACGCGATGTCAAGATTGACTATGCGTGGAGCGGCAACTTTGCCTTGTCGTTTTCGCGAGTGCCGCAGATGGGCAAACTACATGAGCGGGTATTTTTCGCTCATGGCTATAGTGGTCATGGCGTCACAGGCTCGCATCTGTTTGGACAAATACTCGCCGATGCCATCAATGGCAAAACCAAAGAGTTTGATACTTTTGCCAAAATACCTTGGATTCCCTTTCCTGGTGGCCGCGCCCTACGTGTGCCCTACTCTGTAATGGGCTCTTGGTGGTATGCGCTAAAAGACACCACAGGCTTATGATGGTATCAATCCCTTGACGTGTGCTCAGCGCCTCAAGACGAGGTACTCATCAAGCGTCAGTCTCGCTTTTTGAGTCACCCGTTTTCACGTTTGGTCTATTGCTACACCCCCTTATCATAACAACGGATTGTTGTGATAAGGCTTGGTAGAAAGTGGGTTTACCTGCTGTCTACTGGGCGTCAATCATAAAATAGAGCTTGTTCTATCAAACAAAGTTTTACAGGGAGCGTAAGTATGAACATGAAACTCAATGATGCTGTCGAGGGGCAATATCATAACAAACGAGTCTTTCTTACCGTCATCGCCGCAGTCGCCATCTATCTGGCATTTGCTTGGTTATCGTCCAATCATGACCCAGGCGAGTCTTGGGGCGCATTGTCTTTATTACCCACCTTGTTGGTACTCATCACCGCTATCGTCTCTAGACGGCCATTTGAATCCATGATCGCAGGCTGTGTCGCAGGTCTCGTGATGCTCAACCCCTTCGATCTGGTATCACCGTTTGCTGATAATATGTCGATGGTCTTGGGCAATGAGACCATTATTTGGATTATCTTAGTTTGCGGCCTGATGGGCGGGCTGATTCAGCTCCTTGAGATTAGCGGCTGTCTCGATGGCTTTAGCGAATGGCTCCAAAAAATCATCAAATCACGGCGGCAGTCTTTGCTTGCCACCTTTGCCCTTGGGGTGATTGTTTTTATTGATGATTATCTCAACTGTCTGGCAGTATCGACATCAGTCAAAAAACTGACCGATGCCTATAACGTCTCACGCGAAAAACTGGCTTATATCGTCGACTCAACCGCAGCGCCTATGTGTATCATCGTTCCCATCTCTACATGGGCAGTATATTTTGCGGGCCTACTAGAAGAAAATGGCGTGGCAGGAGATGGTGAAGGCATCGGGCTTTATATCAGTGCAATTCCGTACATGGCCTATGCTTGGTTTGCCTTACTTATCGTGTTTTTGGTGGCGTATGGCGTCCTTGGTAATTGGGGACCGATGAAAAAGGCCGAGGCGCGTGCTAAAGCAGGCAAGCCTGTCCCAGAGGATTTTGTAGAAGAGCAGCTGGTCTCAAACGTCAAGGCCAAGCGCAAGCTATCATTTAAAGCCAACATCATGAACTTTGCCTTTCCCATGATTTTGCTGATTATCTCGACCGTTTATTTTGAGATTGATCTGCTGCGCGGGGCGTTATTGACTTGTTTTGTGACCGTTATTCTCTACTGGGTGCAGGGTATTTTGAGCTTTGAGACCCAGATGGAGGCGGTATTTAAAGGCTTTAAAGTCATGCTCTACCCTCTCTCGACCGTCATTGGCGGGTTTTTTCTAAAAGCCATCAACGATGAGCTTGGCATGACCACGTATGTGATTGAGGCCATCACCCCTTATATGACGATTGTCATTTTCCCTGCAGTTATCTTTGCGGTCATGGCGTTTTTGACCTTTGCCACCTCATCGAGCTGGGGTCTGTACGTCCTTGCCATGCCGATTGTCTTTCCTATCTCATTAGCCTTAGGCGTCAACACCCCGCTTATGATCGGCGCGCTGCTGTCTGCCTCATCATTTGGTAGTCATGCTTGTTTCTTTAGTGACTCCTCATTACTCGCCGCCCAAGGCGCTGGCTGCTCACCCATGCAGCATGCGTTTACCCAGTTCCCTTATGCGATGCTCGGCGCGGTGTTATCTGTCATCACCTTCTTAGGTTTGGGCTTTATGATGGCATAAGCTTGGCTACCGAGCAGACAATATATGAGCGATACTGGTCGATATCATGTTAAGTACTGCGCGATGCAGACTGCTCGGCAAATAACGGACAGATGGGGAAGGACGCTCTGGTCGTTGCCCATTATTTACCACTCTGTCGTTAGGATTGGCCCTCGAGGTAAGCAATGCCTAGCGACATGGGCCCAAAATAGCTAGATTTGATACTAATCTAATTGGATACTAACAAGGAATAAAAATATGCGTACTGTTACCGTTGCTGCCACTCAGATGACTTGCGGCTGGGATATACAACAAAACATCGCCGCCGCCACCGATTTGGTGACCAAAGCGGCCAACGCTGGCGCCAATATTATCTTGCTACAAGAGCTGTTTGAGACGCCTTATTTTTGCCAAGTACATGACTTTGATTATTTTAAACTGGCAAGCTCAGTCGAAGATAACGCCGCTATCACGCATTTTAAAAAACTGGCCAAAGCGTTAGATGTGGTGCTACCGATTAGCTTTTATGAAAAATCGGGCAATACTTTTTTTAATAGCGTCACCATCATCGATGCTGATGGCGAGATACTGGGCACCTATCGCAAAACCCACATACCAGACGGTATCCCTTATGCCGAAAAATTTTACTTCACCCCTGGAGATACAGGTTTTAAAGTCTGGGAAACCAAGTACGCCAAGATAGGCGTCGGTATCTGCTGGGATCAGTGGTTTCCTGAATGCGCGCGCAGTATGGCGCTGATGGGTGCCGAGATTTTGTTTTATCCGACAGCGATTGGTGATGAGCCTACACTGGGCATTGACTCAAAAGGGCATTGGCAGCGCTGTATGCAGGGGCATGCGGCGGCCAACCTAATGCCTGTGGTGGCCGCAAATCGTATCGGCACAGAGACCATTCGCCAAAATACTCATGACAGCACTCTGCAGTTTTATGGTCGCTCATTTATCACCGATGGGCGCGGAGAGATTATCCAAGAAGCATCAACAGATAACCAAGAGGTCATCACAGCGACTTTTGACTTAGATAAGCTGGCAATCGATCGCCAGCAATGGGGCGTGTTTCGTGACCGCCGCCCATCGATGTACGCCACCTTGCTCACACATGGCTAATGGCATACTGGCTCATAAGACTATCATAAGATTGCAAACTGATTTGCCTGAACCTGAGGTACGTTTATATGTCATTATCTTCCAATTTATTAATCACAGACTCTGTGCCGCAGCAAGACGGCTTTTTTATGCCAGCAGAGTTTGCGCCGATACAAAAAGTCTGGATAATCTGGCCATACAGGGCCGATAACTGGCGGCAAAACGCGGCTCCGGCGAAGGCCGCGTATGCCGATGTCGCGCGGGCGATTCGTGAGTTTTGTGACGTCGGCGTGTTGGTCAGTCCTACTGATTATCTCGCCTGCCGCGCAAGCTTAGCTACCGATATCGAGGTCATCGCTATGCCCAGCAACGACGCGTGGGCGCGTGATATCGTGCCGACATTTTTGCTCAATGATAAAGGTGAGCTGCGCGCTTGTGATTGGACCTTTAATGCTTGGGGCGGTGACTATGACGGTCTGTACTCACCTTGGGATGACGATGACAAACTGGCCGCACGCCTGTGCGAGTATCTAGATATCCAGCGCTATCGTACTGACGGCTTTGTGATGGAGGGCGGCGCGTTTCATGTCGATGGTGAAGGCACGCTCTTGACGACTCGTATGTGCTTGCTGAGCGCTGGACGCAATCCGCAGCTCAGCGAGCGGCAAATCGAAGACCAGCTAAAAGTATATCTGAATGTACAAAAAGTGCTGTGGCTCGATGACGGTATCGACCCCGACGAGACCACCGGCCATATCGACGATATCGCGTGCTTTGCCCGTCCCGGTGAGGTGGTTTGTCTATACACCGACGACCCTGAGCACCCCTTTTATGAGGCGACTCAAAAAGCCTATCAGCAGCTATCTGCGATGAGGGATGCCAAAGGCCGACGCTTGACGGTACATCAGCTGTGCTGCACCAAAGTACCTGTCACCCTACCCGATGACTATGAGATTGAGCAATCTGACGATGCCAAAGCGCGCCGTGCAGGCGATGTTTGTATCGCCTCGTATGCCAATTTTTTGATCTGCAATGATGCCATTATCGTGCCGCAATATGATGATGCCCATGACAGCTTGGCCATTACTCAGCTTGAAAAAATATTTCCGCAGCATCAGGTAGTAGGCGTACGTACCAAAGAGATTGTCTATGGTGGTGGTAATATCCACTGTATTACCCAGCAGCAACCCAAATGCCTTGCTTAAACAGATAAACTTAAGCGAATAGGCAAAAACCTAAACGGATTTTAACGCTAACTAAGGAATATATATGAGCGACTATCAAGTAAATAACCCAGCCACGGGCGAAGTAGAAGCCACTTATCCGGCCGCCGCTGAGCAAGACATCCAAAACGCCATTGAGCAAGCCGATAACGCTTATCAAGACTGGCGTCAAGTGTCATTTGACGAGCGCAGCGCTTTATTGCACAAGGTCGCTGATCTGTATCTTGAGCGTCAAGATACGCTGGCGCGCATCGTCGCCACAGAGATGGGCAAACCCGTAGCGCAGGCCAAAGGTGAGATTGGCTTGGTGGCTGAGATTTATCGCTACTATGCCGATAATGCCGAGCAGCTACTTGCACCAAGTACCATCGAGGTCGATAGCGGTCACGCCTCTGTCGAGAAGCACCCTGTCGGGGCGTTACTTGGCATTATGCCGTGGAACTACCCTCATTATCAGGTCGCGCGATTTGCCGCGCCAAACCTCATGGCGGGCAACACCATTATCCTAAAGCACGCGCCGCAGTGCCCCAAAACCGCAGAAGCCATCGTCGACATTCTAAAAGACGCAGGCTTGCCTAAGGGCGTCTACAACAACGTGTTTGCCACCAACGAGCAAGCCGCCACTATCATCGAAGACCCGCGCGTACAAGGCGTCTCGCTGACAGGCTCTGAGCGCGCAGGCCAAGCGGTCGCCAAAATAGCTGGTGGCGCGCTCAAAAAAGTCGTCTTAGAGCTGGGCGGCTCAGATGCGTTTATCGTCGCGGCCGATGCCGATATCGAACAAGCCATCAAAGGGGCAATCTCAGGGCGGTTTGGCAATACCGGACAAGCCTGTAATGCAGCCAAGCGCCTGATCGTCATCGAGTCGGTCTATGACAAGTTCGTTGAGGGCTTTACCAATGCCGTCCGCGACATGACACTGGCAGACCCCCTTGATGAGCGCACCTTTATCGGCCCGATGTCCTCAAAAGCCGCCGCGACCAACTTACAAGCACAGTTAGACAGCGCCATCAAAGCCGGTGCCACGGTACTGGTCGAGGGCGGAATGATCAAAGACAAACCCGGCGCGTGGTTTGCGCCTGTCGTGCTGACCGATGTCGATGAGTCGATGGATGTCTACCGTGAGGAGTTGTTTGGTCCTGTCGCCGTCGTCTATAAGGCACGTGATATCGAGCATGCTATCCAGATTGCCAACGACGTGCCATTTGGTCTTGGCGCTTCTATTCAGACGCAAGATGCTGACTTGGCCACTGATATCGCCGACAAGCTAGACGTCGGTATGGTGACCATCAACGCCCCTTCTGGTAGCGAAGCAAACACGCCATTTGGCGGGGTCAAACGCTCAGGGTTTGGCCGCGAGCTTGGCACGCTGGGTATCACTGAGTTTTTAAACCATAAGCTGATTCGCGACAAGTCTTAATGCACCTTGGCCACGCCCAATGACAAAACAGCAGCCTAACATAAACTGTCAGGCTGCTGTTTTGGGCGATGAGAAGCTCTCTGTTTTTAAGCTTTCTTTCTATTTTCAGAGCGGCTCTCTTTACCGATCTTAGCGTTTAGGCGGGTTATCCTTGAGCCACAGTTGGTTGACGATCTTTAATTGGCGCAACTCTTCTGCCATGATCGACTCACTGATACCAGGGTATTTGATACGAGCATAGCTATATAACACAATGCCCAGTACCGTCCAGCCAAGGAAGATCCACCACTCAATTGCAGTTAGCGCTGATGGCATGCCTGGCATATATAGCATCAACAGACCAACGCTCAGCGCAATCGTCACCATACCGACCAGCTTACCTGCCGGTATCTTAAATGGACGTACCATATCAGGCTCGCGGTAACGCAGCACCAAAAAGGAGATCGCCACACAGCTATAAGCGATGACAATCCCAAAACCGCCCGCATCGACGATCCACACCAGCATCTTGCGACCAAATAATGGCGCAAGCGTCGCAAGACCTCCGATCAATAAGATCGCATTGGAAGGTGTCTTATACTTAGGATGCAGCTTGCCCAAAAACGCTGGCAACATATGTGCTTTAGACATGGCATAAAGTAGACGGCTGCCACCGATCAAAAAGGCATTCCAGCTGGATAAAATACCCAGTACACCGCCGATAACCAATAAGATACCAGCCCACTTGCCCTGCCAAGCATTGGTCATCGCATCTGCTGTCGCAAGCGTTGAGTTCTCTGCTTGTATCAGCGGTAAAGTGGTGCCCACACTCCACGCAATACCCACATACCACAACACCGCCACAATGATAGAGACAATCAAAAACTTGCCAATATTGGGACGCGTCAGGTCAATCTCTTCTGCTGCCTGCGGGATGACATCAAACCCGACAAACATAAAGGGCACCATCACGATGACGGCCATAATACCGCCGATACCAGCGATAAAGGCGGGAGCTTGTACAGAGTTTGTATTTTCAGGATTAAACAGTACCGCACCGATAAACAGTAGCGTACCGACAAATAAAATACCCAGTACCGCTGTTTTTTGGAACCATGCACTGACTTCCATACCACGAATATTTAGCCAAGTGACAATAATCGAACCCAGCATCCCAACGCCCACCCACGTGGCATAGACATCCCAGCCGGCGATGGTCCAAAGATAGCCTTGGTTGTAATTGGGAATAAAATACTCGACCACCGTTGGCAGGGCGACCGCTTCAAACGCCACCACCGAAAAATACCCAAATAAAATGCTCCATGAGCAGATAAAGGAGACATTTACCCCCAGCGCTCGATGCGTATAAGTATGCTCGCCGCCTGTAATCGGCATAGAAGCAGCCAGCTCAGCATACGTCACACCGATTAGTATCACGGCCAAACCGCCTATCAAAAACGCCAGCATTGCGCCCCACGTTCCTGCAGACAAAATCCAACCGCCAGCCAAGACTACCCAGCCCCAGCCAACCATAGCACCGAATGCTAAGGCAATAATATCTAGCGTCCCTAACGATTTTTTTAATTCAGACATAACCTGCTCCTTGTCTGTGTGTCATCCGTGTGAACCTCTGATGGTTACACTATTTTTTGTTTAGCGGGATAGTACCCTTCATAATTATCATATATCCCTTGTTGTCCATGCCGTCGTTTGCATCTTGCTTGATAGGCAAACGACAAAAACAGCAACGGCGTCTTGACTTGCAAGGCGCCGTTAGAAAAAATGTACTCAAAGCGAGTGCCATCATGGGCAATCTTGCTGTATAAACCTAGCCCTGCCAACCAAGAACACCGCTTGCTTGACAAGGGTACATCACACCATACAGGATTCAATCGTAAGCCAAGATAGATGACCACCGATTGAGTTAAAGACATACATTAAGCGGTTAAGATATTTTTGATGATATCTAGGCCTTCTTGGAGTACTTCATCTTCGACTGTCAGCGGCACCATCACACGGATGGCATTGCCGTACATACCGCAAGAGGCAAGCAGCAAGCCTTTCTCAAAGGCTTTGGCTTTTAGATCAGCAGTTGCTGCGGCATCCGGCTTGCCATCACTATCGACCAATTCAAACGCCAACATCGCGCCTTTATAGCGGATATGACCGATAATACTTAGATTTAAGTCTTTTAAGAAAGTTGCGATTTTATCGCCAATCTCCACACTACGCGCCAGTAGGTTTTCTTCTTCGATGACTTCCATCACGGCCAAAGCGGCAACGCAGGCAAGCGGGTTGCCAGAGTATGTGCCGCCCAAACCGCCAACTTGTGGCGCATCCATGATATCAGCGCGGCCGATGACCGCAGAGATAGGATAACCACCTGCCAAACTCTTGGCACTGGTCATAAGATCTGGCTCAACGCCCAATTGCTCACCAGCAAACAAGGTGCCTGTACGAGCAAAACCGCACTGTACTTCATCAAAAATAAGAACGATGCCATGCTCATCACAAATCTCGCGCAGCGCTTTGGCAAATGACGGCGTCACTTGGTGAAAACCGCCCTCGCCTTGTACCGGCTCGATGATCATCGCCGCCACTTCGCTAGGATCGATGTCTGCTTGAAAAATCATCTCAAGGCTATGCAGGGCTTGGGCTTCGGTGACGTTTAGCTCTTCTGCTGGAAACAAAGCATGAAACACAGGACCTGGCATCGGACCGAAGTTCTTTTTGTATGGCAATACTTTACCTGTCAAGCTCATGCACATGGAGGTGCGACCATGCCAGCCACCGACAAAAGAGATGATACCTGGACGCCCAGTCTTAGCGCGAGCAATCTTGACGCAGTTTTCGACCGCCTCTGCGCCAGTGGTCAAAAACAAGGCTTTTTTGTCACCGCTGATGGGCGCTTTTTCGCAGAGCTTTTCGGCCAGATCGACATAGCACTCGTAGTTCATGATTTGCGCGGCGGTATGGGTAAACTTGTCTAGCTGCTCATGGACGCGCTGGGTGATTTTGGGGTGGCTGTGACCGGTGTTAAGTACAGAGATACCGCCGATAAAGTCGATATAGCGATTGCCTTCTACGTCCCAAACTTCTGAGTTTTTGGCTTTTTCTGCAAAGACAGGAAAGGCCACACCAAGTCCAGTTGGTAGGATAGCTTTACGGCGCTCGAGTAATGATTGATTGGTGATTGTCATAAGAATGTCCTTTTTCTTTCTTTTTTGCGTAGGTGCCAGATGCGTCATGGCGGTTTATGGGAAGTACAAACGATAGATGGGACGCATCACTCTGACGAGTGTCTGAGTCCCTTAAGCTGCGACGATGCCGCATTAAGATAGAATGGTTAAAAAAAGCAGCGCCTGCTAGGTGCGATTAGGCACTGACATCAGAGCACCAGTACTTGGTCACCACATACTCTTCGATGCCGTATTTTGAGCCTTCGCGGCCAAAACCTGATTGCTTGACACCGCCAAATGGGGCAACTTCCGTGGAGATAAGGCCGGTATTATGACCGATGATGCCGTACTCCAGCCCTTCTGTGACACGCCATGAGCGCGCATAGCTACCACTATAAAAATAAGCGGCCAAGCCGTAGATGGTGTCATTTGCTTGACGGATGACATCTGCTTCGTCGTCAAAGGTAAAGATGGTGGCGATGGGGCCAAAGATCTCCTCAGAGGCGATATCCATCTCAGCGCTGATATCAGTGATGACGGTTGGATTGTAAGTCAGCTCTGAGGCGCCGTTGGTGCTGCCGCCAGTGATAAGCGTCGCGCCTTTGTCTAAAGCGTCTTTTAGCAGCGCTTGCACTTTATCCAAAGCTTTTTTGTTGATCAACGGGCCGATATCCACGCCTTCGTCCATACCGTTACCGACATTGAGCTCAGCGACTTTTTTGACAAACACGTCAAGAAACTTGTCTTTGATGCTTTCTTGTACATAGACGCGGTTGGCACAGACACAGGTTTGACCGGCGTTGCGATATTTAGAGGCGATTAGGCCATCAGCGGCGGCTTCTAAATCAGCATCATCAAAAACGATAAATGGGGCATTACCACCCAGCTCAAGTGATAGTTTTTTGATGGTTGGCGCACACTGTGCCATCAAGGTACGACCCACTTCCGTAGAGCCAGTAAATGACAGCTTATGAATGCGTGCATCACCGGTGAGGATATCGCCGATGGTGGAAGATTTGCCCGTGACCACTTGGATGACGCCTGCTGGGATACCTGCTTGCTCGGCCAATGCGCCAAGGGCTAGCGCCGAAAATGGCGTTTCGGTTGCAGGCTTGATGATCATGGTGCAGCCTGCTGCGAGCGCCGGTGCCGCTTTTCGGGTAATCATCGCCGCTGGAAAGTTCCAAGGGGTAATGGCGGCGCAGACGCCGACGGGCTGCTTTAGGATGACATGGCGCAATTTTGCTTGGTTGGCAGGGATGACATCGCCATAGACGCGTTTGCCTTCTTCGGCAAACCAGCGGATAAAGCTGTTGGCATAACCCACCTCACCGCGTGACTCAGTCAAAGGCTTGCCTTGCTCTGCGGTCATGATGATGGCCAAATCTTCTTTATTGGCATCGATCAGGTCAGCCCACTTTTGTAGTAGGGTGGCACGCTCTTGTGCGGTTTTGGCAGCCCAAGCGATTTGGGCGTCGTGAGAGGCGGCCACGGCATCGTTGACATCTTCAGTGGTCAAGCTTGGTACCGTACCGATAAGCTCGCCATTAAACGGATTGCTCACATCCAGCGTCTCTTCGCTGCTTGCGACATGCCAGCCGTCTTTAATCAAGCACTGCTGTTTTAGCAAGTCTGGGTTGGAGAGTGGTAACGTATGTGGCTGTTGTGACATTGTGACGCTCCTTGTCAGTGATAGAGTGCAGATAACGCTGCAACTCTATCGCGGTACATAAATGACTGTCGATAACAGGGTTTATATAATCTATATAAAAAGAGTCTATATAAATAATGATTGATAACTGATTTATTGTTCAATATACTGAACAATCATTCTATATATGAGACATCATTATAAGAACGATGCCCAACCATTTGCAACCCCTATTATCATTTTCGTGATAATTTATGGCGTTATTTTTTTATCACCTTCATTTTACTGACTTTTATAGGTTACTTATGAGCACAGCCGCCGTCCCTTCCTTGGACAAAACCTTTCAAATACTAGATTTGATCACCGATAGCAGCCAGCCACTGACGGCCGCTCATATTGCTAAGGCGCTGGATCTACCGCGCAGCTCCACTCACAATATCCTGCAAAGCTTGCTGGCCAAGCACGTCATTTATAAAGACAGCGACAACCGCTTTCATTTAGGCTCATATCTGATGTACTGGGCGGGCAAATACGAGCAGCAGCAAGGCGTTATTCAGTTATTCAAAGACCTTATCGTACATTACCCTATCTTGCTCCAGCATACCGTGACGTTGTCCAAGCTTGATTTGGGAGAAGTGGTGTTTTTGGCTTGTCATGAATCCCCTGCGCCGCTTGGTTTTACTTTTCGCGCGGGTGTTCGCGTGCCTGCAGTGTTTTCTGCCACAGGCAAAGCCATGCTCTCCACCTTGTCGATGGACAGCATCCAATCCATCTATGCCAGCGGCTTTCCTAAACCTATCACACCGCATGGCGTCGATAACTTTACTGATTTGTCGACCGAGCTGTCCGCCATCAAAGACAGCCGCATCTCACTTGATGATGGGCAACTGCGTGAGGGCATGTATTGCCTCGGCACCTATATCCGTAACGCCTCAGGCCATGCTATCGCTGGCATGGCGGTCAGTTTTTTGCAAGCAGAGTACGAATCCAAGCGCGCTGACGTCAGTACCGTGCTGATTGAGCTGGCCGAACAGATTGAGCAGCGTTTGGGCTTTAAAGCAGAGCCATAAACCCTACGTTTTCGTTTGGCGCAAATACTGCTACGGAGATATTTGCGCTACTCATACATGCCTGCCTCTTTGCCTTCCATTTACTCTTTTATTTACTGTCAGTCCTTTAGCATCAGCCCTGACAAAAACGCTTGTAAATTATCATTGAGCTTTGGTAAGTAATAACCGCCCTCGACCAAGACAATCAGCGGTTTGCCTAAAGCGACCATCTTTTTTGCCAATCGCGTAAAACCTTCGGTACTCACCGCGCATCTGGCCTCTGGGTCGTCTTTGTACACATCAAACCCCAGCACATGGACGATGACATCAGGGTCGTATAGCGTCACGGTGTCGATGGCCTTATCCACATAGGTAAAAAAACCCGCTTCATCGGTGCCATGCGCCATGGGGAAATTGATATTGTAGCCATAGCCTGCGCCCCGCCCCTTTTCAAACTCGTGACCGGTGACCGCTGGATAAAAATTGATGGGGCTACCGTGGACAGAGGTATAGAGTACATCACTACGATCATAAAATATCTCTTGGATACCCTGACCGTGATGCATGTCGGTGTCTATAATGGCGATTTTTTCGTATTTTTGCCGTAGGTGCTCGGCGATGATGGCGGCGTTATTTAGATAACAAAACCCACCCGCTGCGCTCTTACGAGCATGATGACCAGGCGGCCGCGAAAAGCAAAGCTGGATATGATTGTCCGCGTGCGTTGTGTTATTTGTACTACATGTTGTATCTTGGTTGAGTAAGGCCTCAGCAGCATTGAGGGCAGTCTGCGCCGACCAATAGATAGACGTCCAAGAATACTCACTGATAGGCGCACTATCGTCGGCCTGATATTTGGCGGCTTTGGCCATGATACCGATCCCTGGGTTGTCATAAGGTACAAACACACCCGTTTGCACCTGCGCGCCCAGATCCTCCTCTACTGCCAGCCACTCCTCATAGCCATGTTTGAGAAACTCAACATAACCGAAGTCATGCACGGCCAAAATAGGGCCGATACCGATATCGGTAGCGGTGGTCACCTCAAGCTCCAATGCGGCTGGCGCTTTTAGCAGCTCAGTCATCCGCTCTGGTATCTCTAGCGGCTCGTGCATCTGTCCATAAGAAAAATACGGCAAGGGCCGATGCAGGCTCAGGTTTTCGTGGCTATATATTTTCATGCTCAACACTCCTTTGTTTAACACGATTGTTCGATATTGCGGTTATATAATGCCATCAGCTTTTAGCTTGGCGATCATCTCGCTGTCATAACCCAACTCTGCAAGCGTACTATCGGTATGTTCGCTCAGGCGCGGCGGCGGCGTACGATAACTGACCGGCGAGGCCGACAGCTTGATCGGGCTACCAAGCGCGCGCACCGGACTGCCTTGCTTGCTAAAATCGACCACCATCTCGCGGGCCAGCGCTTGCGGCATGGCTAGGGCTTCGCTGATATTATGGATCGCCCCACAAGGAATGCCTGCCTGCTCCAAAGCCGCCAACCAATATGCGCGCGGCTGCTGTGCAAACTTCTCAGCCAGCGCCTCACATAGCTCGTCACGGTGCGTCACACGGGCAGGGTTGGTCATATAGCGGCTATCTGTATGCCAATCCACACCGAGTAGCGCGCAGAGCTTGGCAAACTGACTGTCGTTACCACACGCCAAGATAAAGTGTGCATCGCCTGCCCCCGCAAACACCTGATAGGGGACGATATTGGGGTGCTGGTTGCCAAGCCTTGGTGGTATTTGGTTCGACGCCAAATGATTCATGCCGACGTTTGCCAGCATGGCTAAGGCGCTGTCTAACAGGGCCACATCGACATGCTGACCAAGACCGGTACGCTGACGCGCCAGTAGTGCCGCTTGGATACCAATGGTCAGCTGCAGTCCTGCAAACAGATCCACCACCGCTACCCCGACTTTGTGCGGCTCGCCATCACTTGGCCCTGTGATGCTCATCAGCCCTGATAGCCCTTGAATGATATAGTCATAACCCGGACGCTTGGCATCAGGGCCTGTCTGCCCAAATCCTGTCAAAGATGCATAAATCAAGCGCGGATTGCCCTGCTTGAGACTGTCATAATCTAAGCCGTACTTTTTTAGGCCGCCTACCTTAAAGTTTTCGACGACGATATCGCTGTCAGCAGCCAACTGCTTGATGATGGTTTGACCAGCTGTGGTAGTGATATCGACCGTTAGGGATTTTTTGTTGCGATTGATAGTGGCGTAGTAGGCTGATGTGCCGTCGCTGAACTTAGGCGGTGCCCAGTGCCGTGTCTCATCACCGACATTGGGACGCTCGACCTTGATGACCTCAGCACCCAAATCCGCAAGTACCTGCGTACAAGAAGGACCTGCCAATACTCTTGATAAATCGAGCACCTTGATACCGTGCAATGCCCCTTTTGCCATCTCAGTCATAATCATCCCTTATCATTTGGTGTGCGCGTATACGCTATTTTTTATATACATACAATTGTGATGCGTCATCTCATGACCTATCGCTCCAGATAAACAAATGACGCATCGCAACTAAAAAATGTACGCCACTGCTCAGCAAGCACTAGGCCAAGCAGTAACATACATAAGATCAGCGGTACTGATTAATAAAACGCTTGCAAGCCTGTTTGCGCACGCCCCAAGATTAAGGCGTGGATATCGTGCGTGCCTTCGTAGGTGTTGACCGCCTCTAGGTTCATGACGTGGCGAATGATATGGAACTCATCAGAGATACCATTGCCGCCATGCATGTCACGTGCCACACGAGCGATGTCTAGCGCTTTACCGCAGTTATTGCGCTTGATCAGTGAAATCATCTCAGGGGCAGCGTTGTCTTCATCCATCAAACGGCCAACGCGCAGTGCCGCTTGCAAACCAAGAGCGATCTCTGTTTGCATATTGGCAAGTTTGAGCTGCACCAACTGCGTTGCGGCCAGTGGACGGCCAAACTGCTTACGATCTAGCGTGTACTGACGCGCCGCTTGCCAGCAAAACTCAGCTGCGCCCATCGAGCCCCATGCGATACCATAACGGGCTTTGTTTAAGCAGCCGAAAGGCCCTTTGAGTCCGCGGATATCTGGGAAAGCATTGGCTTCAGGGACAAACACCTTATCCATGACAATCTCGCCTGTCACTGAAGCACGTAGTGAGAACTTGCCTTCGATTTTTGGTGCAGACAAGCCTTTCATGCCTTTGTCTAAGATAAAGCCACGAATATCGCCTGCATCGTCTTTTGCCCAAACGACAAACACATCGGCGATGGGACTGTTGGTGATCCACATTTTATTGCCTGTCAGCTCATAACCGCCCTCAACCGCACGCGCTCGCGTCGACATAGACGCAGGGTCTGAGCCTGAATCCGGCTCGGTCAAACCAAAGCAGCCGACATACTCGCCCGTTGCCAGTTTTGGTAGGTATTTTTCTCTTTGCTCCTCTGTGCCATACGCATGGATAGGATGCATGACAAGGCTTGACTGTACACTCATCGCCGAGCGGTAGCCTGAGTCCACCGCCTCTACTTCCTTGGCAATCAAACCGTAAGCGACGCTCGACAGACCTGCACAGCCATAGCCTTCGATGGTGACACCCAGCAGCCCCATCTCGCCCATCTGGCGCATGATGTTGCGGTCAAAATGCTCATTGCGGTTGGCGTCGATGATATTTGGCATCAGCTCTTTTTGAAAAAACTGACGCGCACTGTCTGTCACCATACGTTCTTCGTCAGTGAGCTGGTCACGCAATAAAAACGGATCTTGCCAATCAAAACTTGGACGCGTAGATGTTGCCATGTGGGTCTCCTTGATATCGATCGTCCTGATCGATGAGTAATAATAAATGGATGGTAATAACGCTGATAACCGGACTCAACCAATTATTGACTTTTCAATTCCGCTATGCGAAACTTAGTTTCATAATATAAACTATTTAAGCAAAATTTTGTCACGCTGTAAACCTTTATCAAAAAAATGAGGCAAAAATGTCTAATTCTCTAACAGCCGCCCCCTCTTTACTGACGCGTATGAATAACACTCTCACCCAAAGCAAAGACGACAATGACCGTCAGTTTGTCACCGCGCTTGGCCGCGGGCTGATACTACTGGCCGCATTTGAGCAGCACGAGCAGCTGAGCCATCAGCAGCTTTGTCAGATGACCCATCTACCAAAAGCCACAGTGACTCGCCTGATTCATACGCTTCTCACCCTTGGGTTTTTGCGCACGACAGAGCACGGACAGTATGAGCTGGGCAGTAGTGCCGTGCGCCTGAGTGCAACGGCATGGAGTCGTCACGATATGGTGGCGACCGCCGAGCCGCTGCTACGGCAGTTTGCCAGTAGCAATGAAGTATCGGTGAATCTGGCCACCGAAGTCGAAGGAGAGATGCGCTATCACGCTTGCTGTCGTAGCCCTGCCCGCCTGTCGGTCAATCTACAAGTCGGCTCTGCCGTGCCTGTGGCTCGTACGGCGATTGGACGCGCGTTTTATGCCGTCAGCACCAAAGCTCGGCAAGCTGTCATCAAAGACAACCTACGCGCGCATTTGTCTGACACAGACTATCAGCACGCACAAACGGCGCTGGATGCCGCTGTGGCACATTATGATGCGCACGGCTATACATTGTCTGACGGAGAGTTTTCTACCGATATATTGGCGGTTGCGGTTGGGGTTTTTGACGTCGCCACTGGGCGATACGCTTATTCGCTAAATGCTAGTGTGCCCAGAGCCAACTGGGATGCTGATGAGTATGCAAAGATGATCGTGCCAAAACTACAAGCACTGGCGCTCAAGATCGGCCGCGGCGAGTGAGATGCAAAGGATTGGTTCACATGCGCACCCAGAAAAATATACGCATTAAACTGCCAGTTATTAGCACTCTGTTACCCAATTAACACCTAGCAGTGATATCATAGGCGCATAATATAAGCGAGCAGTTTGAGCGCTTTATCTACATCTAATAGCGATGATAATAACAGAGTGGTTTTTTGTCGGCCATCTCTGTGAATTGTTATCGCTTTTTTTAATATCTATGTATTACTGTTGAGTGTCGTTATGCCCCAATCTCGTACCAATTTGAACCCAGAACCCAAGACCAGCTCACCTTATTTGATGGGCTTGCTGCTGCGCTATAGCACCTTTGGTGCTGCCATTTTGATTTTTTTGGCGGGGCTATTACTAGTCAACTGGTGGCTCATATTTCTTGGTGGTTTTGGCGTGGCACTTGGCGTTTATGATTTGATTCAGTCCAAGCACTCTATCTTGAGCAACTACCCTGTGGCAGGTCACATTCGCTATGTGCTAGAGGATTTTCGTCCTGAGATTCGCCAGTATTTGTTAGAAGATGACAAAGAACAAGTGCCGTTTTCGCGTCAGCAGCGCGCCCTTGTGTATCAACGCGCCAAAAACGTCAGCGATACCAATGCTTTTGGTACTTTGGACAATCTATATACGCAAGGCAAAGAGTGGTTTTTGCAATCAGCGGTCAGCCAACCTTTAGAAAACAAAGACTTCCGTATCATCGTGGGCGGCGAGCGCTGTCTGCAGCCACACGATATGTCGGTATTTAATATCTCGGCGATGAGTTTTGGTAGCTTGTCTGCCAACGCCACCATGGCACTCAACCAAGGTGCCAAGATGGGCGGGTTTACCCATGATACGGGAGAAGGTGCCATCAGCCCTTATCACCGTAAGTTTGGCGGCGACTTGATTTGGGAGATTGGCACGGGGTATTTTGGCTGCCGTGATGACCATGGCAACTTTGACCCCCAGTCTTTTGCCGAAAAAGCCGTCGACCCCCAAGTAAAAATGATCGAAATCAAACTCTCACAAGGTGCCAAGCCGGGTAAAGGCGGCGTCTTGCCAAGCGAAAAAATCACCGCAGAGATAGCCCAAACCCGCCAAGTACCCATGGGTCAAGACTGCGTATCGCCTTCATCACATAGCGCGTTTAGCACGCCGCGTGAGCTGGTCGCATTTTGGCAGCAGCTGCGTGAGCTATCGGGCGGCAAGCCAGTTGGCTTTAAGCTCTGCGTGGGTCAGCCTTGGCAGTTTATGGCGATTGTCAAAGCCATGATCGAAACCGACAACTATCCTGATTTTATTGTCATCGATGGCGCAGAAGGCGGGACAGGTGCCGCACCTGTTGAGTTTATGGACAACGTCGGCATGCCCATGGTCGAAGGGTTTTTGTTGGTGCATAATACCTTGGTCGGTGCAGGCATCCGTGACAAAATCAAGCTCGGTGTCAGTGGCAAGATCGTCTCAGGATTTGATATTGCCCGTATGATCGCCCTTGGTGCTGACTGGTGTAACTCTGCTCGCGGCTTTATGTTTGCGGTTGGCTGTATTCAGTCGCGCTCATGCCATACCAATACTTGCCCTGTCGGCGTGGCAACGCAAGACCCTTATCGTCAAAAAGCGCTGGATGTACCGAGCAAAGCTGAGCGCGTGGCAAACTTCCATAAAAATACCCTCAAATCCCTAGCCAGTATCGTCGGCGCAGTGGGTCTGCAGCACCCAAGTCAATTGCAGCCGTATCATATCGCGCGCCGCCTCGATGATGGTCAAATCAAACTTCTCTCAAAGTTCTTTTACTTTGCTGACCAAGGCGCGTTGCTAGAACAAAGTGCGCGTGCCGATGTCTTTAATCAGATGTGGGTGATGGCCAATCCTGATAGCTTCTTGGCCAACAACGACGCTCTTATCGCTTATAACAAAGACTCGCGTGATAAAGGCAAAGAGACCAATGCGCCAACTGAAAAAACCACGGCTATCGTCGAGGACATCATCGACGGTGGTATGCTCATCGGTAACGTCAACAATACCTTTCGCGACTTACCGCCTGATCATGACTAGCCACGTATCACCGCTGACCGGCGGTGTCCTGTACTCACAAATAAAGGCCGCCGACTGATGCCAAGCACCACCTCACTCGCCACGCTAGCAAGCGTGGCCCTACTCGCGCTGAGCCTCAGCGCCTGCTCCCCTGCGGCCACTGACGCTGCTAGCGACTCATCGCAGTGGGCCTGTCAGATACAGCAGGCGCCATTTGCTTATAGCGCCTGTGCGATTGAGGCGTCAGCGCTGGGTGATAAGCGGCATGTGTTACAGCTATTTTGGCAAAAGCCTGATAGTACGCAGCCTTTACTCAGCTTTGATGAGTTGTTGGCGGCGCTACCAGCCGGCCAGACACTCAGCTTTGCCATGAATGCTGGCATGTATAATGAGCGCTTTGCCCCTATTGGCTATACTGTCATCGAAGGGGTAGAAAAGCGCGCCTTAAACCTAAGGTCAGGCGGTGGCAATTTTCATTTATTGCCCAATGGTGTACTGTGGTGGGAGCGTGACGGCAAGGTGCAGATCACAGAATCTCAAGCATTCAGCGAGCAGCTAAACGGCGGGCAAGTGCAGCCATGGTATGCCACTCAATCAGGGCCGATGCTGGTGATTCAAGATCAAATACACCCAAAGTTTAACCCCGAAAGCCAATCCGCTAAAATCAGAAACGGGGCTGGCGTTTGTCGTGATGGTCGCATTCGGTTTGTCCATAGCGACGAGCCTGTGACCTTTTATCAATTTGCGACTTTGTTTAAGGAATACTTGGGCTGCCCGAATGCCTTGTTTTTGGATGGCGGCGTGGCCTCGGCCCTATACGCGCCCAGCATCGATCGGCACGATAAAAAACAGATGGGCGTGATGATTGGACTGGTCGACAGCTCTGACTAGACCCTATTAGGGCGTGTCCTCAATTCAATCGCTAGCCATCTAAATAAGGACGCGCCCTAAAATATAACCGCAAAAAAGCACCTAAATAATAAAAATATTTAGGTGCTTTTTTATATGGCACGCCCATGACTGCGCTGGGCGTTAACATTTATTGATCAAGCCGCCACTGGGAAAAGTCGATGCAAGCTTAGCTACCCAAACTCATTTTGGGGCCAAACGGCTCATAATGTACACTATCCACGCCATGATCGAGCGTCATGAGCCCATCGATCATACTCTCCATAAATAGCATTGAGCCACAGACATAAATGTCCGCAGGCTTAGGTAGGTTGGCAAGCCATGCAGCGTCCAATAGCTGTCCTGACTCAAAGTAAAAAACATGCCTCTCTACCGTTTCAGCTTTTGCTAGCAGTGCCTCGACCTTGTCTGCAAAGGCGTGATGGGCTTTGTTTTGGCAGGCATATACCCAGATGATCGGCCGCTTTGGATTGGCCATAATCTGCGCCTCCAACATAGCCAGTACAGGCGTCACCCCTACGCCTGCGCTCATCAGCACCAGTGGTACCTCGTTTTGGGTCATCAGGTGTCGCTCAAGCACAAAGTCGCCAGCAGGGGCAGATAACAAAATCGTATCACCGACGTTTATGTGGTCATGCAGATGGTTTGAGACCAAACCATGATGCGCGTTGCGGTTGTCGCGTCTGACTGCAAACTTGATGCCCTCTTCGGTATTTGCTGAGTACAGAGAATAGTGACGCAAAGCGGTGTGATTGCTGTCTTTGGGGTCTGTTTTTACAGTGATGTATTGCCCAGCACTCAAACGCATTTTATGCAAATCAATCGCTTGATGGTTTGCCGTATCGCCGTCTTTATACTCGTTGCTGGGCACCGCGGTAAAGGCGGCAATATCCGTCGCCACCGCGGTCTTTTGTGTTACGGTAAACGGCGCAAAGCCTTGCCACAGCGCAGACTCATACATGCCTTGCTCGATTTGGATAAACACCGAGGCAATCTCATCATAAGCCTCTGTCCAAGCATGGATAATCTCATCTGTTGCCGCCTCACCCAGCACTTCTTTTATCGCGCCGATGAGATGCTTGCCAACGATAGGATAATGCTCAGGTAAAATCTGCAGAGCGCGATGCTTATGGCTGATTTGGGTGACTTGCGGCAGTAGTGTTGCCAGCTTGTCCAGATGCTTTGCTGCCGCCAGCACCGTCATCGCCAGCGCCGTCTGCTGACGCCCAAGCTTTTGATTGGTCTCATTAAAGATATCCAGCAGCTCAGGATGCTCAGCAAACATGTTTTTATAAAACACCGTGGTGATGGCGGTGCCGTGCTCTTCGAGTACAGGTACGGTGGCAGTGACGATTTCTAGGGTTTTTGGTGAAGCCATGATAACTCTCTTAGTGATTGCTATATAAAAAGGTTGCGACTGATAAATGAGTCATTTCATAAGTATTTATAAAGTGATTAAAGATTGCTTGACTTAAATAGTTAGCTGACACACTTTATAAGATTCATTTTAAATGAATGTTAACATATTTTATTACGTATACCAATGTGCTCTCGCTATTCAGCCGTTTTTTAAGCAAAAAAAGCAGCCATGATGATATCAATGACTGCTTATGAAAAAACACTAATTCCAGCTATGCTAATGATTTATAAAGACAAATACCAGCATTGAAAGCCGCTCACTATCTTTAAAAACCCAAATATATCAACACCCTGCTATAAAATCAACGCGCCATATAGTCGGTCATTTCTTCAACCCCATGCAGCGTCATCGGATACATTTTATGCTCAAATAGCTTTTTGATTTCACCGATGGTCTGAGTATATTGCCAGTACGCGGGGTTTTCTGGGTTGAGCCACGCCACTTTATCAAAGTGCTCAAGTACACGTTTTAGCCATACCACCCCCGCTTCGTTATTCATATACTCGACGCTACCGCCCACCGAAAACAGCTCATAGGGCGACATCGACGCATCGCCAACAAAGATGACGCGATACTCACGGCCATAGGTATTGAGAAGCTCAAAAGTCGGCATCGGGGCACTGTGCCGACGGTTATTGTCCTTCCAGACGTAGTCATACAGACAGTTATGAAAATAAAAAAACTCTAAGGTCTTAAATTCGTTTTTTGCCGCCGAAAACAGCTTTTCAAGCGCCTCGACATGGACATCCATACTACCGCCGACATCGAACAGCATCAACACTTTAACGCGATTGCGGCGCTCAGCTTGCATATGAATATCAAGTACGCCTTTTTTAGCCGTGCGCTTGATGGTCTCATGGATATCGAGCTCGTCGGCGCTGCCAGTACGGGCAAACTGGCGCAAGTTGCGTAGCGCCATCTGAATCTGGCGCGTACCCAGCTGATTGTCGTCATCGAGGTTACGATATTTGCGCTGCTCCCAGACTTTGACCGCACTGCGTTTACGCGACTCACCGCCGACGCGCACCCCTTCTGGATGATCACCATAAGCGCCAAACGGTGAGGTGCCGCCAGTACCGACCCATTTGCTTCCGCCCTGATGACGCTCTTTTTGCTCCTTTAGACGCTCCTCAAGTGCCTTCATCAACTCCTCAAGCGAGCCGTATTTTTTGAGCAAGCGCCGCTGCGCTTCGGTCAAGTTTTTGGGATCTAGCTTAAGATCAAGCCACTCTTTTGGGATATCTGTCAGCTTGTTCATCAGCTCATCGATATCTAAGCTGTCGATACCTTCAAAATAATCGGCCATGGCGCGGTCAAATTTATCAAAATGACGCTCATCTTTGACCATACAGAGGCGAATCAGTCGATACATATCCTCGCGACTGGCAAAGGTAGACAGCGCTGGGTCTTCAGGATGTGGCTGCATCATCAGCCCCTGCTCGAGCGCAGCGTTTAGATCGAGCAGCTCGCGCGTGCTGACTGGCACGCCGTAAGTCCGCAGGGTATAGAATAATTTGATAAACATAAAATACGCATCACTTATTGGCTGATAAGGTTTGATTGGCACCGTCGTGCTGACAGCGATATGACACCAGATAACGCTGTCAGTCGATACGCCTAACGACGCATCATGTTGGCAAAACGCTGCAACAAGCTCACATCCGCTTCGTTTTTGAGTAGCGCGCCATATAGCGGCGGGATCGACTTTTCACCGCGCAAGTTTTCTTCTAGCTCTTGTTGTGCCATATCATCGGCAAGCAATAAAGTAAGCCAATCGACCAATTCCGACGTTGATGGTGGTTTTTTAAGCCCTTGAATACCGCGCAGCTTATAAAAGATATCCAGCGCATCATTGACCAGTTTTTCTTGGATATTGGGGAAGTGCACCTCAATGATTTGACGCATGGTGTGCTCATCAGGGAAATCGATGTAATGAAAAAAGCAGCGGCGCAAAAATGCGTCGGGTAGCTCTTTTTCGTTGTTTGAGGTGATGATCACCACTGGGCGCTGCTCGGCGGTGATGGTCTCGCCTGTCTCATAAACATAAAACGACATTTTATCAAGCTCATGCAGCAAGTCATTGGGGAACTCAATATCGGCTTTGTCGATCTCATCAATCAATAGGACGCTGCGCTCTTGACTGGTAAAAGCCTCCCAAAGCTTACCGGGTTTGATATAATTGCCAATCTCATACACCTTGTCGTCACCGAGCTGCGAGTCGCGCAAGCGTGAGACCGCATCATACTCATACAGCCCTTGCTCAGCTTTAGTGGTTGACTTGATATGCCAAGTAATCAGCGGCATCCCTAAACTTGCGGCCACTTCTTCTGCAAGCAAAGTTTTACCTGTACCAGGCTCACCTTTGATTAACAGCGGCTTTTGTAGTGTCATCGCTGCATTGACTGCCAGTTGTAAATCATCGGTGGCGATATAGCTTTGCGTGCCGGTAAAGGTATGGTTGGTCTTGTCCATCTTGGTCGTCATAGTAAAGTCTCAGTTATCGTTATCAATAAAGCATTTTATAAAATAGCACTCACAAATTAGAGTAGCATAGGCTGATGGATTGCCAAAATACTCATGCGTTCGTCATCCTTCCGATCAGCGCTTCTTACGCCCTAAATATGGCGCATAATGATTAGCCATAAAAAAAGACACACATGGTGTCTTTTTTACAGTCATTAAGTTTATAGTTATCGAGCTTATAGTTATCGAGCAAATTAAACCACGCCGCTATTGACGCCCAGCTTCTTACCCTTTGTCTATCGTATCGTTGGGATTGGCCTGTTTAGACAGTATGCCCTCATTTTTGGCACCGCGCTTTTTGAGATCCAGCGTTTTGTCAGTCTCAGTTACTGGTGCGTGATCATGAGCCTTCGCATGCTCAGTTACCTCAGCGTTTTCGGCCAGATAATTGCCTGCGGTCAGCTGCATGGTCGCCTGCGTATCGGCTGCGGTGCGGCTCCGTGCTTTGTCTAGGCTCGACTCAAAAGCACCGCGTATCAGCTGCCAGACAAACCCAACAAACAAGCCCACCACCAGCACCACCATAATGGGCAACATATTGGCAATGGCACCTGCGTAGTCTTTCATCATCACCGCATACACCACACTGATGCTAGCAGGGGCAATCTCACTAGGATCATCGAGCGCGGTACCGGGCGCGAGCAATACGGCAAACAATACCATCCAGCTCATACCGCCGAGTGGACGCGGCAACATGCGCGCCACCAGCAGCCATAATACCAGCACGATCACCGTTCCCCCAAGATAGGCATACATGGGCAGATCGGCGGGTGGGACATCTTTTACCAGCTGTCCCCACCAAATAGCAATCTCTCCTAAGATATCACTGATACTCTCAAGCGGTAAGCGATGCAATATGTTTTTTAACCAGTCCATGCGTGTTTTATTACCTGCGTTTATCACCAGTAGCGCCAGCAGCGTCTATTGGTATTGGGTAAGTTTTGCCGTACTAGGGCGTGTCCTCAATATGACAAAATATATAATAGACATGTGCACTTAACAGAAGATCAGTTTATCACGACTTCCTAGGATGTGTCCTCAATCGACACGATAAAGGCAAAGACACGCGTCTGAATCTTGCATGTCTTTAGCCTTAAGTGCCATTAGCTTTGAATGCCATCAGTCATAAATACTATCTTGTGCTTCGCGGGCGCGTAGCTCTGCTTGGCGGCGCATGACATCTTGCGGCGGCAATTGTACAAAGTACCCTTGTGCTTGGAGCTTTGCCAGCACCTCTTCTTTATCGACGCGAGCCAGCTTCGGGGTGGCGGCCAAATCCAGATGCATGACAAACTGACTGCGCCCTAGCCCCGCACGAAACTCCTTGGGCAATACCCCCAGCCAGTCTTTAATCTCATCAGTATCATCTGGATAATCAGGACGCGCAATGTAGATGTACATATCATCATGTTTGGGAAATTTATAAATATCGCAATGCATAAAAACAACCTATCAGAATCTATCGCCATAGGTTAGCATATTTCGGGCAAACATCAGTAGTCGCTTTACGTTCTGCTATGGTAAACCGACTAAAAACTAACAACGCACTCAAGACAACAAACACCGATATAACGCTGCCACCATGCCTTACTACTGACAATCGCTGCGACAAAAAAGACTTTTTGCCAAAATTATCGACTTTAATGGCGCAGATGACTTGTAAAAGGACGGTGAACCTTTCATAATAAAAGCGTTTTTCAGGAGAGAGTCTGCAGGCATACCTATCTGCTATCAGGTCATTGAAATAAAAGACCGGCAACGATACGTATCAGCCCATCTTGGTAATGTCCTATTGAGCATTATCCACAGACCACCGAAGGCGCATCTACCCTGCCAATCGCTCAGGTAAAAGGACTGAAAAACACATGTCATGATTGTTTTGCGGCGACACCTAACGCGTGGCCTACAAACATAAGGCATAACAAATCTGGAGAGCGGTAAGGACGGACGACGCCTTACCCACCGAAGGGGAGAAAATGCGACAGCATCGCGATGGCAAGAGTAAAGCAAAGGCTTTAGAGACCTCGACGATGTGCCGTATTGAAAATCTCAGGTGACAGGACAGATAGGGCTTTTGCTTAAACCGACGTTTGGCGTCTGTTTGGCTGATTGCTCTATTTTTTGTACCACCCTTGGTTGCGATACTTGCGCCCTGCAAGATTGCTACTCACTATGATAATGCACCTCTGCCCTGCTACTTTGATAAGTTACGACTGATTATCAAATGCGGCTGATGCTCCATAAGGATTTGTTATGACCGATACTCACAATACCAGCACTCCAAGCACAAACACCGCAGCCCCCAAACGCACGCCCCTTTATCAGTCTCACGTCGATAGCGATGGCAAGCTGGTGGATTTTTCTGGTTGGGAGCTGCCCATCCATTATGGCTCACAAATCGAAGAGCACGAAGCGGTACGTACCGATGCCGGTATGTTTGACGTCTCACACATGGTCGTCGCCGATATCAAAGGCGTAGATGCCAAAGCATGGCTACAAAAGCTACTGGCCAATGATGTCGCCAAACTAAAAACCGTCGGCAAAGCGCTGTATTCAGGCATGCTCAATGAGCAAGGCGGCATCATCGATGACCTAATCGTCTACCTAATGAATGAAGACGCGACCGAATATCGCATCGTCTCAAACGCGGCCACCCGTGATAAAGACATGGCACAGTTTCACAAAGTCGCAGCAGGTTTTGATATCAGCATCACCGAGCGCCCAGAGCTGGCCATGATTGCCGTACAAGGCCCCAATGCGGTCGAAAAACTCACACAAGCCAAACCAAGCTGGGCTGATGTGTTAGCAGGCCTAAAGCCTTTTGTCGGCGCTGATTTGACCGATATCGAAGGCACAGATTGGTTTGTCGCTCGTACCGGTTATACAGGCGAGGATGGCGTCGAAGTCATCATGCATGGCGATGATGCGCCAGCATTCTTTGAGCAATTAAAAGCTAATGGCGTTAAACCTGCTGGCCTTGGCGCGCGTGATACCTTGCGTATGGAAGCGGGTATGAACCTCTACGGTCATGACATGGACGAAGAAACCAGCCCGTATGAGTGCAACATGGGCTGGACGCTGGCGCTAAAAGATGAGCGCGACTTTATCGGTCGTGATGCCTTAGTCAGTAAGCGTCAACAAGCAAAAGATGACAACACCGCCATGAAACAAGTCGGCTTACTACTGACCACCCGCGGCGTCTTGCGTGAGGGCATGACCGTGACCATCAACCAAGGCACAGACAATGAGCAAACCGGTATCATCACCAGCGGTACCTTCTCCCCTAGCCTAAAAAACTCGATCGCAATTGCACGCGTGCCTGCCAGCTTATCAGATGAAGATAGCGTACAGGTCGACCTGCGCGGCAAAGGCAAGTTCGTCGATGTGCGCGTCGTAAAACTCCCTTTTGTCCGTAACGGCAAACAGCAGTTTGACTGATATCCCTGATAAATTTTATCATTAACATCCATTATTTTATTCACCATCCTCACTTAGGAGAGACCCCATGAGCAACATCCCAGCAGAACTAAAATACATCGCCAGTCACGAGTGGCTGCGTTTAGAAGAAGACGGTACGATCACTGTTGGTATCACTGACCATGCTCAAGACCTACTCGGCGACGTGGTATTTGTCGAATTGCCAGACGTAGGCGACATCCTCGCCGTCGACGACGAAATCTCTGTGGTCGAGTCTGTAAAAGCAGCCTCTGACGTCTATGCGCCTATCTCAGGTGAAGTGGTTGCGATCAACGAAGCATTAGAAGATGATCCAGAAATCATCAACTCTGACCCGTACGGCGAAGGCTGGTTCTTTAAAATCAAACCGGACAACATCGCCGATTACGAAGCATTGATGACCGCTGAAGAGTACGAAAACGAGCTGTAATCTACCCAGACTTATATCTTTCTACTCAGTCTTTGTTTAAATCTATATAAGCAATACGGCGGATACTGGCGGCAGCTGGTATCTGTTTATCCTACTGTTAGGCCGTTTTTAAGCCGCTTTGAAAAATACAATGGCAAAAACACGACTGCTAAACAATCTGATTGGTTCTGATCTGATTTATCGCGACGATTTACTTGTTAGATGTGGACGCGATTCGCAATTATAGCCCCAGCCCCGCTTTGATGATGCGCAAGTGGGTCACTCAATCCTCAGCATGGACTCTCTTATGACCCCTGACAATGACAAAAAAACCAGCATTGCCACACTCGATCGCACAGCGACGCTACAGGCGTTTTGTGACGTCGTAGAGTCTCGTCGTTCGGTGCGTCGTTTCACTGACACACCGATACCAGATGCCGTACTGGCAGACTGTCTGCGTCTGGCCATGCTGGCACCCAACTCAAGCAATCTGCAGCCGTGGGAGTTTTATGTCATCGATGATGCAGACACACGCAAACGTGCGATAAAAAACTGCATGAACCAAAACGCGGCAAAAACCTCAGCGCGTCTCATTGCAGTGGTGGCGCGTACTGACGTATGGCAAGACCACGCCCAGCAGATATTGCGTGAATACCCTGATAAACCTGTCCCAAAAAAAGTAAAAGGCTACTACAACAAAATCGTCACTTTAGACTTTTTGCGTGGCCCTGCCAACATCGTCTCTGCAGCCAAATGGGGTGCAACTCAGGTCGCAAGACGCCTCAAAGGGCCAATTAAGTCGCCTTACTATACCTTTGAAGACACCAAAAACTGGGCCACCAACAATACCGCGCTTGCCGCCCAAAACCTGATGCTGGCACTACGTGCACATGGCTTTGATAGCTGTCCGATGGGCGGCTTTGATGAGCCTGCGATGAAGCGACTATTAGGTTTAAGCGACGACCACCATATCGTCATGATGATTGGCGCAGGCGAGCGCGCTGACAATGGTATTTACAACACCCAGTTTCGCTTTGATCAAGCTCAATTTGTTCATTACGTCTAAACCCGTCATTAGTTATTAATATTAGCTATTAATATCCGTTATTTTAGCCATCTCCTTTACCACTCCCTTAACCAAGGAATGTCATGACTATCTCTCAAAACCCAACGTTTGATACCTTCCAAGGATTATTTAACGAAGCTGAATTTGTCTATCGTCATTTAGGCTCAAACGATGCCAAACAAGCTGACTTGCTCAGCGCCGTTGGTTATCAAGATATGGCAAGCTTTATCAACGACACCGTGCCTGAGCCTGTGCGCTTGCACAAAGCGCTTGATCTACCAGTCGCGATGAGTGAGCATGCTGCACTTGCCAAGCTACGCACCATGGCAGACGACATTACGGTAAACAAAAGCTACATCGGTCAAGGCTACTCGCCAGTACGTATGCCTGCAGTCATTCAGCGTAACGTGCTAGAAAACCCAGGCTGGTACACCGCTTATACGCCTTATCAAGCAGAAATCGCTCAAGGTCGCCTAGAAGCATTGCTTAACTTCCAGCAAGTATGTATCGACTTGACAGGGTTAGAGATGGCAGGCGCGTCATTACTTGATGAAGCGACGGCCGCAGCAGAAGCGATGGCGATGTCAAAGCGCGTAAGCAAAAGCAAATCCAACCAGTTTTTTGTGGATGAGCGCATCTATCCGCAGACCCTAGATGTCATCAACACTCGTGCCAAGTACTTTGGTTGGGACGTGGTTGTTGGTGATTTTGAAACCGCCAAATCAGGCGACTACTTTGGCGCAATTTTCCAATACGTCGGTGTTGAGGGCGATGTACAAGACTTAACCGACGTCATCGCCGCGGTTAAGAAAAACAAAACCTACGTCAGCGTCGTCAGCGACATCATGAGCTTGGTGTTGTTAAAGTCACCAGCCGATATGGGCGCAGATGTGGCACTTGGTAGCACCCAGCGCTTTGGTATTCCAATGGGCTTTGGTGGTCCACACGCCGCCTATTTTGCTTTCTCTGACAAAGCCAAGCGCTCAGCACCTGGCCGTATCATTGGCGTGTCAAAAGACTCGCAAGGCAATACCGCGCTACGTATGGCACTGCAGACACGTGAGCAGCACATTCGCCGCGAAAAAGCCAACTCAAACATCTGTACCTCACAAGTATTGCTCGCCAACCTTGCAGGTATGTACGCGGTTTATCATGGTCCAGGCGGCGTCAAACGTATCGCCACTCGCATCCATGCGTTTGCAACTGCCTTTGCTGATGTGATCAAATCTGCGGCTGACAGCAAGCTAACCGTGGTGCATGAGCAGTTCTTTGACACCGTGGTCATCGATTGCGGCTCAGAAAATCTGGCCACCCAAATCTTTGAAAACGCAGAAAACATCGGCTACAACTTATGGCGTCTAGGTACGACCAAGCTGAGCGTGGCCTTTAGTGAAACCAGCGACGCGCAAGACTTTAAGGCGCTAACGCAGTTGTTTGTCAGTAAAGCGCATGACTTGCCAGCAGAAGCTCGCGTGTCACTCGATAGCGCGCACTTGCGTACCGATGACGTCCTGACCCATCCGGTGTTTAACTCGCACCACACCGAGCACGAAATGCTGCGCTACCTAAAGTCGCTAGAAGACAAAGATTTGGCGATGAACCGCAGTATGATTTCACTTGGCAGCTGTACCATGAAGCTAAACGCCACCAGTGAGATGCTACCGATTACTTGGCCTGAATTTGCCAACGTGCACCCCTTTGCACCGCGCAGCCAAGTCACCGGCTATATCGCCATGATCGATAGCTTACAAGATCAGCTAAAAGCCATCACCGGCTTTGACGATGTATCGATGCAGCCAAACTCAGGTGCTTCTGGTGAATACGCAGGCCTACTTGCCATTCGCCGCTATCATGAATCATTGGGCGAAACAGAGCGTAATGTGTGTCTGATCCCGCAGTCGGCACACGGCACCAACCCTGCAACGGCCATGATGATGGGTATGAAAGTCGTCGTCGTCAAAACTGACGAAAACGGTAACGTAGACATTGAGGACTTGACGGCAAAATGTGAAGAGCATAGCGCAAGCCTAGGCGCGTTGATGATTACTTATCCATCGACGCACGGGGTATTTGAAGAAGGCATCCGCCATATCTGTGACTTGATTCATAAGCATGGCGGTCAGGTCTATATGGATGGCGCTAACATGAACGCACAGGTCGGCATGATGCAGCCTGCTGATGTCGGTGCTGACGTACTACATATGAACCTGCATAAAACCTTCTGTATCCCGCATGGCGGCGGCGGTCCTGGCATGGGCCCTATCGGCATGAAGGCGCACTTAGCCCCCTTTATGGCCAACCATACGCTAAGCCCTGTACACAACGCGCAAAAAGACTGCTCAGCGGTATCGGCAGCGCCTTATGGCTCAGCGAGTATCTTACCCATCTCTTGGATGTATATCACCATGATGGGCCGCGATGGTCTGCTAAAAGCCACGGAGCTTGCGCTCTTAAATGCCAACTATGTCGCCACTCAGCTACAAGACCACTACCCTGTTCTTTATACGGGCAAAAACGGCCGCGTCGCTCACGAGTGTATCATCGATATTCGCCCATTGAAGGAAGAAACTGGCATCACTGAGAGCGATATCGCCAAGCGCTTAATGGATTATGGTTTCCATTCACCAACGATGAGTTTCCCAGTTGCGGGTACATTGATGATTGAGCCAACTGAGTCTGAGTCTGTCGAGGAACTGGACCGCTTCATCAGTGCACTTAAATCTATCAAAGCTGAGGCTATGAAGGCCAAAGCTGGCGAAGATGGTTGGACATTAGAAGATAATCCATTGGTCAATGCGCCGCACACTGCCGCGATGATTACCAGCGAAGAATGGTCGCATCCCTACAGCCGTGATACCGCTGCATTCCCACTGCCGTACATCCGCGCGCATAAGTTCTGGCCAAGTGTGGCACGTGTCGATGACGCCTATGGCGATAAAAACCTTATGTGCTCTTGCCCAAGCATCGAAAACTATATGTAGTTTGCAAACAACTATAAACAGTTGATATAAAAACAAACCTCCAAGTCAGTAGCTGATTTGGAGGTTTTTATTTGGCTTGAGATATTTAGCGCTATACTATTCATATCATCAAGTTGTTAACCGTACGTTTCTAATAGATGTCATTTTTAATGGAAGTCAGCATGCCACAAAAAAACCGAGTCATTCTCATCCATGGTCTGCACCAAACCGCTTGGATCATGCGGCCATTGGCCAAACGCTTGCAAGCCGCAGGATTTGATACTTATCAATTTGGCTATCGTAGTCTGCGTGATGGCATCAAAACCAATAGCGCACGGCTCAATCGCTGGCTAGAAGAAAACCACCATCCTAACCAGCCAATCGATCTGGTCGGTCATAGTCTGGGCGGTTTGATTATTCGTGATTTTGTAAATGCTTATCCAAAATGGCAAATTGGACGTTGCGTAACCCTTGGGACACCGCATTTAGGTAGTGTTTGTGCAGATTATATTTGGCGCTTATCCCCAGCGGTGGTAGGACGCTCGTACGTCGATGCGTTAGATGGTACCACAGCGCCGTTGCCGGAGCATATTACCTTAGGCGTGATTGCCGGTAATCGTCCTTATGGCTTAGGGCAGTTATTTTTGCAGTATCATAATCGCAAACTTCGGCAGGCAGATAACATACCATCAGCAGAATATCTGCTACACGATGGCACGGTATATATAGAAGAAACTAAAATAGAGGCCGCAACTGACCACATCGTCCTACCAGTATCGCACACAGGGATGCTGGTCGACAAAGCGGTCGCCGAGCAGACTCAATATTTTTTACAACACGGACAATTTAACCATAACAAGCTTAAAGAGTTATAAATGTTAAGCACTTATAAAAGCTAGTTTTTATCGCTTAGCGAACATTGATACCCATACCCTGCTGTAGCTCGGTTTTATGCCCTTTAATCACCGGTATCAAGGTTTGCATCACCCACTCATTGCGCCAGCCTTTTAAGCCTTCTGGCAGCTCGGTAAGGTCTTTATCAAAGGCAATGATTTCATAGAGCTGCGCCAGCCATTTTTTGCGCATCAAGACATTGGCAGGCACACCGATTTTTTCTGCGTGCGTATCGATCGCTTGCTGCACCGCTTTTGATAGGACTTTGTTTTTGGAGCGATATGGCGGTAGCAAGCAGGCAGGATGCTCAGCAGGGTGCAGGTTTTTGGCTTCCTTAATCACCTTGAGCAACTCCTCACCATAGAGGCGCAGCATACTGCGGTGCATGGTGGTTTTGTGCGCAAGCTCGCGCATGCTGCTGGGTCTTTCGGTGATGATTTCACGCACAGCTTGTTTTTTTATCACAAAGGTACGCGGCTGATTGGTCGCGCGTGCTAGCTCCTCGCGCCATGTCGCCACTGCTTGCAATATCGCCATCTGCTCAGAGGTATAACGATAATCCGCCATCGTTAGATACATCTCATCGTCGGCCACATGCTGCGCGTCATACAAATCATTGGCATACAGCTGACAATCCTCCCATACATAGTCAAAGAGACCTTGCTTTTTTAGCTCGTATTCAAGACTTAAATAAAGCGCAGGCAAAAACCGTACGTCATCAATCGCATACTGCTCTTGCTCATCTGATAGCGGACGCTGTAGCCAGTCAGACTGGCTTTGTTCTTTATCGATATGCATGTCTAACTGGTCATCAAGCGCTTGCTGATAACCCATTTGTAATTGACCCGTCAAATAAGACAGTGCAATTTGCGTATCAAAAATATTGGTCAACGGCGGGCAGTCAGACAATAGATAAAAAATACCCAAGTCTTCACCGCAGGCATGCCAAATCGCCACGTCTACTTTAGCCAAGGCCTGCCATAGCTCAGCCAATTGCAATTGCGGTGCATCCAATAAATATACATGGTTGCCAGTATTCAGCTGTACCAGTGCCAAGCGCGGATAGTAGGTATCGCGCTTGATAAATTCAGTATCTAACGCCACCCGACCGCAAGTTGCCAACGCATCGATAACTTCAGCCAAATTATCCTGCTTACGTACCCAGGTAACAGCCGCGTCATCAGCGGCATCTAACAATGCATCGATATTTGGCTCGGGTGGCAAATCTGTGGGCGCTACCTCGTCATTGACTGATGGTTTTGATAACTCATCATCAGTAGCCGTATTATCTAAGAGGTTTGATTGGTTAGAAGTAGTTAAAGCTGTTGAAACATGGTTTGACACGGGCAGATACCTGCTGAAATATAAGAAAATAAAACGCTAAACCGCGCCTTAATAAAAGTGAATATCAAAACCATTATAACAATATCACAAAATAAAATGGACAAGACTTGGCTTTTATAGAGAATTTATAAAATTGCTACCGTTAATACTACAAGAAAGAGCGATTTTGCATGGCTTGCCCGAGGGTCATACTATCGAGGTACTCAAGCTCGCCGCCCATCGGTACGCCTTGCGCCAAACGGGTGATTTTACTGACATGACGATTGACCGCTTCACTGATAAAGTGCGCGGTGGTCTGGCCTTCGACCGTGGTACCCGTCGCCAATATCAGCTCTGCCACTGGCTCCTGCTTGACCCGCCACACCAGCTGATCGATATTTAAATCATCAGCACTGATGCCGTCTAGTGGTGACAGATGGCCGCCTAAGACAAAATAACGACCACGGTAACCTGCCGTTTGCTCTATCGCCATCACATCGGCGGCGGTTTCGACCACGCATAACAGCCCATCATCACGCCTCGGATCTTGGCATAATGGACAAATCGCCTCATCACTGAAGCTATGGCAGCGCTGGCACTCAACGATATCTCGCATTGCTTCATCCAGCGCTTGCGCGAGCGCCATGCCTTGCGGGCGTTTTTTGGTCAGCAAATGGAGCGCCATACGTTGGGCGCTTTTTTGTCCCACGCCTGGCAAGATACGCAGCTGTTTGACCAGCTGATCGAATTTGGCTGTCAGCAAAGTGTCTTCCTTTTTTAACTTCATGTATAAATCGTAGCTATAAAAATGGGGTCGTATCGTGTCGATAACAACCCCATTTTTGTGTTCAGCGTGCTGTTTTTGGCGGCTAAAGGCTTTATATTTCACATGTTTTTTTAAAACCATGCCAGATACTTGCTTTGCTTAGCCTGCCCTTGAGCTGTTTAAAACAAGCCTTGCATACCTGGTGGTAGACCCATGCCTGAGGTCGCGCTCGCCATGGTTTGCTCATATAGCTCGTCGGCTTGACGTACTGCATCATTGATCGCAGCAGCGATGAGGTCTTCGATCATATCTGGCTCGTCTTCTAATAAGCTAGGATCGATGGTCAAACGCTTGACCACGTGACGACCAGTCATGGTGACTTTGACCAGACCACTGCCCGCTTCTGCTTGTACTTCTTTGTTAGCCAGCTCTTTTTTGGCGTTTTCAACGTTTGCTTCGACTTTCTTTTGCATCGTTTGTGCTTGTTGCATCAATGCTTGAATATTCATAATCGCCTCTTGGTATTTTATGGAAATACGTAACGTAATGCGTCGGTTTTCATCACGTCACGTTTATGCGTTGACGGTGATTATACCGTTATCTTTACAAACTGTCTAAGCCGCGCGCCAAATCTTTGATGATATCTGCCACGTCCTCCAGCCCAACCGACAAACGAATGAGACTGTCTTTGACACCCGCTTCTGCGCGCGCCTCAGCGCTCAGGCGAAAATGGGTGGTGGTGGCAGGATGAGTGATGGTGGTTTTGGCATCGCCCAGATTATTGGTGATAGAGAGCATTTGAGTGGCGTCTATCACATGCCAAGCAGCTGCTTTTGCATCCCTGATACCCGCATCAGAGCGGGCTTGCGGCTGCACCTCAAACCCCATAATAGCGCCGTAGCCACCTTGCATATGATGTTGCTGCGTGGCAAGCGCATGAGCGGGATGATCGCTTAAGCCTGAAAAATGCACGGTGCTAACATTGGGATGATTGGCCAAAAACTCTGCCACTTGATTGGCGTTTTGGCAGTGCGCCTGCATACGCAGCTTTAGTGTCTCAAGCCCTTTGGTAAAGACCCACGCGTTGAACGGGCTCATACTGATACCGCCTGAGCGCACCACGGTAAAGGCATCTTGCATCAGCTTATCACTACCGACCAGCGCGCCGCCCAACACTCGGCCCTGACCGTCTAGATACTTGGTCGCCGAGTGAATCACTACATCCGCGCCCAAATCTAATGGCCGCTGCAGCGCCGGCGTCGCAAAGCAATTATCAACGACAAGTAATATACCATTGGCTTTACACAGCTCGCTTAAATAGCCAATATCACAAATTTGCGCGAGTGGATTACTTGGGCTTTCGCAATATATCACTTTGGTGTTTGGCTGCACCGCTTTTGCCCACGCGTCATTATCGAAGCAATCGACATAGCTGACCTCGATCCCAAACTTTGTCATGTAATTATTAAACAATCCAATCGATGAGCCAAATAGCTGATTGGCCGCCAGCAGATGGTCGCCTGCTTTTAGGTAGGCCAAACACATGGTCAAAATCGCGCCCATGCCTGAAGCGGTGGCTACCGCGCGCTCGCCATTCTCAAGCGCAGCCAAACGCCGCTCAAACGTACGCACGCTGGGATTGGTATGACGTGAGTACACGTTACCTGTTTTGCTACCGTTAAAGTGCGCAGCAGCATCGGCGGCCGACGCATAAACATAGGAGCTGGTGGTAAAAATAGCCTCTGAATGCTCGCCTTCATCGGTGCGATGGTGCCCAGCTCGTACCGCGATGGTTTGCATACCATAATCAAGGCCTAAATCGAGCGCATCGCTGCGCCAGTTTGGATCCAGTGTATTTAATTTTTTATCATCCTGCGTGTGCGACTGACTCATATATCTTCCATTGCCTTGGTGAGTACTGGGGCGTGTCCTCCACTCAGTCGATCATCATCTACATGGGCTGATGAGGGCACGCCTTAAATTGATAAGGGGTGATTGGTAAAGTGACGGCATATCTTTGTCGAACTTACCCATCCGCCTTATCATAGCATGTCAACTTATTCCAAACATCTGGTTTCAAAGGTCAACTAAATCGTATTTTTGCATACTCAGTCCAGCGGCACACGAGCACGTAGCAGACCCACTATCACCTTGGGAGAGACGCTGCAACACGCTGAGCCATTTAACAAAAATAACGTATTTATAATAGGCAGATATAGCAACAACTGCTAAGCTTAGCGTCGATTTCGAGTTAAGCTCAGATTTTACCTGACGCAGTACTATTATCGATTTGCTAATCAATGCTATTATTTCAAAACCTCTATTTTTTGTGGTCATAGACAGCGTAACGATAAGGTCGCTGTCCAACAACACCCAGCAAACGACTTAATCCGTAAATACAGGCTCATTAAGGTAAATCCGTCATGTCGATGTTTAGTATAGATCCAGCCAACTTCTCACTGAGCCTAACCCTCGGACTGACATTGGGACTGAGCGCCTGTCAGAGCCTACCCAAGCAGCCGCACCTGCCCGAAAGCCAAGCGCTGTCTGCACGCATCCATGCACTGTATCAAGCAAAAAACAGCAAACCCTCCGAGCAAACACTATCATCTAATGCCAAGCAAACAGATTTGGTCGCCGCCATCAGCGAACAAAACGATATCCACCCAGACTTATCAGGCTATCACCCGATTGTCACTGGAGCCAATGCCTTTGCCTCTCGCAGCATCTTGACGGGTATGGCCACCCGCAACATCGATGCCCAGTATTATATCTGGCACAATGACCAAGCCGGCCAGCTAATGCTCAAAGACTTGTGGGAAGCGGCTGAGCGCGGGGTAATCGTGCGCTTGCTACTTGATGATTTTAATAACGATGCTGAATTTGATCAGCATTTATTGCGCTTTGCCAGTCATCCAAATATCGCGGTACGCATCATCAACCCCTTGATGCACCGTAAGTTTCAAACCCTAAACTACGTCACAGGCCTGCCTAGAATCAATCGGCGCATGCACAATAAGAGTATGACCTTTGATAAGCAGATTACCATCATCGGTGGACGTAATATCGGCAATGAATACCTAAGTAACGATCAAAATAGCCAGTTTGCTGATCTGGATGTCTTGCTCATCGGCAAAGTCGTGGCCGATATTGATAATAGTTTTGCCAGCTATTGGTCGTCGCCGCTGTCGTTTGACATCGAAACGCTCGCGACCCTTGGCGATGGCGCAGCCACTGATTTTTTGGCAGCGCTGGACAAGATTGGTCAAGATGAAAAAGACCATGCCAATAGCAGCTTGACCGTCTATAAAGCAGCGATTGAAGAGTCGACCATAGATGAGGACTTAGTGAGCAAGCGGGTGCCGTTTCGTTGGACAGACATGCAGTTTTTGAGTGATGATGTCGGCAAGCTGAGCAAGGCCGTCCCTGCCGATACCAATTTGGTGCATCAACTGCGTACACTGCTCGGCAGCCCGACCAAAAAATTGACCATCATCTCATCTTATTTTGTCCCGACCAAAGACGGCGTCAACACCTTAGTACAGCTGGCCAATGCTGGTATCGATATCAAAATCTTGACCAACTCTTTTGATGCAACGGATGTCACCGCTGTGCACTCAGGCTACAGCCAGTGGCGGCCAGCGCTGCTGCGCTCAGGCGTAAAAATCTATGAGCTCAAATCCACCGCTGGTGAAGAAAAGCGTGAAAACAAGCTATGGAAAGCCCGCAGTCAATCCTCAACCAGCCTCCATGCCAAAACCTTTGCCGTTGATGACTATCAAGTGTTTATCGGCTCATATAACGTCGACCCACGCTCTGCCAATATCAATACCGAGATGGGCGTGATCATCAACGACGACGAGCTGGCAAGACAGCTGCATGGCGCGCTCAGTGATGACTTGCTCAATCAAGCTTATGAGGTAAAGCTGCTAGATAACGGTCGCCTGCAGTGGCACACCATGGAAAAAGGCGAAAAGGTAGTGTACGACTCAGAGCCGCGAGTCGACATGAGCGATCATGTCTGGCTGACCATCATGTCTTGGTTGCCGATTGATTGGTTATTATAGTACTCAGGCGGGGCTTTTATTCACTCGATAATTATTTCAATGGGCTAAAAATAGCGAAACACTCTGAATATTACTGTCTTGACGCTTCTCTTTTTTATCGGGAGGTGTCAGTTTTTATCATGCGGATTATCTAGAGGATAATCGGCTTAACGACCACATTAGCTTGTGGTGTGGATGCGTGATTTACTATGCCTAATCGTTCTCAATATGCCCTGATGTCTACGAAAGATAGAAACATGGTATTGTTTATTTGCTTTAGTAGCGCCGTCGCGTTTTTTGATTTTTTGATTTATTTATATATCTCAGATATCGTGGCATCGGCGCTGTTCCCCGTCAATAGCAATCCCAATGTTGCTCGGCTACAAGGGTTAGGACTGTTTGCCGTCGGTTATCTTGCTCGTCCATTCGGCGGTGTTTTGCTGGGGCGCTATGGAGATATCAAAGGGCGTAAGTTTACTTTACTCGTCAGTATGCTCGTCAGTGCCATCAGTTTGCTAGTCATGGCTTGTTTGCCGACCTATGCACAGTGGGGACTGATATCGCCTGCTTTGTTTATCCTGCTGCGGCTCATACAAGGAATGGCATTTGGCCTGTATGTGCCCTTGGCTTGGGTATTTGTGGCCGAGCACGTGCCCCGTCAGTATTTGTCGGTTGCTTGTAGTTATGTCACGGCCAGTTTTTTTGTGGGTGTGTTGTTTTCAAATGCGTTTTTTATGTGGTTGTCGAACGTTATGACCACTGAGCAATTGGTCGACTATGGCTGGCGACTGCCGTTTTTTGTGGCAGCCATACTGAGCTTTTTGCCGCTATTGGCCTGGCGCTTGGTCCGTGAAACGCCGTTTTTTACGGCCATGCTAGCATCAAAACCACCAAACTATGTCGCCAAACCCTTGACGCTGCTGTCTAAGCACTGCAAGCACTCTGTCTTTATTGGGATGATTTTGACCTTAATCATCTCCAGCATCACCACCGTCGTTGTCATTTTGCTACCCGACTTGATCAAGCTGCGCTTTAACCTAGATGCGGATTTGTTTGGGTTTTCACACAGTCTGGGCATTGTGTTTATGATTTTTGGCTGTGTTTTTTATGGGATTTTATCGAACTACCAAAACTTTGGTAAAATTCTTGCCGCAGGCTCCGCGCTACTTATCGCCATGATTTTTGCTTTCTTTTATCATTTAGACGCTGGTGGCGATTATATCTTGATCATGTACGCCCTCTTAGGCTTTTGCTCAG
Organism: Psychrobacter sp. Rd 27.2; assembly: GCF_001921755.1. Taxonomy (NCBI): domain Bacteria; kingdom Pseudomonadati; phylum Pseudomonadota; class Gammaproteobacteria; order Moraxellales; family Moraxellaceae; genus Psychrobacter; species Psychrobacter sp. Rd 27.2. The sequence goes on along the minus strand of NZ_MRYB01000003.1, from coordinate 72,590 downwards.
GTATTATTGGCATGATGCCAGCTATCTTGGTACAGCTGTTTCCGACCAATGTACGTCTAACTGGCATGGCACTTTGTTATAATGTCACGTACGGCATCGTCGGTATCTTGATTCCTTTTGGACTCGGCTATGCCACTACTCTAGTGAGTTTCTCTCCGGCTCTCTACGTTGCATTTATCGGTTTTATCGGTATCATCATGGGCCTTTATTTTTACAACTTACCCGAGTTTAAAAAGATTGAGCATGTAATCTAATCGCGACCTAACGGGTCGCAGCCTCGGTCGTGTCTTAGCTTTATAGATGATGGATGATACATACGGTGTCATGGTAGCTGCATGACGCTTTTTTTATGCGCTTAAGACCCCATAAACCAAACCACGCTTATACATTTAGCCACTACTACACATTTAACGACTCTTTATTAAGGCCCCACCCCTATGGTTGATATGAGCAATAAACGACTCTCTGTTGCCCCTATGATTGATTGGACAACGACAGATTATCGTTACTTTGCGCGGTTGTTTAATCCGCATGTTTATCTTTATACTGAGATGATCAGCACGGGTGCACTCATCCATGGCAATCGCAATCGGCATCTGCGCTTTGATGCGCTTGAGCATCCATTGGTGTTGCAACTGGGCGGCGCCGACAATAGCGAGATGACGCAGTGTGCTGAGTTTGCCCAGCAGTATGGCTATGATGAGGTCAATATCAATGTGGGCTGCCCATCTGACCGTGTGCAGCACAATAAAATAGGCGCTTGTCTGATGGCGGAGCCTGAGACGGTTGCTGACTTGGTCAACCATATGCAGGCTGCGGTCGATATTCCTGTGACCGTCAAGCACCGTATCGGTATTGATGATTTTGACAGTTATGAGTTTATGGTGGACTTTGTCGAGACAGTAGCAGCGGCTGGTTGTACACGCTTTATTGTCCATGCGCGCACCGCTTGGCTACAAGGCTTGAGCCCCAAACAAAACCGTGAAATACCGCCCCTGCGCTATGACGATGTGTACCGCCTCAAACAAGACTTCCCTACGCTCGATATCGAGATCAATGGTGGTATCGACACCGTCGCCAATATCGAGGCGCATTTGCAGCACGTCGATGGAGTGATGATTGGGCGGGCGTTTTATCACAACCCTTACCTGCTGGCAGAGGCCAATTGTCTGTGGGGTGCGCCTACGCCCAAGCGCTCAGAGATTTTGGCGCAGCTCCTCCCCTATCTAGAAACACAAATCGCTAAAGGTGAAGCGCTGCCTACGATGACGCGGCACTATCTGGGTTTGTTTCAAGGACTGATGGGCGCGCGTAAATGGCGACAAGCCTTAAGCGGCAAACCGCAGCTAACGCTCGACGATGTCAAGCAGGCAGCTGATGAGGTGTTGGCGCTCAATCCTGATGTATAGCCGTACTGATTAAGACCACATGGATTGACACCACATGAACTTAAGTAATGTGGTGTTTCGCGCAGTAATTAGCCATTAATAATTACTACTTAAGCCACTTGCGCCAGATACTGCCACATAGCAGCGCCATTATTGATGATATGTAGTAGTATCGGCAGCAGCAGCGAGCCTGACTTAAAACGCGCATAACAAAATATCAATGCCAGTACCACAATGGTACTGATCTCATAGACGCCGTACTGCACATGAATGACCGCAAATATCAAACTGGTCACGACGCTTGCAACAACTGCCCCGCGCGGCGATAAATGCGATAAATTATCTGTATCTATAAACTGCTCAGCGATTGCCGACCACAGGAGCCCACGAAATATCAGCTCCTCACAAACAGGCGCGACGATCACCATTGCAAACACCAATAGCCACACCGAGCTGACAGACTGATACAGCGGATCGACAAACACCAGCGGCGTCTCACCCAACACATACGTCAAGGCCTGACTGCCAATCATAAACAGCAATAACACCCCAAGCATACCTATGCCGACTGCGAGTGAAAACGGCGTTAGTGCCAGATAGTGCCGTACGTTGCCGCCCCTGATACCAATCAGCAAACCGCTCATAGCGACTAACAAAACACAGCCTATGAGGATAGAGAGGCTGACGACCGTACCATCATTACTGCCAAAATAAAAAATATCAGCCATGCTGGCGCTTTTACCAGTGGGCAATACCAACTTGCCAGCGATATAAACCCCTAATAGCTGACTGATAAAAAACGCCATCACCACCCCTACCGTCAGCACAAGCGCGCCCAAACGCGAAAACAGCGGCGGTTGTTTTGTGATAGAGGTTTGATGGGCGATGGTCGTGTTTTTTTGCATAAATCGTCACTTAAAGTAGCACACTGCCTAGCTATTTAGAGCCTATATGGTGAGTTCAGTATAAAAATGATACAGTGGGACTGGGATAAATTTTATGCAGCATCGAGCAGCGCAGGCACAGCTCGCAAGGAAAATTTATACCAGTGCCACATTGACCTATAATGTATCTGTTTTATTGAGAATCGACTATAGCCTGTATCTGTCGCGGTGTAGGTGGTTGGTTTTCGCCGCTAGGCTTTAATTGCTGCTCAATCAATGATAGTACGTGCTGCGCGACTGATTCTGGATACTCAAGTGGGAACATATGACCGCCTGCATGGGTCTGGTACGCAATGCCTAGCCGCGATTGAACTTGCTGCGGGAAGTGGCGCTTTAAAAACAAGCTATCCTCGCCGATAATCAACGTCACAGGTACCTTAGGGCCACGATTGGGCGTCAGCCAATACCAAGAAGGATTGGTACGAAACACCGCCACCTCACTGGCTTTGGGGATGGCCAGTGTCACCTTGCCATCGGCGCGCTCGTGCAATCCATGCTCGATATAGCCCTGAAAGCTGCGCTCATCAAAATTCTTAAAAAAACCTTTATGACGCATTTTTTCGTAGGCTGCCTCTCGGCTGTCCCAAACATCACGGCGACGTTTCGATATCCCAGAGGGCGACAATGCGTCCATTAGGCGGTTATTCATAAGCGGCAGTCTGTCTATTGTTTTGGCCATATGCCAAAGTAGACTGGTTTTGCCATAAATCCATGGCGGATCCATCAGCACCGCTTGGGCAAAGTGCTCAGGCGCACGGTACAGCGCCTGCAAGGTACACATCGCGCCAAGCGAGTGACCCACTGCCACCACTTGAGTCACGCCATGCTTGTCACACGCGTTTTTTATGCTATCAATAACCTGCTGCGTCAGACTGCGCCAATGATTATCCACCGGATAGCCAGGAGTATCGCCCAGTCTAGCGATATACTCAATGGTAAAAAACTCAGATAAATGCTCAAAAAACGGCTGATAAACCGCGCTTGGCATACCATTGGCATGGGCAAAATGCAGCACAGGCTTCTGGGTTATTTTTGAGATGGGCAGTGCGGCGCTAAAGGTCTGCAATTCGACTTCATCATTCATAACAAGCTCTCATCAGATCCTGATCAAATGTGACAATGTGGTTTAGATTATTTATATGATTTATCATTGGTATGACAGATAATGAATGTGACATACCAATGAGGCTGAGCATACGCCCAGCCTCAACCATCATACACAATAGTATGAAAACATACAGTACTTAGCGCATCTGCGCGTTGCCCTCTGATTGTGGCAACACATCGAGGCCGATGCTCGAACCCACGCCAGCGCCCAACTTAACAGCAAAGCGGTCCATAAATAGCTGGAACGGATCGGTTGGGCTATAGTTGACGACATTGTCTAGCTCTAGCTGCTTCTCTAAGCTGGCGATGCTGCCTTTTTTATCTGCCAAACCCAGCTCAATGGACTGCTCACCTGTCCAAAAAAGGCCTGAAAATAGCTTGTTTTGTTCAGGGTTTTTTAGACGGTCACCGCGGCCTTCTTTTACAGCGTTGATAAAGTGCTTATGAGTGTTGGCCAGTACTTTTTCGACATGATTTTCTTCATAGTCGGTCAGTGGGCGTGACAAGCTTAAAATATCTTTGTACTCGCCTGCGGTGATGGTACGGTCTTCGACACCAAACTTATCCATCAAGCCTTCGATATTATAGCTTGGCATAATCACCCCGATAGAGCCGACGAGGCTTGACGGATTGACATAAATCTCATCAGCAGCAGACGCGATATAATAAGCGCCTGAGGCACCGACATCACCGATGACGGCATAGAGCTTTTTGTCTGGATATTCTTGACGCAAGTTCATCATCGTCTGCCAAATCTCATCAGACTGTACGGGCGATCCACCAGGCGAGTTGATGTCTAAGGCGACCGCTTTGGCATTGCTGTTTTCAAAGGCGCGGGTCAGGGCTTCATTGACGTCATACGCGTTGGCCACATCGCCACTACTAATGACCCCTTGTAGCTCGACCACAGCCAGATGCGGCTTACTGGTATCGACACCTTCGAGCCCCGTTGGCGCTTTGCTGCTGCAACCACGGCCCAAGGTCAAAAATATCAGTAAAATATAGCCAAAGGTTAATAGTTTAAAGAAAATCCCCCAACGACGGGCGCGGCGCTGCTCGACCACACTGGCCAACAAAGTATTTTCTAGTAGTCGCCATTCTTGCCCGCTTGGTTGGCTTGGCTGCTGTATTGGCGTTGGCTGATTTGGGGTATTATCAGGACGTTTGTTAGGGTCTGGTGGCCAATTGGGCATATAACTTCCTAAGTCAGAAACAATCTAAAACGATAAAAAACAGCATATAAGCACACATGGGCCGCGATACTTTGCCCATGATGTCATCCATTGATATTAGCTGTGAATAGTGCTGCTAAGTATGGTGCTATTTTTAGCATGGTTCAATAGCATAACTGTGAAATATAGTATAACGGTGAAATATCACTATATTGTAACACTGATCAGCCAAACCTTGTTTTTATGGCGGTATCTTTATTAGGGTGACGCCATACTTGTCTCTCTTGTCTCTAAGGGCAGTGCAGCTGACAATATTTTATCATCATGCGTGATAACTACCCCGACACGCTGGCGCTCTAGTACATCGGCGGTGACAGACGACGTGCTGTGACCGAGCCACCTACTCTGTGCCGACATTGCGCGCTCATCTGTACACATCAGCGACCATAACTGCCAGACTCGTGCATGGCTATCGGCATTTAAGATGATGCGTTCAGGCGGTGTATGGCGCTGCGGCGGTGATGAGTCAGATGGCTGAGCCGCTAATCGATCAAGAAGTGCTTGCACGCTAGCGGCAGAAGATTTGAGCGGTGCAGCCGCGTTATACCTAAGCACTTGTATCGGCATACGGCTACTCTTTATACCGCTAAGATCGATCGCTATCGTACAGTCCCACACGCTAGCGTCCTCTATCTGACGCCAACCTGTCATCGCGGTGATGGACAGCTCCTTGTTGGCCGATTGCCATGTTTTGCCCTCCTCACAGCGCTGCGCACTGATAGAAGACTTTGCCGCGGCGGGATGAGTGACTTGATAAGCGGCTTGCAAGGCTGGCCATCGATCGATACGCCCTGCTTGCCAGTACTGATAAGTCGGTAAATGCTGCGTTAGCTGCAGCACTGTCAGAGGCAACAACGCAGAGGCAGAAGCCTGCAAGGCCTTTGGCGGATTTTCATTGATTTGTCTTTGACCCAAAGCGGCGCTGCTACTTTGTACCACGACACCGTGCAAGCGCTGTATTGATAAGCTACCCAGCTGCTGCGCCACAGTGGCAGACAATGCCTCTGCGGTAAGCCTACTTGGCATGGTCGGTGCATCACTTGGTCTGTGATCTGCCAAAAACAACCAACTGACTTCATCTTCACCACTCTCCCCACTGTCATCCGTCATGGGGTATTGCAGCACGCTGGCGCTTATATACTGATCGCCAGTCGGCAATAGATAAAGCGTCGGCACAGCCATTAATGATTGCTGATTGGCATAAACCGTCATCATGAGCAGCATCAAAGGCGGCAATGCTAACCCGCGACTGATGAACCCTCGTGGCAACAGCCAAGGCAGTATCACCAATACCATCATCAGCACGATAGCCATGTTGATGGGTGTGTACAACCACGCGGCAGACAATGCAGGCAATGTCGTCAACCAACCGATTAGCTGATGCAAACTCAGGATAATGGCGGTGACAAACGTCCATAGCTCATCTGCCAGCGTCGGTGATAACAGATAAATCAAGCCTGCCAATAAATTCAGCGGTACAATGACCCAGCCGAATAAACCGATGGCAAATATATTGATGATAAGACCCCATAATGAGGCCTTGCCAAAGAGTAGCAATGTGATGGGCAATAAAGCAATAAACAACCAAAACTGTAACTTAAAGACGCGTTTGGCTACGCCCCATCCTTGCCGCAGCCATAGCCTGCCGCTAGCCTTATCCTGATGCGCCGATGATATGTTTGTCTGCGTGCTGGCCAATGTATGATGGTGATGTGATCTGTCTTCATACTTAAGTAATAGCGCCACTGCGACAAAGGATAACCAGTAGCCTGCCTGCCATAATACATAAGGATCGCGCCACGCCATAAGAACAGCCAGCGCTAGTAATACCCGCATGGTACTAATAGGCAATAAGCTCAGGCGCATCAGTCCTATAGCAAATAGCATCCAGGCGGTACGAGCAGCAGGCACATCAAACCCAGTAAATAGCGCATAAACAAAAGCAGCGCCAATCATCACCCACCAGCGCACTTGCCAGCGCGGTACGTGACGATACAAGGCGGGATATAACTGATTGACCATCATCACCGCTGCACCTGCCAATACAATGGCCAAAAACAAAACGTGGGTGCCTGATATCGCCAGTAAATGCGAGATGCCCGCCAGCTGGTATAGCTCTTTGGTCTCGCGATTGATAAGACTCCTATCCCCTGTCAGTAAGCTGAGCGTAACCGCCTTTGCTTGTTGCTCATCGCCAGTAAGCACATGCCAGCCTTGATAGAAATGCTGGCGCAGCTGCCAACGTCCGCGATCGATATACATACGCACGCGCGACAGATGAGAGAGAGAAGATGATGCTACAAGCCGCTCTGTATCAGCAGTACTGACAGACTGCGTCGCTGTCGCCAATACACGCGCCACTCCATCGATATGACGACCACGCAACCAGCGATAGCTGTCAAAGCCAGAGGGGCTACTGGTTGCCTGCTCGGCCGTCGCCAATGGAGACAGCGCCAAGCTCATCCACCGCGTCTCCCCTGGTTTTAGCTGAGCGAGATTGGCAAACTGCTTGGCCGCCTTAGGCTGACGCGAAGCTTGAGGATAAGCACTGAGCAATATGCGATGCCTATCGGTGTGCAGCGTATCAAGATTGATTGAATTGCTGTTAATACTTAGGCTATTTTCATTGTTATTTGATTGTATACCTGCTAAGTGGCTGGCGGTGATATTATCCAAATCTTGCGGTGTCAGCTCAGAGACCAAAGGCGAGAGGTGGGTGATGATTGCCACCTGCCGATAGCCAGTGTCTGCAGCTGCATCCAAAACACTATCACTGATACCTTCGATTGTCACCAATGCTTGCACGCGTAGTGGCTCAGTGATTTTGCTTGACTCCGCTTGCTGGTGACTGACCAGTGCTTGTAACGCGCTAACCCCTATTAGCCCCGCTGCCAGTATCACGACCACTATATGACGGGCAATGAGCAAAAGGCGTTTGGTAATGGATAACTCAATAACAGGTGACTGCGAGGAGGTCTGAGAAGAAAATGGCGTTGATTGCGCGGCTGGAGTGGCAGGTGTATAAAGGCGAGAGAGCATAATAAGCGCAAGGCTCATTACCACTAGTATGAGGGCTAATACTGAAGGACTAATGGTATCAACCAGTGATGAGACGCTTGGCATACTATCTGCAACGGCCAGCACTCCCATCATCACGACGATAATCAAACCACCTACCAACCAATACACCAGCACTCCTTGCTCAAGGATTTGATCATAAACCCATCACGACTGACACGTCATGCAATAGCATTTATACGACTATTACCCTATACTAATTGACTATATTGCGCTAAGGATGATCTCACATTGTTAGCCTTTATATTCTAATAAAACTTTTAGCCTGATTTTTATTATTAATACTACTTTATCTCAGTCCATCAATGCGCTTGAGCGGACTGTCGTTAACGATGAAAGGCGATCCTGTGCCCCAAAAACGTCTCAAAGACCTGCTCCCTACACCAGAAAAAATCCTAGAAAGCCGTACCTTAAAACTGTTTGCCCCGCAGCTGGCTGACGCACGCCTATGGCATTTTAACCGCCATAGCTTAAACAAGGCGGTCTATATCGGTGTACTCAGTGCATTTTTTCCCTTGCCAGGGCAAATGCTGCTGGCCTTGCTCGGCTCGCTTATTTTTCGTGCCAACGTCCCTATGGCGCTTGGCCTGACTTGGATTACCAACCCTGTGACCAGCCTACCGATATTTTATGCAGGCTACTATATCGGTGCCAAAATCATCGATGTGCCCATGATCAGCCTGCGACTGATCGGTCGGATGATTGCTGATTTTAGTTTATGGGCATTATCAGACGGTGCCAACCCCTTTATCACTTATAAAGGCACGGTATCACTGACCGCTTTTTGTCTTGGCCTGACGATATTGGCCGTGGTTAGTAGTCTTATTTGCGGTCTGGCGTTCAAGGCTATTTGGCGCTACAAAACCGTCGTTAGTTGGCAAAAGCGGCAACAAGACGCCTCAGACCAATCGCCTTATGACAAACCCTAATACGGCCTCTGTCATGCCGTCCTTCTATTATTACTAATACCGCGAAAACAAGCCCATTCGCAAGCCCATCGCGCTATAGCTCGCCTTCACGCGCTTTGTGCGCATCGATGGCGTTTTTGACCTTGTCGGTCAGATTACTGTCCATGACAAAGACCTCAATCACTTTGTCATCATTGAGCAGTACATAGCGCTTGCCTGTGGCGCTGTCTTGTACCTTTAGGTCGTAGTCCACGCCTGCGATGGTAATCGCATCAAAGATTGGTGTGAGTATCTCTATTTGCGCTCGTCTGTCTAAGGTATCAAACAGCGCCGGATCGATATACGGCTGCAACGGCTCATTGCCTTCTTCGGCACTACCAAACGCGGCGATTGGGTCGTCATCTTTATTCATCATAGTCACCTTTTTAACTATAAGCAACGCTGTCAGTGATCAGCTTGTGATTGGGGTTTTGTATCAGCTTGTCTAGGGCGTTAGTAGGCTTCCCAATGACCGTTACGTAGTAGCAGTTGACGATCTGCCAGTGCCGCTAGGCTGCGATCATGAGTCACCATTAGTAGTGCCGTTTGCATGGTGTTTTGTAACTCTGATAATAACCCAAATATACTCTGAGCGTTGTCATAGTCCAAGTTACCCGTTGGCTCATCGGCTAAGATCAGTGAGGGCTTGGTGACCAGCGCACGCGCAATCGCCACTCGCTGACGCTCACCGCCTGATAGCTCACCTGGTCTGTGCGTCAAACGGTGCTCCAAACCGACACTCTTTAGTATCGCAATGGCTTGATCTCGAGCATCAGTCGTCGATACTTTTGGGCGCATTAGCAGCGGCATAGCGACGTTTTCGACCGCGGTAAACTCTGCCAACAAGTGATGAAACTGGTAAATAAATCCCAAATACTCATTACGCATCGCCCCGCGCTCAGTCTCATTCATGCTATTGAGCAACTTACCATGTAGCCAAACCTCACCACTGGTTGGTGTATCAAGACCGCCCAGTAAGTGAAGCAACGTGCTTTTTCCTGAGCCACTGGTGCCAACGATGGCGATACGCTCGCCTGCATTGACGGTCAAATCCAGACCTGTCAATACCTGCGTACTGACCGCCCCTTCATCATATATTTTATTGATGTTTTTTGCCTCTAAGATGGCAGACATGGTATTTCCTTTATTTTATTGCTATTGGTTTTGTATCGTGCACAGTTGGGTAAGTTTATCACTCATAACGCAGCGTTTGCGCTGGTTGTATCTTAGCGGCGCGGCGTGCTGGATAAATAGTGGCCAAAAAGCTCAGCACAAACGAGGCCGTAGTAATCAATAGCACATCCGTCAAACGCAGCTGCGATGGTAAGTAATTGATAAAGTAGGCATCAAATAGATTTAGCCCAAAGCTTTGATTGATAAAGCCCAAGATATCACTGACCGTCAGTGCAAATATAATACCCAATACCGTCCCAGCAATGGTACCGATAAAGCCGATCACCACACCTTGTACCATAAAGACCTGCGTAATCAGACGTGGTGACGCGCCAAAAGTCTTTAAAATCGCGATGTCGGCTTTTTTGTCAGTGACGAGCATCACAAGGCTTGAAACGATATTAAACGCGGCGACCAAGATGATCAAAAACAGCAGCAAACCGACCATGGCTTTTTCCATCTGGATGGCACCAAACAAGTTACCATGCGTCTGTGTCCAGTCACTGGGATAGAGCCTTTCAGGGGCGATGGCCGCCGCTTTTTCTGCTGCCATTGGGGCAGCAAAGATGTCATCGAGCTTCATGCGCACGCCCTGAGCGCCCTCTGGCAGACGCAGCAGTTTGGCGCCATCGCCCATTGGGATAAACGCCATCAGACTGTCGACCTCTGGACTGATGGTAAATATCCCCGTCAAGGTAAAGCGCTTAAACCGCGGAATCACACCAGCAGGCGACGGAGAGGCTTCTGGCAAGACCAGCGTGACTTTATCACCCAGCTGCAGCCCGAGCGATTGCACCATCTCCTCACCCAACACGATATTAAACTCGCCGCTTTGTAAGGTGTCAATACTGCCTTCAACCATATGCTCATTGATGATAGAGACGTCTTTTTCGTATTCAGGCTCGACACCTGTGACCATGATACCCGCGACTTGGCCGTTTGAGGTCAGCATCCCCTGTAACTGGATAAATGGCGCAACTGCTGCGACCTCAGGGTCTTCTTTGATCTGAGAAGCCAGATCCTGCCAGTCACTAATAATCTCTGATGACACCACCGTGGCTTGCGGCACCATACCCAAAATACGGGTCTTAAGCTCACGATCAAAGCCATTCATCACCGAAAGCACTGTGATCAATACCGCAACGCCAAGCGTCAAACCAATCATGGATATCAGCGATATAAAGGAGATGAAGCGATTACTACGCTCTGCGCGGGTGTAACGTAAGCCGATAAATAACGCTAAAGGACGAAACATATTCAAACTCTTTATCTTATCTACGTGCGACTCTATATATGTTATAAAAACAAGTGGCGGCGCAGCGCTCTATTCTCTAAGAACACTGACCATACCCACATATAAATCAAACACAAAAATAGGGTTTCAGACGAGCCAAACGCAGCCGTCAAAAGGGAGCTAGTTTGACACAATTTGTCTTATATGTGCCAGTCATTCGCACAAACTGCCCATTTTTTTTGCGAAAAAACTCACTTTTGTTATTATTTTTTATGAGGGGCTTGCTATTGCTTGCGGCAATACCTATATATTATATGCCAAAGACAATTGTCATTAACCCCTCATTCATTGCGGTTTGTTGACCTCTCGCTAAAACGTCGCAGCTTATCATCACCCAATTTTGATATGATACATTGGTATATAAGCCCGTCACTTTAGGTCCAAACCCCACGCTGACTTAATTTTGAGTATCTCATGACCATCAACTACCAATATAAAAACATCCAGTCCCCCACCAAAGTCGCTTTGAGCGACGAGCAATCAGCCGGCCATGCCGATCATTGGCGTATTCTGACAGACGATATGAGCAACGACGTCCCAGAGTGGCTACAGAAGATGATCGAACATGCGGCGATGCCCAAAGGCCTAAACAACAACATCAGTGCCAAAGACAGCTGTCTGCTGCTCTCAGAAGACCAGCCTTGCCACATCAATCAAGTACTGGCCATGAAAGATGGCAAGCCTGAATGCTTTATCAACGCCTACCCCTGCGTCGATAGCCCATACGGGCTGCATTGTAAAATCGAGCGTATCATTGCCAACGATCACTCGCACGACGCCGTTTTGCGCTTACGCACGGCTGATGGCAGTATCATTTATGCCTTTGACCAACTTTATACCACCAATCGCCATTTATATCAGCAAGACACCAGTTATTTTGTCAATTTTAGCGCATGGGCGCACGAAATCCAGCTAAGCGAACAAAACGAAGTGGTGATGGTAGAGGATCAAGAATCGATTCGTTATCACCGTGCTTTTAATGACATCGTCGCTGCCAATGACGGCCAAATCCCAGATGACCTACAAGAGCAAATCAGCAACTGGCAACCTGAGACCAAAGAGCAGATGGCGCCTGTCGAAATCAACCTCGGTCATATGTGCGCGTATTTATTTGGCGATACCTTAGGCCAAGAGGACGAGGCATGGTGCCAAGGTCAGGTGCTCGGTAAGCAAGAAACGACTTTTAATGATAAATCCATTTTGTTGTTTGATGTAGTTATCCTGCGTGAGCAAGATGCCGACCCATTCGTCGTGCGTATCGCTGCCCTCAACACCCCTGAGACTGCCACGATCGCTGTTCACGACTATGTGCAAGCAAACGTTTGGCTCCAAGCCGCCATCTATAAAGAAAACCAGCAAGCGTCGGCGCAGTCTAAAGCCAGCTGATAAAATTGATACTATCTAATAAAACAAGATAATAATCCGATAAACAGATGATTGTCTCGCTGTTATGACAGTTGAATGTTTGGGCAAATAAAAGCCCCTAAGTAATTAGGGGCTTTTGTATATCTGAGTGAATTGTATATCAATGGCTTGAGTATAAACCACTCAATATAAGATTTACGCCATCGTCGTCATAGACTTGATACGATTATACAGCTCTTTTTGCTCAGCACTTGGACGCGCGGTCTGCACAGCCATCAGCTGTGACATATCGCCTTCGACACGAATCTTGCCTGCCATAAACGCCCCCATGATTTCATTGGTATTAAAATCGGTGATGATAGATTGTAAAATATCACGATCCAACAGCAAGGTCGTTGTCGCCGACTCATTTAGGCCGCGGTGCAGTAGGCCATTGGCAAAATTGGCCTCGATATCTTGCTCAGCATCAGACACTTTTAGATTGACCACCATATTTGCCAAGGCAGGCGGCAGGTTTAACTCACCCGCGTCATTGCTCATTTGCTCTACTTGCTCAAACCATTCATCTGTCAAAAAAACTGCCATATTATTATCCTTAATTGTTATTAAGACGCGCCTCGTACCAATAACGAGGGCACACCTTAGATTAGGCGACCAAAGGTGCGCGGTTATCGATTGTGTTCAGCCACATTATAAGGGCCGAGCGGCGGATAAGTAAAACCTATTTAGACAGCATATGACGAGATTGTTACAAAAATATTGCCCACTTCCAATCGCATGGTCGCAACTATCGTGGGTTTGATACAAGATAATTGCGGCGATATCGTTGATGTTTTTTTCCTGTCATTCACCGCATTTTTTGTCGCAGGCGCCCTCTAAAATCGTCGCAAAACTGGGTATAAAATGCACAAATGACACAGCGATTTTCCGCTGTTTGCTCAGATTTTTACCAAAGAGTTTGTATTTTGGCGCATGAGTGTGATGATATTTGATTAGGATTGCGTTACAATACCCTTAAACAGAGTCGGGAGTTTTAACTAAACATTACCTAAACATGTTTTTTTGTCAGCCGCCGCTAGCATACATCTACGGTCAGTAGGTTTTAGGACCTTATGGATATTGGTATCTATCTTCATTGGTACAGCGTTTTTAGTAATAATTAAGATAAATACTTTGCCTCATTAGATGTTTGATGCTCAAAACGGCGCATCTGCTTATTCATTTTGACAGATTATTGACAATCCTACTATCGAGCAGCTACATACCTTTGGCGTCAATACGCTTTGGTCTTTAATACCCGCTGCTATTAAGCGCAAGCTTAGACAGATAGGTGATAATCTAAGAATAATAGGCAGACCAAAAACAGCATGTACCGCTAAGATCATCTAAGAGATAGCTCTAGATGGTGCGGAGCGTTAGTTAATTCTGTTGATAATTCGGGCTGTAAAGGAATCATCCAATGAGTTTACAAAACACAGCAGTCGCCCCAGTGGACCGTGAGTACGAAATTACTATCGTAAGATTCTTTACGATAATGGCCGTGATATGGGGCATCGTCGGCATGAGTATTGGTGTGTTCATTGCTTCACAGTTAGCATGGCCAGCACTCAACTTTGACATTCCATGGCTGACGTTTAGTCGTTTAAGACCGCTACATACTAACGCGGTCATTTTTGCGTTCGGTGGCTCTGCCCTGTTCGCAACTTCTTATTATGTGGTGCAGCGTACCTGTAAGACGAGACTATTTGCGCCTTATTTAGCGTGGTTTACCTTTTGGGGTTGGCAAGCGGTTATCGTCTCAGCGGTTATTACCCTACCATTAGGTTTGACCTCTACTAAAGAGTACGCAGAACTTGAGTGGCCTATCGATATTTTGATCGCTTTGGTATGGATATCTTATGCCATTGTGTTCTTTGGTACGCTAATCAAACGCAAAACCTCACATATCTATGTGGCTAACTGGTTTTTCGGTGCTTTCATTATTACGATTGCTTTACTGCATCTCGTAAACAGTATGGCGATTCCTGTTAGTGCGTTTAAGTCTTACTCGCTATTTGGCGGTGCAACCGATGCCATGGTGCAGTGGTGGTACGGACACAACGCGGTAGGGTTTTACCTAACGGCAGCGTTCCTTGGGATGATGTATTATTTCGTTCCGGTACAGATTGGTCGTCCTATTTATTCTTACCGTTTGTCTATCGTTCACTTTTGGGCATTGATTGCGTCATACATGTGGGCTGGTGGTCACCATTTGCATTATTCAGCGCTTCCTGATTGGACGCAGTCTCTTGCTATGGTGTTCTCTATCATCCTATTTGCGCCATCTTGGGGTGGTATGATTAACGGTGTACTCACGCTATCAGGTAGTTGGGATAAGCTGCGTACCGACCCGATCATTCGCTTTATGATTGTGGCATTGTCGTTCTACGCGATGTCGACGTTCGAAGGCCCAATGATGTCTATTAAGACGGTGAACGCACTATCACACAACACTGACTGGACAGTCGGCCACGTACACTCAGGCGCGCTTGGCTGGGTTGGTATGATTACCATTGGTTCGCTATATGTACTGTTACCACGTATCTATAACAAACCAAAAATGTACTCTATCAGCTTAATTACCACGCACTTTTGGCTGGCAACTGCTGGAACAATCTTCTACATCGTATCTATGTGGATCTCAGGTATTGGCCAAGGCATGATGTGGCTGGCGACCAACCCTGACGGTACTTTGGTATATAGTTTCGTTGATACGGTTGAGTTCTCACACTTCCCGTATATCGGTCGTGCTTTTGGTGGCTTCTTATATGTATCGGGTATGTTTGTTATGGCATATAACTGCTATAAAACACTCAAGATGCCAGAAGGTAAGCCTGTAGATGTCGCGGATCCAACGGATCATGAACCTAGTGTCGAAAAACCATCGACAGCTAACGTATAAGGAGCGATCATGGCTGGTACACCGCATGAAATTATCGAAAAAAACACAGGCTTGTTGGTCATCGGTATCGTTATTGCTATTAGCTTTGCAACGCTAGTTGAAATCGTACCACTGATTTATGATAACAAGGGTCCTGAGGAAGGTGGGGTTAATGCTCCCCTTCCTGCTATGGAGCCGTGGACGGCACTAGAGTTTGAAGGTCGCGATATCTATATCCGTGAAGGCTGTCACGTCTGTCATACCCAAATGGTGCGCCCACTACGTGCCGAGGTTGAGCGTTATGGACCGTATTCACGCGCTGCTGAGTCAACGTGGGACCATCCATTCTTATGGGGTTCAAAACGTACTGGACCTGATTTGGCACGTGTTGGTGGACGCTACTCTGAAGACTGGCAAAAACAGCACTTAATCGCACCGCGCTCATTGGTACCAGAGTCAGTCATGCCTGGTTTCCCATGGCTTGCAACTAATGAAGTAAACGGTGCAAATGTTCAAGCTAAAATGCGTTTATTCCGCGATCGCTTCGGTGTGCCTTACACTGAAGAAGACATCGAAGGCGCGCCAGATGCTGTTCTTGGTGCCACTGAGCTTGATGCTTTGGTTGCCTACTTACAACAACTAGGCACCGCGATGGAAGGACAGCGCTAATGGGTATTGGTGAATTACAAACAATTGCGACCGTTTCTGCCTTTGTTGCCTTCGTAGGTGTTGCATGGTGGGCGTATTCGCCAAAAAACAAAAAACGCTTCGAAGAAGATGCACAACTTGCGCTTGATGACGAGGATGTAAAGTCTCTGTCTGAAGAGCAGCGCAATAAGGATAAACGATGACATTTTTTTGGAGTTCTTGGATTACCATACTAAGTATCATGTGTTGGGCTGCTATCCTCGGTGTCTTGCTAATGGTATTGAAGTACAAGCCAGAACTAGAAGACGATGGTACGACAGGCCACGCATATGACGGTATTAAAGAATACGACAAGCCCTTACCTAAATGGTGGTTGGTCATATTCTTTGGTTCAATCGTATGGGCAATTGCTTATTGGATATTTTTTCCAGCAATTTTCCCATCGAAATGGGATGGTCTTGCTACGGTAGAAGTCGATGGCGAAACTGTGCCTTGGACCTCTAAAAACGAGCTATATAGTGAGCTTGAGAGCAACAACAAAGTATTTACAGACAACTTTGAAAAAAACATCTTGGCAAAAGCAGATGCCAGCGGTGCAACAGCGACGCTAGCGACATTGGCTGATATGCAAGCGACCATGCGTCGTAGCGACAACCCGCCAGCTGACCTGCAAACTCAGATCGATCAAAAAGTTGCAGAGCTGGCGCCATATGTCGAAAAGCTGTCTGAAAACCCAAATGCATTGAAAGTGGGTAGCCGTTTGTTTTTACAAAACTGTGCGGTTTGTCACGGCTCTAATGCCAAGGGCGCTTTGGGCTATCCAAACCTCACCGATAACGATTGGTTATATGGTGGTGCGCCTGAAAACATCCTAACGACCCTGCATAATGGTCGGGTTGGTGGCATGGCAGCATGGCGTGATCAGATCGGTGAAGATGGCGTACGTGCAGTCTCTGAGTATGTCCTATCGATCTCTGGTAACCAACAAGGTTATGATCTAGATCAGACTAAAGTGGCACAAGGTGAGGTTATCTTTAACGAGCCGACTAACTGTGTGCTTTGTCATGGTGACGACGCTAAAGGTATGATTTCTACTGGTGCGCCAAACCTGACAGACGATATCTGGCTCTATGGCGGCGATCGTGAAAGCATCCGCGAGACCTTACGTTATGGCCGTGCTGGTGTGATGCCTGAGTGGCAGACAAAATTGGGTAATGAGCGTATCATGCTGCTTGCCGCGTATGTCTACTCTTTATCAGACAAGCCTGTTAATTCAGCCAAAGCTGCTACAGCAACTGCGACGACTGAAGCGCCAGCAGAAGCTACTGCTAACTGATTTTAATCGTTATGAATCAGCCAATTGCTGAGACTGTTTAATGGATTTACCAGAAAGGGAGGACTGTCATTGCAGTTCTCCCTTTTTTATATATATTTTATATATAGACACCTATATTAGGTATCAGTAGATTGCTTTTTAGGATTATCACCCCATTTATAGTAGGGAGAATGCTAAAATATATATTTGATAGGCAGAGATATTGATGACTTGCCCGAATGCCGTATTGCCTATCGACTCTTAGCTATTGACCATCGATCATTTGGTAGTTGGCTTGGCATCGATTAGGTGATTGTCTTGCCCTCTACCCACTGACATTGATAACATCGCACACTCATACATCTTATTATCCAAGGTGTTTGTTCATCATGCCAGCAGACTGATTCTTTTTTTAAAGAGGCACGTTTATGTCAGCACAACAACCCAATAAGATCCCTGTACAACAAGTAGACCTCGACGCCACCAAGCATCGCGTCCACCCTAGGTTTGTCACAGGTTTTTACCAAAATATTCGTGTCATCACGATGTATGCACTACTGGCGGCGTTTTTGTTATTGCCATGGCTGCGATACAACGGTAGGCAGGCGATATGGTTTGATGTCCCCTCACAGCACTATTATATCTTTGGCATGACGTTTTTGACCCAAGATTTTTATTTTGTGGCAGCATTCGCCATCATCGCCGCCTTTACCCTCTTTATGGTGACCGTCTATGCGGGCCGCGTCTGGTGTGGTTATGCCTGCCCGCAAACGATTTGGACACACCTTTATCAGTATGTCGAGAAATGGGTGATCGGCGATCGTAATAAACGCATCAAGTTTGATAAAGAACCGATGAGCGCAAAAAAAGCATTTAAGCGAGCGTTGGTCTATTTTATTTGGTTTGTGTTTTCTGTGATTACCGCGGCGACCTTTGTCAGTTATGTCGCGGGTACTGATTATCTATATCAAAGCTGGCAGATGATAGGGATTGTCCCTGTGCCTGATTGGCCAACGTGGGTATGGATTTCGATGTTTATCTTTACCTTTGCCACTTATGCCAATGCCGGTTATATGCGTGAGCAGATGTGTATCCAGATATGCCCTTACGGCCGCTTTCAAAGTGTGATGTTTGATAAAGACACGCTCATTGTTTCCTACGATTATGAGCGCGGTGAGCCGCGTGGCCCTCGCAAAAAAGGCACCAACCCTGATGACTTGGGCGACTGTATTGAGTGTCAAATGTGTGTGCAGGTGTGCCCAACCGGTATCGATATTCGTGATGGTTTACAAGTCGCTTGTATTCAGTGCGCCGCTTGTGTCGATGCCTGTAATGAGATCATGGACAAAGTGGGCTACCCACGTGGCTTGATTCGCTATACGACCGAGCGTCAATTGGCCGAAAAAGAGCCAAGCCGTGTACTGCGTCCGCGTCTATTTGCTTATCTGGCATTGCTGACGATACTGTGCGGCGGTGTGCTATATGCGCTCACAGGCCGCGTGCCATTAGAGCTTGATATTCGCCGTGACCGCAACCAGCTGTCCTCTATCAATAGTCAGGGTATGATCGAAAACAGCTATATCATCAAACTGACCAATAAGACCCAAGAGCCGCACACTTATAAGATCGCCTTGGTGCCACAAGAAGGACTGAGCTTAGCGCTACGATTTAACGATGTGCCTTTAGAAGCAGGCGAAAGCTTTGATATGCCACTGAGCATCTATGGCGATCCAGATGTGATCGAATTTGGTCAAACACCAGTGACGTTGACCGTGACCAGCGAAGATGGCAAATATCAGGTAAGCAAACAAAACATCTTTACCACTCAAGGTCAGTAAATACTGGCTTTAAAGGCTTTGGTTTTTCAAAGCACTTATATTTGAAAGCGCTGACGCTTAAAAGCACTTACATTTAAAAGTGTTTAGGTTTAAAAGCTTTTATGTTGCAAAGCACTGAGAGTCAAGGCTCGGTGCTCAAAAGTACCAAGATGCCGTGTTTGGTCCGGCTATTTTTATAACGCTCATCCGTTAGTCGCTCACAATTGGTTTGGTTAGCGATTGGCGGATGACTCATTTATCACTTGGCAGCAGTGTGCCATTAGATTATCCAGTGATAGCGTTTACGGTATCTAGTGATATGATATCTGCTAAACCGTTATCTGATTAATAGGTATTTTATGTCTACTCCAGCACCAAACTTTAAGCATCAAGATACGCAGCCATGGTATAAAAACTACATGGTCGTCATCTTTGTGATTGGCATGCCAGCGCTGGTCGTGATCGCATGCATCTGGTTTGTGTATTACTCCTACCAAATCCGTGACAGTGTGGTACGTGACGACTGGTATATGGATGGCAAGACCCTCTACCATGATATCTCTCGTGATAAGCTCACGCATGATTTGGACTTGCATGGCAAAATGCAGTTTGCTGATAATGGCGATATTGTGTTTTATTTAAACTATCCTGAACAAAGCTTACAGACGGGCAAGCTCCTAAACGGCACACCTCTCACCTATCCTGAGACGCTGGCGCTGTCTATCTCTCATGCCACCGATATCAAAAAAGATCGCGATGTGGTGCTCCAGCACGAAGAAGGCAATAAATACCGTGCTCATGTCGATATTGATCCTGTAAAAGCCAAATACTATCTACAAGTGAGTAATGATGGTAAGGATGACTGGCGTATGCAGGATGTGGCACGGCTACCGCGCTCCGAGGTAAGCTTTGAGCCGCTACCCGTCTTTTCAGAAAGCTAACCACAGGGTTGGCTCTTAACTTACGCCAAAACCAAAAAAACCAGCCATTAACCAATAATGCGCTGGTTTTTTTGTCTGACACGAGTGTGAGTGAATCGGCTCTCTTTAAATCACAGGATTAATCGTTGGAATCTTCTGTGCGGTAGAGCGACTGTCTGTGGGTTTCTCTGCTGGCGGTTTGCTGGCAAACTTAGGATTAAACGTTTGGGTCTCAGGCGCGATAGGCAGACCAATATCGGCCAAGCTCTGAGTCTGCCCTGCTTGAATATTATCTCCCTCAAACAGACGCTCCTCATTATCACGATCAAGGCTCAAGGTCTCAAAGTCAAACAACTCACGGTCGGCGAGCTGTGATGGTGCGACGTTTTGTATGGCCTTAAAGATAGACGCCAAACGCTGCGGATGGGCATCGTCCCACTCACGTAGCATGTCATTGATGATGGCACGCTGTAGATTGGTTTGACTGCCGCATAAGTTGCAAGGAATGATCGGAAATGCTCTGAGTTTGGCATACTCAATGATGTCTTTTTCTTCGACATAGGCCAGCGGACGAATGAGCAAGTTTTGCTTGTCATCACTGAGCAGTTTTGGTGGCATTGATTTGAGCGCGCCGCCATGAAAGAGGTTTAAAAAGAACGTCGCGAGCATATCATCGCGATGATGGCCTAATGCGATTTTGGTCGCGCCTATTTGCTTGGCAAAACCATATAGCGAGCCGCGACGTAAGCGCGAACAGGCCGAACAATAAGTCTTGCCTTCTGGTACCACGCTTTTGACGATACTATAGGTATCTTTTTCTAAGATATAATGAGCGATGCCCTGCTCGTTCAGATAAGCGGGCAAAATATCCTCAGGATAGCCTGGCTGCTTTTGGTCCAGATTGACCGCCACGATGTCAAAGTGAATCGGCGCGATACGCTTAAGTAGCAGCAAGATGTCTAGCAGGGTGTAGCTGTCTTTACCGCCTGAGACACATACCATCACCACATCGCCATCTTCGATCATATTAAAGTCACGAATCGCCCACGACACTTGGCGGCGCAGCTTTTTTTGTAGTTTGCGAAACGCCGCTGTTTGCGTAGGCTCCAACGTGCTCCCGTCATCATCCGCGCTATTGTCAGCAGCATCTTCTATGCTATCGTGCTCAGGGTACAGATCATCATTGCCCAAGCCTGCATCGGCCGCTGTATCAACAAGCTCTGGCATGGCGTTTGGCGTGAATATGGTCGCTGCGGTCATAAGTTACTCAATATC
Organism: Psychrobacter sp. Rd 27.2; assembly: GCF_001921755.1. Lineage (NCBI taxonomy): Bacteria > Pseudomonadati > Pseudomonadota > Gammaproteobacteria > Moraxellales > Moraxellaceae > Psychrobacter > Psychrobacter sp. Rd 27.2. The sequence goes on along the minus strand of NZ_MRYB01000003.1, from coordinate 51,167 downwards.
TTTACTAAAATTATATGGCTATCATGAAGGGCAACCTATTCATCGGCAATCCGTTAAAGCCTGCGCTGACATAGATATCTTGGAAACTTTGGATATTTTGGATGCCCTAGGTGCCCTGACGGCTGCGATTATATCAAAGTTTGCTAACAGATTGAAAAGATGACGTTAATTTATCCGCGCAACTTGTCACAGGCGCGAGCGGTGGCTAGCTTTAGGCACGCACCATTAAAAAGACGCCAGAAGGTTCTGTCAGGCAGGTGTTTTTGCTAAAATAGCCAGATAGCCTCCATCACTATTAAGCTACTCACTATTTCTCAACCACTAACAGACGCCACTATGACTCACGCTACCTTGCCGCCCGCCTCCTCTTCTCAAGCTGCTGACGAGCCGGTCACAGATGTGCATCAGCAAAACGCCGTCGTACTACTATCAGGCGGACTTGATTCGGTAACCTGCTTGTATTGGGCCAAGGCGCGCTACGCCTCGGTGATAGCGGTCAGCTTTAACTACGGACAACGCCACAACAGTGAGCTTGTCGCCGCAAAAGCCATTGCCAAAACTGCCAAGATCAGCCACCGTATCATTGATATCGATATCGCGCAGTTGGGTGGCTCGTCTTTGACCGACCACAGTATGACGATCCCTGATGGCGCTACCGACACATTTCCCAATCAACAGCACGATGAGGTCGATAATGACACCATTCCCAATACTTATGTGCCCGCACGCAATACGATTTTTTTGTCCTATGCGCTGGCCGTGGCCGAGGTGACCGATGCCAATCATATCGTCATTGGCGTCAGCTCCGTCGATTACTCTGGGTATCCAGATTGTCGCCCTGAGTATATCGCGGCCTTTGAACAAATGGCCAACCTCGCGACCAAAGCGGGCGTGACCGGTCATCATTTGTCGATTCAGACACCGCTGCAGCAGCTGTCTAAAGCCAAAACCATCGAGCTTGGTCTATCATTGGGTGTCGATTATGCTCAGACGATTTCTTGCTACCGCGCAGATGCCAACGGCTTGGCTTGCGGTACGTGTGATAGCTGCGCGCTGCGTCGCCAAGGGTTTGCTCAAGCAGGCGTCGTCGACCCTACCCGCTATCAGGCCTAAGCGCAGATAGCGCAGTTTTTGTAGGCGCGCAGCCCAACAATCAACATTTGCGAAACATTCGCTTGCATTAACACAGCATGTCATCATTGTATTTTGCGCCCTATCCTTGCTATGGTATGTGCGATTGCATTGATTGCAAGACATTAGTTACAAAACCTAAGTGACGATATCATCCGCGTATCGCTGTACCTTGATAGCAGCGACGCACACCAAATTTATAAAACAGACGCCATCTGTAAGAGGATATTTATGAAGTTGTTGCCAGTATTACCCCTAGCCCTAGCTGCCATCTTTGCGTTGCCCCAAGCAAACGCGGCTGATATCAAGCAAGACAATATCAATACCTGTGTCAATGGCGCGGTCAAATATAAAGTCGCTGACAAAAGTACCGCCACCAAGCTATGCAATTGCACCATCGGCGTCCGTAGCAACATGACCATCGGTCAAATGTGGGAAATCGAAAGCTACGCACAAAACAAAAAAGACCCCTCCAATCTGCCGTATGTCAAAAAAATGCAAAAAGACTTACAGCAATGCACAGTTGGTCTAGACCTTAAGCAGCCACAAAAACCTGCTTAAGATAACAGGTGCACGATGTACAAAAGACTGGCTATTGCCAGTCTTTTTTGTTGAGGATAAACAGACAAAGTGTAAAACTGATTATTCATTTTTGCTAATCTGCTTATAATAAGAACATGATAACACTGATAAAGCTCGCTATACTTGCGATATACATACTATACAAACCATCTATAACACCATAAGGACATTAGCATGGCAAAGCCCACCACAGAGAGCATCAAGTTACCTGATTTTCCTGTTACCATCGTCAGAGCACTAGACGGCCACTTCATCCATGACGATATCAGCCTAAAAGAAATGGTCGCCCATACCGACAAAGGCCTAATATTATACTTTTATCCAAAAGACAACACGCCTGGCTGCACCACACAAGCGACCGAATTTACCGCGCGCCTCCACGAGTTTGATGACTTGGGCTATGATATCGTTGGCGTCTCACGCGATAGCATCGACTCCCATCAAAAATTCATCACCAAGCATGACTTACACCTCCCGCTCATTAGCGATACTGACGAAAAGCTTTGCCAATATTTTGATGTGATCAAAGAAAAAAACATGTACGGCAAAATCACCTTGGGGCTGGTACGCTCTGCCTTTGTGTTTGACAAAAACGGCACCCTTACCCATGCACAGCGTAACCTGCGTGCCAAAGGCTATACCGATCGTCTGCTAGCAACATTAACGCCTTAACCAGCTGACAAGATAATAATCACTAACATCATCTGTGATACCTAGGTTAAACAATCATTTCTTAACACTTGAGAATACTATGAATAAACCGTCTAATACTGATAGTGCCGAGCAAAAAATCACCCGCACCGTATCAGTGGCCGTGATTGGCGCGGGCACAGCTGGTCAAAATGCCTTTCGGCAAGCCAGCAAAACCCGTGATGACATCGTCATTATCAATGAAGGGTTTTGGACCACCACCTGTATCCAAGTCGGCTGTATGCCAAGCAAGCTATTGATTGCTGCTGCAGACCGCGCCCACGAGGCCAATCACTCTGCAGACTTTGGGGTGCATGCCACCACTCAAATCGATGGCAAACGGGTCATGGAGCGCGTCCGTGAGGAGCGTAGCCACTTTGCCAGCTATATCAAAAAACAAGTCGAGAGCTGGCCTGAGGACAAAAAAATCGATGGTCGCGCTTATATCAACCAGCAAGGCCTGATCGAAGTCAATAACGAGCTAATCGACGCCAAAAAAATCATCGTCGCCACGGGCAGCTCGACGTTTATCCCAGACGGCTGGGCAAATAAGCTGGGTGCGACCTTGCTCACCTCTGATACCGTCTTTGAGCTCAATGACCTACCCAAATCATTGGCCGTCGTCGGTGCAGGTGCCATCGGTCTTGAGCTTGCGCAAGCCTTTACTCGACTGGGCGTCGAGGTCACACTATTTAATCGTGTCAAGCGCGTGGCCGGTCTCAAAGACGACGACATCAACAATAAAGCCATTGATTGCTTGAGTCATGAGCTGACCATGCACCTAGGTAGCGATATCAAAGACGTCGGTACACGACATACCGATACGCAAGACCATCCAGAACAAACCGCATTTATCAACTATGAAGACAGTGCCGGCGAAGCGCGCCAGTGGCAAGGCGAATACGTGCTGGTCGCCACCGGTCGACGCAATACCATCAAACAGCTGGGCATTGAAAACTTGGGCGTCGAGCTTGATGATAAAAACCGACCAAAAAACCTCAGTATAAAAACCGGCCAAATTGGCGACTTAAACGTCTATATCGTGGGTGATGCCAATGCACACATACCTTTGTTACACGTTGCTAGTGATGAAGGCTACAGCGCAGGCAACATGATCTGCGGCAATGAAAAAGACGCCTATATACGTCCGCCTGCCCTGCCTTTTTCTATCGTGTTTTGCTCACCGCAGATCGTCAACGTCGGCATGTCGCTTCCTGAAATCCAACAAGACCCAGAGTTAGAGTACGTCATCGGCCGCGTCAGTTTTGACAATCAAGGTCGTAGTCGAGTGATGGGAGTCAACTGTGGCTTGCTCCATATCTACGGCTGCAAAAAAACCGACAGAATACTGGGCGCCAGCATGATTGGCCCTGATGCTGAGTATATCGGTCATATCTTGGCGACAGCCATTACCAATGACTTAAATATCAAAGACATGCTCGACACGCCATTTTATCACCCTACGATATTAGAAGGACTACGGACAGCATTACGCGATGTACAGCACAAGATGGAAATCCCTTATCAGTACCACGATACGCAAGAAGACAATTTTTAAGGATTTGGACTGTTTTACAGGAAGGACACGCCCTCATAAAAAACCTGATAAAAAAGGTAGCATTGCAGGCGATCAGGGCGTATCTTGTGTTTGCTTGCCTCTCTAATTTCAGGTAACTTAATACCTTTACATGTACTCATCACTGCATGGACCAAAAAATGCCAATCGCTAGTATTACCGATTTTTTTCAAGAGATCATTCGTGATCTGCATACTAGTCTTTATCTGGCGCTTGGCGGCTCTGCTGATGAAGAGTCAATCGACTGGTCCTCACAGGTGGTCGATTTGGCCAGTACTGCCATCAAAATCTTGATCTTGCTTGCGGTACTTGGGGCTTTTTATTGGTTGGCGATTTATATTCTCAAGCAGAGCAAAACAAAGCTGCACTTGAATGAGCGGCGCACCAAGATTGTCCGCTCGGTACTGCGCTATATCTGGATTGTGGCAAGTTTGATTGCCATTATGAGTCAGATATACTTTGAGCCTGAAACCATCAAGGCCACTGCCAAGGCCAGCACATGGGCAGGTATTTATTATGTGCTTTGGACCTCATCTGGGCAGATCATTCACAAAGTCTTGCAGCATTATGGTCTGAATGCCTCGATAGAGCAGCTACTAAAAAACATCTTGTCTGTGCTGCTACTGGTGCTAGGTCTGGCCAGTGTCATGGCGCAGTTTGGCTTTGATATCGTCTCACTGGTCGCCGGTCTCGGTATCGTCGGTCTGGCGGTAGGCTTTGCCGCTCAGTCCACCCTTGCCAACTTCATCGCTGGCATCACCATCTTGCTTGAACAATCGTTTCAAGTGGGTGACTGGATTCATATCAATGAAAATGAAGGCCGGGTGGTACTCATCGCCCTGCGTACCACGCATATCTTGACGCGGGACAACATCACCGTCATTATCCCAAACTCCAATGTTGCCTCCTCTGAGGTGACCAATTTAACCTCCAAAAACTTCATACGGTTTGATATTCGTGTGCGTATCGCCTTTGAAGACGATATCGATACCGCTCGCAAAGAGATCCTACAAGTCCTCAGTGACACCGATGTGGTGCTCAGCCGTCCAGAGCCCTCAGCCACAGTCGATGAAATTGGTGAATACGGGGTTTTCTTTATCGTGCGTTTTTGGGTAAAACCTGCTGCCGTCGCCCGTATGCCCAAAATCAAAGAAGGTCTCAAAGAGGACATCAAACGCGCGTTCGATGCTGCCAACATCTCTACCCCTTATCCGCATATGCGTTTGCTGATGCCAAAGGACGTCGACTATCCTATCGCCACCAAGCCCTTTGCCACCACCACGCAGGTAGTATCACAGTCATCAGAGCCGCTACCCCTGACAAAAAATGAGCAGTAAAGACGCGACTATCTTGCTCAATACCCACCACTTTAAACCATCCTACCTGGAAATATGATAAAATCACGGGTTAAACATCGCCATTGCTGATGTGCCTCATTTACCCTTTTAGACCACAGGTATCCGTATGACCGAAACCACTTCGCCAGCATCTTCCACAGCATCTTCGCCAGCGTTGTCGCTTGAGCTTATCGTTACCTGTGCCGATGGGCTCGAAGCACCGCTACAGACTGAGCTGACCAGCTTTGGTATCCAAAGCGATATCAAAAGCACCGGTCGTCTGGCCGTCACTGGCGGCTTGCGTGATCTGTATACCATCTGTCTTTGGTCACGCGTGGCCTCACGGGTACTGCTGCCAATCAAACGCAAAAACATCAATACCGAATATGATGTGGCCGAGCAGCTCTATGGTTTGGCAAAGTCTGTCAACTGGACTGAGCAGTTTGACTTAGAGCAAACCTTCGCCATCCGTCTGTCTGTCGATAAGCGCGTGGCGGTCAGTCAGCAGTTTGCGATGCTGCGTATCAAAGACGCCATCGCCGATACCTTCAATGAAGTATATGACAGCCGCCCCAACGTCGACAGCAAAAACCCAGATTTTTCTGTGTTTGCTACTGTCAATGACAAGCAAGCCGAGCTGTATCTAGACCTATCTGGTACCAGCTTGCATCGCCGTGGCTATCGTGTGGCCATGACCGACGCGCCTTTAAAAGAAAACCTAGCCGCAGCGCTACTCTATAGCGCAGGTTGGCATAAGAAAAACGACGCAGGCAACGCGCCTTTTTATAACGCTCTTATCGATCCTATGTGCGGCTCTGGTACATTTATTATCGAAGCGCTCTTGATGCATTGTGATTATGCTGTCGGTATCGATAAAGCAGCCAATCAATTCGGATTTTATGAATGGCAACATCATGATGATGCGCTCTGGCAGCAGATGATTGAGGGTGCCCAAAACCGTTTTCGCGAGGCGCTCGCCATTGCTCAAGAGCAGCCAGACACCTTGCCGCTGATTTTGGGTTTTGATGCTGATAGCGGTGCGATACTCGCCACAGAAAAAAACCTGATCGCTGCAGGGCTGCAAGAACTGTTGCCGCTGCTTGATATCGAGACGCGCGCGCTCAACCAGCTAGGCGGTGTGCTAAAGCCGCTGGTCGACGATGGCCGCTTGAGCAATCCGCTTGTCATTACCAACCCACCTTATGGCGAGCGTTTGGGCGATGAAGACATTATCAAGCCTTTATACCAGTCAATCGGGCTTATTTTGCAAGACAGCTTTGCAGGCAGTGGCATTAATCCAATGCTTGGCATCTTGGCCGCCAATGTCGAGCAGGTCGATATCTTACCAATCAAAGAACCAAAGACCCTGCGCTGTCACAACGGTGCCATTACGGTTTATTTTCGTTATGGGACCCTTATCGCTGGACAAATAGGCCATCTGGTCAGTCGTTTTGAAAAGCGCGACATCACGGTAGAGGGCGGGCAAGACTTTATCAATCGTCTACAAAAAAACCTCGCCAAGCTCAAAAAGCTCGCCAAAAAAGACAATGTCAGCAATATTCGTGTCTATGACGCTGATTTGCCCGACTTTAAAGTGGCCATCGACCTATATGGTGATTATGCGCACGTGCAAGAATACGCACCGCCCAAAACCATCCCGCCTGAGACAGCAAAAAAACGCTTTAACCTCGCCTTGATGGGTATCCGTGAGGTGTTTGATATCAACCGCGAGCAGGTCTTTATCAAAACCCGCGCCCGTCAATCAGGTAATGAGCAATACAGCAAGCAAGGCAGTAGCGAAAAGCGCGGTAAGTTTTATATCGCACGCGAAGATGGCGCTTACTTTTATGTCAACTTTACCGACTATCTCGATACCGGCCTGTTTATCGACCATCGCAACATGCGCGCCCGTATCAAAGCCAACAGTCGCGGCAAGTCAGTACTTAACTTATTTGCTTATACCTGTACGGCCAGTGTACACGCAGCACTCGCTGGCGCCAAAAAAGTCACTAGTGTGGATCTGTCACAAAACTATCTCGACTGGGGCAAGCAAAACTTTGCCTTAAATGGTCTGGATGTCAGTGGGAGCAAGTATCAGTTCGTCGCCGCCGATATTTTTGAGTGGATCAAGGACAATACTGAGCAGTTTGATATTATATTTATCGATCCGCCGACTTTTTCCAACTCAAAAAAATTCCAAGGCACCTTTGATGTGCAGCGCGACCATGCCGCCCTTATCAACCGCGCCATGAACCGCTTAACCTCGGACGGCGTGTTGTATTTTTCCAATAACTTCACCCGTTTTGAGTTGGACGAGCAGCTAAGCGAGCGCTACGATATTGTCAATATCACGCCAAAGACCATCGGCTTTGATTTTAATATCAAAAAACCCATCCACCAAAGCTTTGAGATTCGTCATCGTTAAGGCACAAAAAAGGCCTATACCCGCCTTGTTTGCCCAGCTTTCGTAGTGTTTTGTAGCAAATATCACAATGGCCCAATCGGCTTTGATTGGGCCATTTTTTGTTGTTATGATAGAGCACTACTACGCGGCGAAAAAGCGCAGGCTGTCCAGACACCAATCCCATCATAGATTTTGCTCGGCTTAATCTACTCAAATGTGCCATGACATAGCCCGTGCTTTTATCCTGCGCCTCCCTCCCCTAATAATAAGGACAATCCCATGGCTTTATCACTGAACAAAGGCGGTAACTTATCGCTCACCAAAACCGACCCAAACCTAACCAAACTGCTCATCGGTCTTGGCTGGGACGAGCGCGCTACCTCTGGCGCTGAGTTTGATCTAGACGCCAGTGTGTTTTTATTAAATACCGCGGGCAAAGTACGCGGCGATCATGATTTTATTTTCTACAATCAGCTCAAATCTGACAATGGCGCAGTGGAGCATACTGGCGACAACCGTACAGGCGAAGGCGATGGTGATGATGAAGTCATCAAAGTAAACCTCACCCAAGTCCCAGCCGATATCGACAAAGTCGTGGTCACGGTCACCATTCATGATGCGGCAGCACGCAATCAAAACTTTGGTCAAGTGGCCAACGCCTTTATCCGCGTCGTTAATGAAGAAACAGGTACAGAAGTCGTTCGCTTTGACTTAGCAGAAGACTACTCGGTCGAGACCGCCATGGTGTTTGGCGAAGTATATCGCCATAATGGCGAATGGAAATTCCGCGCTGTCGGTCAGGGCTACTCAGGCGGCTTGCAGGCGATGTGTCATCAATATGGCGTCGATATCTAATTTTGAGTATAACCCTCTACCCTAGCGATCAGACAGTCATAGCGCACTGTCAGACACGATGATACGCACAAATTTTGGTTGCAAAACAGTCACAATTTTTCATCGGCAAACGACTAGCAATACTTTAGGTTTCGTTTAAAATTATCCATAAAAAGTGGTTAGCGATAACCACTTTTTTGCAGTTTGTGCCTATAATAGGCCGACCTTAGCTTTACGCAACCAGACAGGATGTGTCATGAGACATTTTTATTTAGACTTTATCTTTACCATTATTGCCCTTGCAATCGCGGCATGGTGGGGATATTCACACGGCGGTATGGGCGGTATGATAACCACCCTATCTATTACTGCTATTTTGGCCGTCATGGAGATTTCATTATCATTTGATAATGCGGTGGTCAACGCTTCAGTCCTCAAAGGCTGGGACGAATTTTGGAAAAAAATCTTTTTAACCGTTGGTATTTTAATCGCCGTATTTGGTATGCGTTTGGTATTCCCAATCGTCATCGTTGCCGTCACTGCTGACCTTGGTATGATGGAAGTGATCAATCTGGCGTTGTATAACCCAGAAGAATACTCTGCCAGACTCATGGCACACCATGCAGAGATCTCTGCCTTTGGTGGTATTTTCTTATTGCTGGTGTTCTTAAACTTTATCTTTGATGATAAAGAAGTGCATTGGTTTGAGTGGTTAGAGAGCCGTTTGGTAAAGCTGGGCAAAGTCGATGCCATGAGCGTGTTTGTGGCGCTGATCGTTTTGATGGTTGCGGTATCGTGGGCCAGCGCTGAGCAATCAGCGGCGGTATTAATCGCAGGCATCTGGGGTATTCTTGTCTATCTTGGTGTCCAAGTGGTATCAGGTATGCTCGAGGGCGATTTGGAAGAAGAGCTAGAGCACGAAGGCGGCACCTCAGGATCTGAGGCCACCAGCGCCATCATGAAAGGCGGTATCATCGGTTTCTTATACCTAGAAGTCCTTGATGCGTCGTTTAGTTTTGATGGTGTGATTGGTGCCTTTGCCATTACCAATGACGTGATTGTGATTATGCTTGGTCTTGCCATCGGTGCGATGTTTGTCCGTTCGATGACTATCTTCTTAGTCGATAAAGGCACGCTTGATGAGTTTGTCTATCTAGAGCACGGCGCGCATTATGCCATCGGTGCTTTGGCCATCATCATGCTATTGTCGGTGAAATTCCACGTGCCAGAGCTGATCACTGGTCTTATCGGTATCGCCTTTATTGGTTGGGCGTTTGTGGCATCACTTAACTACCGTAAACGCCAAGCACTTGAATAACGCAGCCGTGTTTAGTGTCAGCATTCGATTTCATTAAGTGGTCAAATGACAGGTTATATCAAGCAATTGGTATAACCTGTTTTTTATGTGCGATTGCAGACTTCACTCATTATCTAGCGTGATATCCAACCTTATATCGTTAATCTATTTTAAAACCGGTACCGTCCTACTGGCATTAAGGTGCTCACTATCTCTAATGATGTTTACTTCCCTGCCAGCATCTTCTGAAGTTTTGCCAACACCACGCCATAAAGCGGTAAAAAAATACACACGCCCATCACTATTTTAAACAGATAATCCATCGCACCAATCTCAACCCAGTGCGACGCCATAAAAGGATCTGGGCTTTTATAAAAAGCGATGGCAAAAAAGCAAAAGCTATCGACCAAATTGCCAATAAACGTCGATGCAAGCGGTGCAACCCACCAGATACTCAAGCGGCGCAGTTTATTGAATACTTGGATATCTAGCAGCTGTCCGACCACATAAGCGCTAAAGCTGGCAAGAACAATGCGAAAGACAAATAAATTAAAATCCAGCAGATGCTCATGACCAATAAATTGACCATTTGAAAACACCACAGAAAAATAATAAGAAATCACCAGCGCAGGCATCATAGAAAAAAAGATAATACGTCTGGCTAAATGCTGACCAAAGATACGCACGGTCAAGTCAGTAATCAAGAATATAAAGGGAAAGGTAACAGCGCCCCATGTAGTGATAAAGCCAAACAGCTCGACAGGTATCTGCACTAAGTAGTTACTACTGGCGATGATAAAGATATGCAGGCTGACCAGCCAAAATAGCGCGCGGCGATAGCGAATGGGTTCGATCGGGGTTGTCAAAACAGTACTAATAGTCATAAAGCGGCCTTTTTTTACAGCAGGGTAGAGGGAACCTGAGCGCGCTATTATAAATGATAATCAGATAAATAGCGAAACGACGATGGACATGGTCATAATCTCAATTTTTTGTAGACAGAAAGATATATGTTGTATAGTCACACAAAATACGCCTTGCTTACTCAGCAATCGCTTAGTATATTAGACGTAATGATAGGCAGGATATGGCGTACAGGTCGATTTATTGATCTTTTGTGCTCAGATAGCCACGACTGCCCTATTTTTAACTTATAACACCAAAAACCCTTAATTATTAATTCATAGGATATTTATATGGCTATTAGCTTAACAAAAGGCGGCAACGTAAACTTATCAAAAGAAGCGCCAGGCTTGACCAACATCACAGTCGGTCTTGGCTGGGATCCGCGTGCGACCGACGGTCAAGAGTTTGACTTAGACGCCATCGGCTTTTTGTTGAATGAAGCGGGTAAAGTTCGTAACGATCAAGACTTTATCTTCTTTAACAACCTAAAGTCAGACAACGGCGCGGTCGAGCACACCGGTGACAACCGTACTGGCGAAGGCGACGGCGATGATGAAAAAATCAAAATCAACCTAGCCAATGTCCCAGCGGATGTTAGCAAAGTCGCCATCTGTGCCATCATCTATGAAGGCCAAGCTCGTAACCAAAACTTCGGCCAAGTGGGCGACGCTTATATCCGCGTGGTCAATGATAATGGACAAGCCGAAATCGCTCGCTACGACCTATCAGAAGACGGCAGCACCGAGACGGCTATGATCTTCGGTGAGCTATATCGTCACAACGGCGATTGGAAATTCCGCGCGGTTGGACAAGGCTTTAATGGCGGTCTTGGCCCATTAGCGGCTTCTTATGGCGTAAATGTATAACGCCATCGTTTAACCTTATCTGGGTTTAAACTTATCAAGATCTAAACTTATCAAGGTTTAAATCTATCAAAGTTTAAACCCTCCATCGTCGCAGTCACCATCTATGCAGTTACCATCTATATAGGACTGCGGCAGCAAATAAGCCATCAAGTGTGCTCATTTTTCACATTTGATGGCTTTATGTTTATTACGCAGCATAAAGATGATCTATCAGCCCCTGTGACATCGTCTCTATCAAAAAGATTAAAAGAAGGATTTGCCCCCTATGGCCGCGACATTTAGCTTAATCGGTACCATTGAGCCTTTTTTGCACTGCAATCTAAAAAAGGGCGACTCTATTTATTGTGAAGCCAACGCCATGGTCATGATGGAGTCCAATCTTGAGTTAAAAGGCAAACTACAAGGCGGGCTGATGCAGTCGTTGATGCGCCGCTTTGCCAATGACGAATCCCTATTTCAGCAGCAGATAGAAGCGACGGGCGGCGAAGGAGACTGCCTGCTTGCACCAACGCTAGATGGCGATATGCAAATCATCGAGGTTGGCAAGCAGCAATACACACTCAGTGATGGGGCTTTTGTCGCCGCGCAAACAGGCGTCGATATCAGAGCCAATATCCAGCGCAACCTTGGCGGCGCAGTATTTGGCGATACCGGCGGCTTTATGGTGATGCAGACCCAAGGCCAAGGTCAAGTGGTGGTATCAGGTTTTGGCTCGCTGTTTGAGATTGAGGTGACACCAGACAAAGACGTCATCATCGATAATGGTCACGTAGTCTGCTGGGACTCAAACTTAGACTATAAACTGTCGGTGTCGACCAGTAAGAAAAAAGGCATCATGAGCAATATCATCAACTCCGTCACCAGCGGCGAAGGTATGGTGCTAAACTTCTCAGGTAGCGGCAAAGTCATCATCTGCTCACGCAACCGTGACAGCTACCAAGGCTGGCTACAAAGCATCCTAGGCACTAGCTCAGGCGGTCGCGGCGGCGGTGGTGGCTTTTTAGACAATATCTTATAGCGCGGCGCTGTTCGTTTTTACTCACAATTATTATAAGGACAATCTCATGGCAGTTAATCTACAAAAAGGGCAAAAAATCTCTTTAAGCAAAGAAGCTGGCGGCGAGCTGACACAAGTCAAACTGGGCCTCGGCTGGGATGTGGCACAAGGGCCTCAAGCACAAAAAGGCGGGTTTTTGGGTAAATTGTTTGGCGGTGGTAGCGGCGGCGACTCTATCGATCTTGACGCCTCTTGCATCATGTTCGATAGCAGCAAACAAGCCGTCGATGCGATTTGGTTTAGCCAGCTAAAATCAAAAGACGGCAGCATCGTCCATACAGGCGACAACCGTACTGGCGATGGTGATGGCGACGATGAAGTCATCAACGTCGATCTCGCGCGCGTCCCAAGCAATGTGACGTCACTGGTATTTACGGTCAATAGCTTTACCGGTCAGACGTTTGAGACCGTCGAAAATGCGTTTTGCCGTATCGTCAACGCCAGCAACAACGCTGAGGTGGCGCGCTATAATTTATCCGCACAAGGCGGCCATACTGCGATGATTATGGCCAAGGTCTATCGTCATAACGGCGAGTGGAAGATGCACGCCATCGGCGAGACTGCCTCTGGTCGTACCTTTCATGACTTGATGCCTGCGATTACCCCGCATGCTTAATAGGTACTACTTCCATTTACTATAACTGTTTTTGTTTACAAAAAATCAGCCCGTCTATTTATCATAGACGGGCTGATTGATATTTGAATACGGATGCTTCAATACTGATACTTGAGTATTGGGTGGGACTTGAAGATTGGAATTAGGTCTTACTTACGTCCACGCTTCCAGCTAAAGCCCCAATGAAAGGCCTTATCCATTTCTTGGTGACCTTTAAAGTATTGGTTGATACGCTCGACATTGATGCTGCCTTGCTGATTGACCAGTCGCGCGATGGCACACATAGGCAGGTTGCCGGTGCCTTCTGTCAGACGAGTCTCAATCGGTGGCTGCTCTGGCACGTGAATGGTCACCACCCCATCGGTTTGGGCCCAGTTTGGCACACCCTCATAAATAAAGGCAAAAATAAACACCTCCTCAATCTGCGACCACTGTTGGCCATTGATATCGAGCCATTCACCGCCACTCACCTGCCCGGTTCTATCATCAGCGCGTAAGCACACATAAGGCGCCGACTGCAAGCTACCAAAGCGATTGCCCAGTGCTTGAATCAGGGTTTTTTCGCCATTTTTTAGATGAATCATCGCACCGACATCCAAATCGATGCCGCCAGACTTATGCTGCTTAAACAAGTCACCCAACAGTCCTTTTTTGGGCGTTTTTTGATCGGCATTTGGCCGCTGGTTCCAGTTGAGATTGACCGCGATTTTGCCAAAATTGTCGCGTTTTTTTAGATTGATGCTGGACTGATTTTTGGTTAAGGTGATTTTGTTTAAATTTACCGTAGGACTGGCGGGTATCGGCGGCGGGGTGGCCTGAGCAGGTCGATTGGGTTTTTGTGTATTGATCGCTTGTGCTTGAGTTGCTGCTTGGCTTGGGGCTGGCGCTTCATCGGCAATCTCGACCCCGAAATGCTCAGATAATGGCTTGAGACCGCCATTAAACCCCTGCGCGATAAAACGAAACTTCCAACTACCCTGCCGGCGGTAGCATTCGGCCAATATAATGGCTTTTTCGGGGCGGCCAGTACCGCTTAGCTGGCAGGTCAATAATACTTGGCTACCCTGCAGTACCTGAATATCCACATCACCGATTTGCGCCAGCGTTTGCTCGCTAGAGAATGCTAAAGCAATCTTGTCGATATTGGCAGGCTGAGCGGGCAAATTGATATCAAAAAACCCATCGCTGTCATGGCCGCGAAAGCTGACATTGCCGTCGTCGCTGCGGGTCTGGCCATAAAATATCATGTCGCCATCACCGCGTACCTTGCCATCGCTAGTTAATCGATAAGCGGCGCAATCTACCGCGTTTTGGCTTATGATACGAATACTGATATGGTCATTGGGTAATGGCGCGTTGGCACCCGCCACCAATTGTTGCGGTTGGTTTTGGCTCATATTCTGTCCTTCTTATAAGTAATAATGCTTATTTTTTATTGCTTAATGGATCATACTAGTGCATGTCTGCATTTCAAAATGGTGATAAAAATGAGATAAATTGCGGTCAAACAAGGAAAACAGCGCCGTTAGTATCGGGATATAAACCCGCTATTTGACGATGTTTGGCAAGATTTGGCCATTTTTAGCCCGTTTAGATAGCTATCGCGTGAATCGAAGACACGCCTTATACATTGCCCTATAGTAGCAGTCAGTTGAAAATAAGCCCAGTGCTACTGATATTAAAGTACGCTCACTATCCCTATGCCATAAAATGCTGATAAATAAAGCTCTGATAAATAAAGTGCTTGAGAAACAGTGACGATCGAATCACGATATTATCCCCCTAACCCTTAGCATCTGAGAGACTCATGAACAACCCTGTAAACGCTACTCATCACTCAGCGCCCCTAGCCGTCTGGTTGGCTGAAGGTCAATCCAGCCAGCGCGATATGCTCGTTAGCCTGCAAGCTCTAAAAACCAAAACGAGTGCACCACTGCATATCATTGCTTCACATCGCCATGATAGGCCTGAGATCTTTGCGCTGGCCGATACGGTGTATCGTGAGCCTTTAACGTCTGCAAGTGATGTTCCTAAGCAAATACCTCCTTTTGATGTGCCGCGCTGGCAATTTGTGCTCGAACAAGCCCAGCAGCAGCAGGTCAAAGTCCTTTTGACTGGGCGCAACAGCATAGACTACGAAGCAAAGCGCGACGCGTTTGCGGCGGCTGGCATCCGCCTACTGACAGGGGCCACCAGTGTCGATGCCCTAGCGTCTATTGATGATAAGTTTGCCTTTATGCAGCACTGTCAGGCGCATGACATTCCTGTGGCCGAGGCGTGGCGGTTTGATACCCTAGCCGAGCTTGAAGCATTGCTGGAGAAATACGGCGATCAGCCGCTGTGTGTTAAGCCGGTCACAGGTATTTTTGCCCAAGGGTTTTGGCGGCTTGATACCGGAAAGGCAGCAGCTGATCTTTATGACAGCTTTGAGCATCTGTACTTTACCGAAGAGAAAAAAATCAGCACCAAGCAGTTTTTGCAGGCATATAGCCATAGCCAGATGGTGCATGAGCGCCCTATCCCTATGCTACTGATGCCCTATCTATCAGGCCAAGAATACTCTATCGACGTGGTGTGTGAATACGGTGAGGTGCTGGCGGCCGTTACACGCCATAAGACAGGAAAAATCCAGCATGTCGGCTACGATCAGGACGTTATGGCAGTGGTGACTCCATTGATTAGCGCCTTTGGCTGCGACGGTATCGTTAGCGTCCAGACCAAGGCCGATAGCAACGGTCAGCACCGTGTCCTTGAGATCAACAGCCGCCCCTCAGGTGGTATCGGCTATACGGCGCACAGCGCTGTCGACTTGACTCAAATTGGCTTTGGTTATTGGCTGGGTCTGAGCGACAAGCCCAAACTGGCTGACGTCATTGAGCAAATCACTCCCTGTCAGGTGCGCTCTTTGATGACCAGTGTCAAAATTAAATAAAACTGCCGTCTATTACCCTTGATGCAGACCCTTATTTTAAAGACAATTAGGCAACATCAAAAAAGTGGCGGCATAAAAAAAGGTTTTTAGAGCGTACTCTAAAAACCTTTTTGTCTAATGCATGCTTTCAATTTAATTGATTGAGATATTGATTGAGCTGACGACACGCCCTAATCTCATCGGGCTGCAGTATGAGATATCACTCACCAAATACCAGTGCTGCCTTTTGCGGCGCATTTTTAGAAGCAATCACCCACAGCAAGCTTAGGACGATGGCCGAGCCGATAAAGATAAGCATCGATGACATAAAGGCGTCTGAGCTGCTATGCGCCATAGACATCATCTCACCTGTATGAGCCATTTGCATCTCCATCGCGGCCATACCTGTGTAGTGCATCCCGCACACCGCAATACCCATGATAAAAGCACTGCCAAAACGTTGTAGATTGCCGCGCAGATTAAAGGCCAACCATAGCGCAGCGATCGACGCGGCAATGGCAATCGCAATCGAGGTGAGCAAAAGCGGGGTGTTATAGGACATGGTTGCGTCCATCTGCATGGATGCCATGCCCGTATAGTGCATGGCGGCCACGCCAAGACCTGTCAATATTCCGCCGCCGAGCAGTTTTGCCACACTTGGTACACCGCGGCCAACGATGACCACACCAACCGCCACAAACAGTACCGCTAGCAGCATCGACACAATCGTCAAACCCAAATCATAGGTCACTGGCATCTTCATATCCACGGCCATCATACCGATATAGTGCATCGACCAAATCGCACCACCGATGGCGAGCGAAGACAGCGCTACCCAAAAGTACAAGTCATTGCCAGGCTTAGCAGACGGAACTCGGATGGCCAAGTTTAGACCAACATACGAGCCAAACACAGCGATGGCATACGAGACAAGCACCAACATCAGGTTATATTCAACTTCTATCATTTTTTCGCCCTTTACATTTTTATAAACAGTGTGCCCAAGCCATTTAAGCCACTTAAGATGTGTACGAGTCGCCGTACTTGAGACGCTCATTACTTTTTTGTCATTGGTGTTATTTGACCCATGAGTGATTTTTACCAGATAGTAAACTCGCAAACATGGGTACTGCCCGCACCGCAGCTGGTTTCTTCTGCGCGCACTCTACCTACCGCAGGATTGCTTGCCAAAAAGCCTTCTATATACCCCACCACAAAGTGGCAGCCTGAATGCGAATGCTCGGATGACTGACAAAACGGACATTTCACCAAAGTAATGACATGGTCACGGGCCTTGATTTTAGAAAACACTTTGAGTGCAGGCACCAATTCGCGGCTGATGGCAGCAGACATCTTGAGCGGACTACCAAGCGCATAGTCACGCTGATAGATACCGCCGCCAACCTTGCGGCCCAGCTCATGCATGGCACTGACGCGTCTTTCGGCCGGCAGACTGGCTTTGTACTGAGTGACCACCTCGGCTATGTCTGGATACCGCGCACCGATAGCGGCCAGTACGCTTTTTTCGTCTATTGTGGGCGCAGTAGGTGCCGATGGTATCGGAGCTACAACCGGCGCCGCCGCCTCGCCTTCCTCAATTTCCAGCTTAAACAGCGTACACCCGTCGATGGCAGACAAGTCAGCGATCAAATCCGCTTGTGTCTTCGCGCCTTGGCTTTTGGCCACCACCTGTATGATGTTGCCGCCATTGCTTGACGGCTCTTGTCTTTGTGAGACAAGCTGATAGCCAGCTTTGATCAATGGTGAAATCACATTGACCAAACGGATGCGTTCCGAAGCGGTTTCTAGTGCACAAGAGAATCTCAACGCTCACTCCTTTTTAACAATACAGCCAAACTTTTTCGTGCTGAGTTATTTTGGTAAACTGCAGCGCTGATTAGGTCACCAAAATATCGCCAGACGTATAACTGTTTTGCGACTTTTTTAACGTATCAATCAGCAATAGCAGTATTGCCAGCGAGCACATGGTTTTTTATATATTAGCTGCTCAAAATCTCGTTACCATCTGGTTACTTTACAGAAGTAATTTTGGCTGCATTATCAATGAATACATATTGCCTCGCAAGCAGATAGCCGGCATTGACCGATAAATGGCAAGATTATCCGATAGGTGGCTAAACGCTCACGCGGAGGGTGGGCTTATTGTTTAAAAACCGCCATAAGGCTTGAATGCCATGGCTTTGGTGAGGATTTGTTATCATTGGATACGTGGCGCAGGTCAGGCATTATCACCTTTATCGTATCGTGGCTACCATTATAGGCGGCGGTTTCTTTATTAATCGCTAAGACTAAGACGAATAAATATGTGAATATTACAACTGAAACATGATCAATAAAGAACTCGCTTTTTGGTTAAAAAAACGGTCAAAAAACAGCCAAAAAATGACAGCGCCCGACCGTCATCATAGATATCTACAAAACCTAAACGGCGACCGCTGATTTCAGTTATCATGCGCCTATGGTTAACCTACAATCAATCGAAAATAAAGCACTTATATACATTTAAACGCGCTGATGCCGCGCAAAATGAGTGCCAGTCGCACATGACATAAAGTGTGCCAATGTAAGGCCTCCGTGTGAAAATTCAGTATAAAAACCAAGTATAAACCTAAGCATATTTGAATAACCCTAAAAGGAAAATGAATGCCAAAGCAGCGTACCACCATCGAGCTACCTCGCGGTACCCTTGATCTCACGTATCAAACCAATAGCCATAACCGCAATGCAGCGTATCAATTAAATGACTTATTGGGCTTTGCCCAGCGCATCAATCCTAAGCGCGCATTTTTGTTTGTCTCAAAAGTCTTAGGTCGCCATATTCCTGTCGCTCCCAGCACCATGCGTACCGCTTTTACTGATTTGGCCGCGTTGATTCCCAGCCATTTGCCCGAGCCTATTTTGGTGATTGGTATGGCGGAGACGGCGGTGGGCCTATCAGCAGGCGTGCATCAAGCGCTGCAAACCCGCTACCCCAACGCGCTACTGCTCAACTCCACCCGTCACGCCCAGCATAGCGCTGACGCCGCACCTAACGACAGCGCCTGCCTGCTGACGACTTTTAGCGAAGATCACAGTCACGCCAGCCAGCACTTGATTTACCAAAGTGCAGATCAAGCGACGCAAGCGCAATTACTTGCGAGTAAAACGCTTATTATGGTCGATGACGAGGCCTCGACAGGCAACACCTGCGTCAATGTCGTCACCGCCTTACGTCACGCTGGACTTAGTCAGTTAGCACAAGTACATCTGACCACGCTGGTTGATTGGTCACTCAATCAACAGCAAGCAACCACGGATACCGCGGACGCTATATCTAGCCGTCTGCCTGATATTGATTTTTATCGTCATCACTTATTGTCTGGCGCGTGGACTTGGACAGATGCCCCCAATCCTGAACCGATTACGATGCCAGCAGTCGATACCACCGAAGCTGGTAGCCAGCCATTAGGTGACACCGGCAATTGGGGGCGCTTCCCAACGCTCGATAGTACAGAGGGGTTTGATCGTTATTTGGCGCACTTCCAAACGGTATTTACACGCTTTCGCGAGCAGATATCACCCAGCCTGCCTCAGTGGCCTGCGCGTATATTGGTATTAGGCAGTAATGAGTTTGTTTGGTTGCCGTTTTTGTTGGCAGAGTGGCTAGAAAGCCAAACGCAGACTGCCGTCAACAGCGCAGCCACCGTCAAATTTGGCGCGCTGACACGCTCGCCGATTGCTCTTGGCGGCGCGATCAGTACGATGCTAAGCTTTCGTGATCATTATGGTCTTGGCATGACCAACTTTGTGTATAACGTCGAGCCAAAGGCGTGGGACTTGATTGTACTGTGTGTGGAAACTGCGGCTGATAGCGTCGATGAGATGTGGCAGGATTTAGACAATGTATTGATAGTAGGTGGTAAAATATGAGCACGATGTTTTTTCAGCCCAGCCCTCATATTGTCAAACCCTACGCCCTTATGGATTTAGACGATACGCTGTTTCAAACTCAGCGCAAAATTGATGCATGGCATCTGCCTACCGCTGCGCCTGAAGATTTGGTCTGCGCCTCCGTCAACAAACAAGGCGAGCCGCTGAGTTTTATGAGTCAACGGCAAGCGGCGTTCTTTAATTGGTTACTTGCCAGCACTGAGCTGATAGTGGTCACAGCCCGCGATCGTCATGAAATCAAACGGGTAAAACTGCCGTTTGATAGCTGGCAAATACTCACCCACGGCGCGGTTATTTTAAGCCCTAATGGCGAGCCACTAGGCGCATGGCAGCAGCATATGTATGACGCACTGTTGCCTCTGCAAGACAAGCTGGCGCAGCTAAGCGCGGTATTTACCAAGCATGCGCAGAGTGCCAGTAGCCATTTAGTGTTTACCGCGCATCGCGACCGCTTTGGGCGTGGCAGCGCTCATCAGGACTTGATGATTTATCTGGCGATCAAGCATGGCCAAAAAGACCATCAGGCGTTGGCAGCGCTGGCAGAAAAACTGCCAACGCTCATACGCGGCTTTGAGAAAGACTTTTATGTCCATGTAAATGCCAATAATTTAGCCATCCTACCGCATGCGGTACATAAGCGTCATGCCGTGCAGTTTTTATTAGCGCAGCACCTAGATGCTCAGCGTCCTAGCTTTGGCTTTGGGGACAGCTTGGCCGATTTGCCATTTTTGCAGCTGCTGGACTGGTATGGCATGCCAAATCACGGTCAGATGCATGACAATATTAGCCGCTAACGGCCTGTAGATATCGTGAATAATGACAATCGCTTATATAAGTAACTATCTTTATGACCCATCCTAATATGCAAACATTCGCACAATACGGCTCAGGCAGTTACCTGCCCTCTGATGTTACCGTACTACTCGACATCGTCGACAAACAAGCAGTCGCCGATGTCCCTGTCAGCCAAAAAGAAGCGCTGATCCAAAGTGGCCAGCGTCATTACTCTGATATGCTGACACTAGAGCAGGCACCGACCGCCATGCATGAGCAGCTGTATCAGCAGGCACTAGCGCAGGGTGCAGATAGAACGGCAAGCGATATCGCTAATTTGGCTTATACATTGCACGATATCTTTGGGCAGACAATGGATAATGAGCAGCCGCTGGTACTGGTCAGCTTAGTGCGGGCAGGACTGCCCATCGGTGTGTTATTGCAGCGTGCCCTATCAGATGATGACAGGTCAGATAGCGATAGCAGCTACGCTTTGCCTAGTGTACATTATGGTATCAGCATCATCCGAGATCGCGGGCTTGACCCTGTCGCGCTGCAGATGATACTGAACGCGCATCCAAGCAGCCCGATTGTCTTTGTCGATGGCTGGACGGGCAAAGGCGCGATTTATCAAGAGCTTGAGCGCAGCTTGCGGCCTTTTAATCAACCCAATCAGCCGCACTTTGCCAATATTTTTCATCAAGGCGCAGGCGTCGTCCCCCTACTGACGTTGGCCGACCCTGCAGGGGTGGCGTGGCTGGCAGCAAGCAGTGAGGACTGGCTGATTCCATCGGGACTATTAAACAGTACGGTGTCGGGGCTGATTTCTCGCAGTTTGTATACCGAGCCGCAATCAGGGCTACACCGCAGCGTGTTTTATGAGGAGCTGCGTGCAATCGATCACAGCCTCGCCTTCATCGAGCAAATCGATCGTGCGCGGCAAACCCTCCAGCGCCCCATACGATGCTTGCCGATGCATCAGCAGCCACGCTATCGGACCGCAGGTTTAATCGATAGCATTGCCACCGACTATCACATCACCAACCGCAATCGTATCAAGCCAACCATTGCCGAGGCTACCAGAGCGATACTACGCCGAGACCCTGAGCGTATCTTGCTGGCCTGCGCCGATCATCCCGATACGCTACTATTACGACATTTATGTCATGAGCGAGATATCCATATCAGTGTATTAGGTGATAAAATACTACCCTATCACGCCATCACTCTTATCAAACAACGCAGCAAAGACGACTGTTAATATACATAGTCATATCGCTTATACTAGGGCGTGTCTTCAATGACAACTTTCGTAATTTACGGGTTAAAAATGGCTATATTTATGCCAAACGGTATCTTATTCTTAGCTAATATACTGATATAAGCTGTGAGCTGACCCTAGCTGGACAAAAATATATCTCATTTTTAACCTCATAGTTCCGTTGCAGACGCGTACTAAAGCCAGTTTAAAAAAGCGCTATCCTAATAACATCGCCGCGCTGGTCTATGTTTTTGCTTACTCAGCCTATCATGTGAGAAGTAAAAACATAGACCAGCCGTCCTGTATTGTTTTTTTTGAGTGAGACGATGATAACGTTTTACCCTTTCATTCATCACAACTACGATACCCATTATGTCCGATATACCCAAAAACCAATCAAACCTATACGCGCATACTCAATCTTATGCCCACCTCATCACCGAGCGCCATGCCATGGTGAGACCACATACGCATCACCCTTATCAGCTCGGTGCTAGCCTTTATATGCCGGCCACGCGCCAAGACATCTGGCAGGTCATCAAACGCGACAAGCTACCGACGATTAATAGTATTATCATCTGTCTAGAGGACGCTGTCGGTCATAGCGATGTCGAGCTGGCACTCGAACGCCTACAAGACTTACTAAACACGTGGGCTGAGCATGTCGATACAATCACTCAACCCTGCAAACCAGCGGCGCTAGAATCCCAGCCGCCCGCCCAGCTGCCGACACGCCCCTTGGTCTTTGTGCGTCCGCGTAGCCCAGCGATGCTACAACAACTCGCAGACTACGCTCATATCGACCTTATCGATGGTTTTGTATTGCCAAAAGTGGATATGTATAGCCTGTCCAACTGGCGACTGGCTTGTCAAAATATTAGCAGTACGCAGCTGCTGATGCCGACGCTCGAGACCGCAGCGCTCTTTAATCCGCGGCACAACCAAGAGCTGGCCATCGGCTTTAAAGAAGCCTTTAATCAGCCAGTCTTTGCCCTACGTATCGGCGGCAATGACTTATTTGCCGCGCTGCGCTTACGTCGCCCAAAAAACAGCATCGTCTATGATACCCCTATTGGCACACTGGCCTATCAGCTACTCGGCTGCTTTGTACCGCACGGGTTTTATCTGACAGCGCCCGTCTTTGAGTATCTAGATCAGCCAACGCTATTTATGCAGGAGCTGACCCGCGATGTCAGCTTGGGTTTAGTCGGCAAGACCGTCATACACCCAAGCCAAATTGCGTTGGTGCAGCAGGCGTACTGCGTCTCTCTTAGCACCTTAGATGAAGCACAAGCGATACTGCATAGCGAGGCCAAAGCGGTATTTAAGTACAATAACACCATGCTCGAGCCTGCCACGCATCGTGCTTGGGCGACAGAGATCGTCAACCGCGCTGAGGTGTTTGGCGCGATAGATGATAGCAGTAGCGAGTATCGCGCTCGCCTCTAGAGATTGGGGCGTGTCCTTATGGTAAACACACTGATAAAATCAAGATAAATGACACGCACCTATCAATCAAAAAAGCCGCTACCACAGCTGTGATAGCGGCTTTTTGGGTGTTGTACCAATGCAAACGCTAAGGCAATATTAGACGCAGCACTCTAAAAACTGGCCAATAATGCGATTGACCTGCTCAGGCTCTTCCACAGTGGCGGTATGGCCTGCACCTTTGACAATCGCAAGCTTTGAGCCTTTGATCGCAAAATGCATACGCTCGGCCTTTTCATACGGCGTTGCCGCATCCTCATCCCCTACGACGATCAAGGTCGGCGTGGTAATCGCACCTAGCTGATCGTAAGTACCTAAGCGCTCAATCACTCCCATCGTCGCCTTGATGACGCCGCCCTTACGATTGCCTTGTAGCATCGTGAGCCACTCTTTACGCTCAGACTTGCGCGACTTGTCTGCCAAAAAACTACTGCCAAACATAATCGGCATCACTTTATTACTGACGCGCTTGATGCCCATCCAGCGTATGGCTTTAACCAGCTTACGATACTGCGGCACGTTTTTTGGGTCTTCTGGATCGGCTGACGTCTCCAGTAAGATAAGTGATAATAAACGCTCTGGGGCTTTGATGGCGATACGCTGAGCCACAAACCCACCCATTGATAGCCCGACAAAGTGACACTTTTCGATATGTAGCGCCGCCAGCAAGGCTAATGTGTCCTCTGTCAGCGTATCCATATCGTAGCCTGACTTGGTGATCTGCGATTGACCTTGACCACGAAAATCATAGGCAATACAGCGATAGTGCTCTTGGAAGTATGCCACTTGCTTGTCATACATCTGGGTATTCCATAACAAGCCATGAGCAAACACCATGACTGGTTTTTGCGTATCATTTGGCGCGCTGTCTTCGTAATAAATGTCTGTGTTATTGATATGGATCGTTGGCATAACCACTTCCTTGTCTGATAAATAAGAGAGGTTGGTGACTTATTTTGGGTATTGACAGTTTAGCATATTTGACCTTTATGTAGCCGTGTCTTTAGCGCCCACAAAACTTGCTTTTATAATCAGAACAAGCTGCTATAGTAAGTAATCAAAGCCGCTGATCCACGCCGCCGCCATCTACAAAGGCGGACGCTACAAGCCAATATCGTCAATCGCTATACATGATACCGCGAGATGATAAGTTGTTTTTTGTCGCATCGAGCGGCGTAGGCATAGCACGCCAGAAAAAAGCGTTTCATTGAGCAGCTTGCTAGCCATGTGTCTGATTTAGCTTCTGATTCATCTAGCGATACGATTAGCCAACGTCATAAGACCATTCATATAAGGAAATCCAATGTCATCCTCTCTTGTTGAGTATCAAAGCGAAAACCATATCGCCACCATCACCCTAAATGACCCAAAGAGTCTCAATGCCTTTAGCACACCACTAAAAAAAAGCGTATTGACCGCCCTTGAGCAAGCCGATGCTGATGACGACGTTCGAGTGATTGTCCTACAAGGCGCTGGCGGTAATTTTTCTAGCGGCGGTGATATCAAAGAGATGCTGTCCGAAGGTATCGACAAAACCGTCATCTCAAACAAACTAAAGGGCATGGTCGAAGGCGCAGGCGAAGTCAGCTTAAAGCTACGCCATATTCACAAGCCGATTATTGCTAAATTAGAAGGTGCAGTGGCCGGTGCAGGCATGAACCTAGCACTCACCTGTGACTTTCGTATCACCGCCGACAACGCCAAATTCGTGCAAGCATTCGTCCACATCGGCCTCGTCCCTGATGCAGGCGGTGTATATTTACTAAACCAGCTAGTAGGCCCGGCAAAGACCACCGAGCTTGTGATGCTGGGCGACAAAATCAGCGCGCAAGACATGGCTGAGCTAAACTTGGTCAATCAAGTTGTGGCGCCTGCTGAATTAGATGATGCGGTAGCAAAACTCGCTTCTCGTCTAAGCGCTCTGCCAGCTCAGGCATTATCCAGCATGAAACATATGCTAAACACCCACGCCTACGCAGGGCTAAATGAAGCGCTCGATATGGAAGTACGGCAGCAAGCCATGCTGGCCAAAACCGATGACTTCATCGAAGGTGTCAGCGCCTTTATCGAAAAGCGCAAACCAGTTTATACCGGTCGCTAACCCGCTAGGAAGGCTCTGATAACACTCGAAATGTACTATCATCAAAAAGGCTGCCATCAGGCAGCCTTTTTTGGATGAAATGAGATAACATGGGCTTTTATGAAGAGGTAGCAGCTGGCTTATAGTAATTTGGCAAAGTAAATATCTTGTCAAATACCAAGGTAAATATAAAAGTATATACCAAGAAATACAACAATAACGCCGCCTCCATCATAAAGGCTGCCACTAAACCTACATCGTACCAAAGCATATAAAGTGGCAAGCAAATCAAGACCAGCCCGCCTTCAAACCCAATAGCATGAACGCTACGAATCAGCAGTGTACGCGCTGCCACTTGCCGGCGGCGCTCCCATGCTTCAAATACGGTATTGTATAAAAAATTCCAAATCACCGCCGCCAATGACACCATCACCGCCACTGGTAACGACTCTGCAGCATCACTACCACTGAGCATCATCAATATATAGGTGGACGAGATAATCGCAATGATTTCAAAGACAGTCACATAGACTAGGCGACGTTTGAGTGGGGATAAAGTAATCAACCAAGACTCCAAAGCACCTGAATGATAAGTGCATAATCAAAGTATCGGTCCGTCCCGAGATAGAAAAGAGAAAAAAGCGCAGAGCCACGGTTTCCGCCTGCACTTATATTATACAGAAGATAGTGAGAGAAATCAGCAGCTGCCCTTATCGACCATTTGGTCAGAAGCGCTTATTTGGCGGGTGGACCCCATTGATTGGTTTCAGGCTTGGTATCACTCGCCAAAAATACCAGTAGGATGATAGAGCCTATCAAAGGTAAAATAGAGATGAAAAACCACCATCCTGAGCGACTGGTATCATGCAGCCTGCGCACCGTCACCGCCAAGCTTGGTAAAAACAAGCCAAGTACTACTACGATATAAAACAGCCCTGTTTCTGCATCAAATATCATGCTATCTAACATCATCGCTATAAACAGTAAACCCATTTGCACCAACACAAAATACCAATATTCTTTACGTCGGGCACGACCAGAGAAGTTGCTATAGTTTCTAAGACATTTTTTAAACCAATCGAGTATGCCATAGCTCACTTCGGCACTATGATTGTTCACCGCAGCATCTGGCAAGGGTGGTGGCGTTACTTTATCGAGCATATTTTTATTTTCCATAGGGTTTGTCTTCATGTATCTGTAAGGGTTAAGTCACCAACCAAAAGTTTGACCAGTTCACTAAAGTATAAACTCCAAAAAAAAGTTTGCAAACTATTCAAAGTATTTTATTTTCATAAAAAAACCCCGCATCATCACGATACGGGGCTTGTTTTCAAAAAATTAAGAAGCTTTCGAATGGAAAACTAGGTCAACTGAGCAACGTTAATCTTATCCGCTTCTTCGGTGTACTCTTCCATACGATCGAAGTTCATGTACTGATACACTTCATCGCCCATGCTGTTTAGCATGCCAGCATACTGCTGATACTCGTCGTTGGTAGGCAGTTTACCCAGTACCGCGGCCACTGCTGCAAGCTCAGCTGACGCCAGATAAACGTTGGCGCCTTGACCGAGACGGTTCGGGAAGTTACGAGTCGACGTCGATACCGCAGTAGATTTCGGTGCGATACGTGCTTGGTTACCCATACATAGTGAGCACCCTGGCATCTCAGTACGAGCGCCGGCTTGTGCGTAGACGTTGTAGTAACCTTCTTCCATCAACTGGCGTGCATCCATCTTAGTTGGTGGTGCGATCCATAGACGCGTCTTCAGGCTTCCTGCTGGTACGTCTTGTAGCAGTTTACCTGCCGCGCGGAAGTGACCGATGTTGGTCATGCACGAACCGATAAATACTTCATCAATGGTGTCGCCAGCCACGTCAGCTAGAGTCTTGGCATCGTCTGGATCGTTCGGGCAGCAAAGGATTGGCTCTTTGATCTCGCTCATATCGATGGTCATATCGATGGCGTATTCTGCATCGTCGTCAGCACGCATAAGGCTTGGGTTAGCAAGCCAGTCTTGCATCTGCTCGATACGGCGGCTGATGGTACGTGCATCGCCATAGCCTTCAGAGATCATCCACTTAAGTAGGGTGATGTTTGAGTTTAGATACTCAGTTACCGACTCTTCAGATAGCGTGATGGTACAACCAGCAGCACTACGCTCAGCGGAGGCATCAGATAGCTCGAACGCTTGCTCAGCGGTCAAGTCTTCTAGACCTTCGATCTCAAGGATACGACCGTTAAACTCGTTGATTTTGCCTTTCTTATCAACCGTCAAGTAACCTTCCTTGATGGCTTGATAAGGGATGGCATGGACGAGGTCACGTAGGGTGATACCAGGCTGACGCTCACCGACGAAACGCACACGAACAGACTCAGGCATATCTAGCGGCATCACACCAGTCGCGGCTGCGAAGGCTACCAAACCAGAACCCGCTGGGAACGAGATGCCCATTGGGAAACGAGTATGCGAGTCGCCACCAGTACCAACGGTATCTGGAAGAAGCATACGGTTGAGCCATGAGTGAATGATACCATCACCTGGACGTAAGCTAACGCCGCCGCGGTTCATGATAAAGTCAGGTAGTGTGTGCTGCGTCTCAACGTCAACTGGCTTTGGATAAGCGGCCGTATGACAGAATGACTGCATGACAAGGTCTGCTTGGAAGCCCAAACATGCCAAGTCTTTTAGCTCATCACGGGTCATTGGACCTGTGGTATCCTGAGAGCCAACGGTAGTCATTTTTGGCTCACAGTACATACCTGGGCGTACGCCTTCTAGGCCACACGCTTTACCGACCATTTTTTGTGCAAGGGTAAAGCCTTTACCGGTATCGGCTGGCTCTTCTGGTTTCGCAAATACGTCTGAATGACCCAGACCCATGTACTCACGCGCACGGTTAGTCAAACCACGACCAACGATCAATGGAATACGGCCACCAGCGCGCACTTCGTCGAGCAAGGTTGGCGAGTTTAGTTTGAACTCTGAGATGATCTCGTCTGAGTCATGCTTGGTGATTTTGCCATCATGTGGATAGATGTCAAACACATCGCCCATGTTTAGCTTATCAACCGCCACTTTTTCGATTGGCAAGGCGCCAGAGTCTTCCATGGTGTTAAAGAAGATAGGAGCGATGTTATTACCAAGTACCAGACCGCCGCCGCGCTTGTTTGGCACGTTCGGGATGTCTTCACCCATCAGCCATAGTACTGAGTTGGTCGCAGACTTACGGCTAGAGCCGGTACCGACAACGTCACCAACATAAGCGAGCGGATGGCCTTTTTCTTTGAGCGCTTCGATCTGCTTCATTGGACCGACCACGCCTTCTTCGTCAGCAGTGATGCCGTCGCGAGAGTTTTTGTGCATGGCTAGTGAATGCAGTGGAATATCAGGACGGCTCCACGCGTCTTGCGCAGGAGATAGATCGTCAGTGTTGGTCTCGCCTGTGACTTTAAACGTCGTATAAGTCGATTTTTTTGGTACTTCTGGGCGGTTCAAAAACCACTCAGCGTCAGCCCAAGACTGAATCACTTCTTTTGCGATGTCGTTACCCGCTTCGGCTTTTTCAGTCACGTCATTGAACGCGTCAAATACCAGCAAGGTTTTCTTTAGTGCATCAGCTGCTTCTTGAGCAACCTCTTCATCATCAAGCGCGGCAACCAATGGCTGTACGTTGTAGCCACCTTGCATGGTACCTAGGATTTCGACCGCTTTTTTCTTACTGATAAGTGGAGATGAGGTTTCGCCCTTTAAGATAGCAGCCAAAAATGCAGCTTTAACGTAAGCAGCTTGGTCAACGCCAGCAGGAATACGGTTTTCTAGCAGGTTCATCAAAAACTCATCTTCGCCTGCTGGTGGGTTTTTTAATAGTTCAACCAATTCTGCTACTTGCTTTTCATTCAGTGGTAGCGGTACAGTTCCTAGCTCGGCACGTTCTTCGACATGTTTACGATAAGCTTCTAACACAATAGTCGTCCTCGTCAGTTGGGGTTAGCACAATACGTGGGAGTCAGCATGACCGCCTGCGTCTGTGTACTAGATGAAATAATTATCCGTGCAATCATAGCTTAAAACGCTCTAAATGTTAATGGCTATGGCTTTAAAAGGCTCAGAATAAGGCCATATTGGACATTTATTATAAAAATAGTACCATCAATCAGAGGACTGATTATTTCCTTATCCGTCTAAAGATGACCGGCTGTCTTAGAGGTCATTTTTTGCCCGTATAATCAACATAAATGACATAACAATCGCGCTTTTAAAAATACAGATGGCCGCTTATAGAGCAACACAGACTTGAAAAAACTGCGCATACGCCTAAATACAAAACACGGCAAAAAATCTCAGAGATAGCAAGTTAAAATATCCATACCACATACAATAAACAACAGGGACGACCACAATATGGCAGACAACACCGCTTACCAAAACGGCCTAAAAGTACGCACTGAAGTGATGGGCGAAGCACATGTCAAACGCTCATTAGATAACGCCACTGGCTTTACCCAGCCGCTACAAGACTGGATCATCGAGCATGCTTGGGGCAGTACGTGGCAGGATGACTCGGTATTACCGCGCAAATACCGCTCCTTAATCACCATCGCCTTTTTGGTCGCACAAAAAAGCCCGACCGAGCTAAAAGGCCATATTCGCGGTGCCATCAACAACGGGGCGAGCGTTGCCGAGATTCGAGAGGTATTGATGCACAGCTTGCCCTACTGCGGCGCGCCTGCCACTCAAGAAGCGTTTCGCGCTGCCATAGAAATCTTAAATGAGCTGGACATTGATATAGATATTTAAAACTATGGTGATAAGACATTTCATAGTACTCTTAACGATATTGTACAAAAACAGACTGTAAAATCCCTGCTATAATACCGACACTTATAAAACATTCTGATCATTCCATAAACCCTTATACTATAAAGGGTTAAGAGATAACTCTATTATGACGACTGCCGTACAAACCTATGTCCCTGCTGCCAAGGCCAAACCCAAAAAAGCAGTGCAAGGCGAAAAGCTACGTGGCTATGATAAAGTTGCCCGTATTCCCATTAAGGTCATCCCAACGGTCGAGGCCAAAAAAAAGCCTGATTGGATTCGGGTCAAGATGTCTTCCCCTGCGGAAGTCGCACGCATCAAAGCCACACTGCGCGAACAAAAGCTCTATACCGTCTGTGAAGAAGCTGCCTGCCCCAACCTGCCGCAGTGCTTTGCCGATGGTACCGCGACCTTTATGATTATGGGCGATATCTGTACCCGTCGCTGTCCGTTCTGTGATGTGGGTCATGGTCGTCCGAATGCGCTTGATAAAGACGAGCCGCGCCACACAGCTGAGACCATTCAAGGCTTGGGTCTTAAATATGCGGTGATCACCTCTGTCGATCGCGATGATCTAAAGGACGGCGGCGCTGGACATTTTGTAGAAGTATTGAACGAATCTCGCGCGCTAAGCCCAAACTGCTTGATCGAGATATTGGTGCCAGATTTCCGTGGTCGTATGGAGATTGCGTTAGACTTATTGACGGAGACAGCGCCAGATGTCTTTAACCATAATATCGAAACTGTGCCGCGTCTATATAAAGCCTTCCGTCCTGGCTCTGATTATCAACATTCGCTCGACTTGCTTAAACTGTACAAAGCGCGTCGTCCTGATATCGCCACCAAGTGCGGCTTTATGGTCGGTCTTGGTGAGACAGAAGAAGAGGTCTATGCACTGCTCGATGATCTCAAGGCCCATGATGTCGACATGATTACCATCGGTCAGTATCTGCAGCCCAGTAAGGATCATGCGCCTGTTGATCGCTACGTGCATCCAGACGAGTTTCAGCGCTATATGGACTACGGCAAAAAGATTGGCTTCTTTAGCATTTGGGCAGGCCCGATGGTACGCTCCAGCTACTTTGCCGATCGTCAATACTACGGTGAAAACTGCCCTGCGCCCATCCGTAGCAAAAAAGCACTCGAGGCTGAGGGTAAACTTGGTTGTTAATGCTTGAATCAGGTTTGAGCAACCATTGACCTGTGAGTTTAATAGAAAAAGGGTGAGTAACAGATTTTGTTACTCACCCTTTTTTATTTTACAAATGAATCAATCTCTTAATATAGATACCTAACGCTTTAAACCGTTAAGGTCGGTGTGGGCTTTTTGGCTGTTCTTATGTTCCAAACAGCGATAATCAGCACGATAATCCCACCTATAAACCCTGTGGTCAGTTCAGGATAAATCAGTAGTAACGCGCCGATGGCCAATATGCCACGCGTGAGTGGACTCATAGCACCCCTAAAATAGCCCTCTAGCGCCGCCCCTAAAGCAATAACCCCTGTTACCGATGTCAATACCACTGTCACGATATCAAGGATAGGCGGCAGCGGAAAGTCTTTTGCCGTGACTGCCAGACCCGTGGGATCTATCATCAGCATCGTCGGACTATAAATAAACATAAACGGCACGATAAATCCGGCCAATGCCAGCTTCAACGACAAAAACCCTGTCTTCATCGGATCACCACCAGATATACCCGCACCAGCAAAGGCTGCCAGACAGACAGGCGGCGTAATATTGGCAAAAATACCAAAATAAAACACAAACATATGCGCTGATAAAATAGGAATATCAAAACCTGCTAGTGCAGGCGCTGCCATCGTTGCGGTAATGATATACGCAGGAATAGACGGTAGCCCCATGCCGAGTACCATAGAGGCAAGCATGGTCAATATTAGGGTTAAGAATAACGACCCTGCGCCCAATGTCACGATGGATGAGGTCATCACCGTCCCAAAGCTGGTTAAGCTGACAACGCCAATGATCACCCCGACGACCGCACACGCGGCCATCACCGCCAGCGACTGGCGAGCACCATCTTCTAGTGCACCCAAAATGTCCGAGAACCCCATTCTGGTCTCTTTGCGTAGCATACTAATGGCAACCGTGAAGCCAATGGTATAGGCCGCCGCATAGCCGACGGGTACGTTTTCAATCAATAAATAAATCAAAAACACAATCGGTAGTAGCATATGACCGCGCGCTTTTAATACTTCTTTGACGGCGGGCAGGTTTTCTTTGGCGATGCCTTTTAGGTCGCGGCGACCCGCACGAAAGTGCACTTGAGCAATAACGCCCAGATAGTAGAGCACTGCCGGCAATAATGCAGCTAAAGCAATGGTGCTATAAGGTAGCCCTGTGGTCTCCGCCATGATAAAGGCACTGGCTCCCATAATCGGTGGCAATATCTGCCCACCAACTGACGCGCTGGCTTCTACTGCTCCCGAAAAGTCTTTTTGATAACCGACTTTTTTCATCAATGGGATGGTAAACGCGCCGGTGCTGACAACGTTCGATAATGCTGAGCCATTGATACTACCCATAAAGCCACTTGAGATGACCGCGACCTTGGCAGGGCCGCCTTTTTTATCCCCAGCAATAGCCAATGCCAAATCATTAAACAGCTGACCCATACCAGAACGCGCCAAAAACGCGCCAAATAAAATGAACAAAAAGATAAATGTCACCGACGCGCCAATCGCGACAGAATACAGGCCTTCCGTTTTTAAAAACAACTGACCAAAGATATCGCCCATATCATAAGGACGCGTGAGCAATCGATCAGGCATAAAATCTAGATGGCTGACAAATGGATAAGCCAAAAATATCGATGCCAATATCGGCAAAATCCAACCGGTGATACGGCGACTGCCCTCTAACACACAAATGACGGTAATAATAGAAAATATCACATCGACCGGATTGGCCATACCACCACGTGAGGTCACGATATCTTGATACTCGTATATCAGATAAGCCATGCCAGACAATGATAGCAAGAACCAAATCCAGTCATACCAAGCGACGTGCTGGCGGCTACTTTTTTTACTCGCAGGAAATATCAGAAATATCAAGGCAAAGCCAACGCCGACGTGTACAGAGCGCTGTAGCAAAGCTGGCATCGGATTGAAGGTGATATATAAATGAAATAGAGAATATAAGATGCAAATTCCAGCGATAAAATACTTGACTGGACCTTGAGTGATTTGTCGGGTGATCGACTCTCGATCATACTTTTCTAATATGGCCTGATTATGAGCTTGCGCGTCAAGCTCGGCATCTACATTGGTAGCAGCATGGGTGTTGGCATGGATGGGCCGATCAGCATGATTGGCTGACATCGTTGTCACATTATCGTGATCCGTCACTTGCGAGTTCATGACAAAAGTCCTTTTGTAATCTGTCAATTAAATGATACGTCTTGGGCGTAATCGTTACTTCAGAATAATCTGGCGCCCACTCATGAACCAAAAGCCGATGGTCGGCATAATTTAGCTCACCCTTGGTCAATCTAGACACTACCCAATTAAGGCTAGGCAGTTTTTCGTTGATTTGATAACCCAAATAGCCAGGTTTTTGTATGGGTGCCAGCGCTTCAGTCGACGGCGTACCTGCGCCAAACGCTTCAAAATAGGTGGTGGTCAACAGCAGACCGTCATCTGTACGCTGATACTGCTCCTCCCACCACTGTTTTTCTACAGAATGGATCCAGCGCAGCTCAAAGCTTGGCTCAGTAAAATAACAGGTGGTGCCATCGACTTGCACTTCGACAACGGGCTGCTGGGATACGCTGGCCCATAGCACAAAAAAAACTAGCGCAGCCATCAGTGCCGCGCTAGTTAATAACCATAGACGTTTACTTGGCTGCTTGCTCATCGTAGTACTTTTTAGCGCCAGGATGGATTGGGGCCACCATACCAGTGTTGGCAGACTCTAAGCTGATATCATTGGCTGCTTGATGCGCGGTTTTTAGGCCGTCCAAATTATCAAACAAAGCCTTAGTCAGCTTATAACCATCGTCTTCAGATAAATCCGAACGCACCAACAACGCATTCATAATCGCGGCCGTCGGTATCGCGGCATCGTTGCCGTAAGTACCCGCTGGTATCTCAAAGGTTTTAAAATACGGTTTGGTGGTGATGATCTCATTCAGTTTAGCTTGATCGATAGTGACCAGCTGCAAATCTAAGCCCTGCTCTAGCTCCATCAATGACGAGTTTGGTAGACCACTACTAAAGAACGCCGCTTCGATTTTGCCAGCCTTCATACCATCAGCCGCTTCAGCAAAGCCTAAATAGTCGACGGTGATATCATCATAAGTAATACCAAAGCCTTCTAATAGGGTGCGCGCATTCACCTCTGTGCCTGAACCTTGATCACCAACCGCAATACGCTTACCACGCAGATCTTCGATATTTTTGATGCCTGACTGTTGAGACGTCACGATCTGAACCACATTCGGGTATAGCACAGCGATCTGTTGAATGTTGTCAATTGGCTGATCGAAGTTGTTTTTGCCTTCGACGGCATCAGTGACGACATCGCTCAGCGCCAACACCATATCTACCTTGCCTTGGGTTAATAAATTGACGTTTTCAACTGATGCACCTGTGGTCTGCGTCTTTGAGTTGACCCCAAAGGTTTTGGCATAAACCTCAGACAGTGCTGTACCAATAATATTATAAGGGCCAGATGCGCCGCCTGTGGCGATGGTGACAAACTTTGTGTCCAGCTTATCGTCTGCAGTGGCACTACTTTCTGCCGCTGCATTGTCTGTGTTTTCTGAGCTTGGAGAAGAGCACGCGGTTAGGCCTAAAACAGCACTTAACATCGCTGATAAAAGCAAAGGAGATTTTGAAGAGTTGAGCATGGCATTCATCCTTGAAATTTTTTATACGCTTGTCTAAACGCATAGTCTTTAAAAATAGATACGTTACAGACCTGTAATACTATAGCAATTCTTATGGTAAATAAACTGCCTGTGGCGACGCAAACAAATACTGCGCAAAATGCTTTCCTGTCTTACTGCATTTCTTTTATAGTGGATCAACTATAGTCGATTCTAAATAAAACAGATACATTATATGTCAACGTGGGACTGGGATAAATTTTCCTTGCGTGCTGTACCTGCGCCGACAGAGGCTGCGTAAAATTTATCCCAGCCCCACTGTATCGTTTTTATACTGAACTCACTATATATACAAAAGCTGTAGTTTTGATATGCGAAACCATGTTTCAATAACCAAACCATTTAAACAAAACCTCACTTTTTTGTAAACCTTTATGATAGATATAAGAGACACGATGACTATCAATATCAATAACTGCAAATGACCCTATGTAACTCTCTGCCCAAAGATAGCGATGCAAAGTAATGACATTCCTACGTAAAGAGAGTGCTATATTCTCAATAAATACTTATCACAAAACATCAGGGAGCGCCCTATGACCTCAGCAACAAAACAAACCGCTGATATCGCCATCATCGGCGGCAGTGGCCTGTATCAGATGGCAGACTTGACCAATAAACGGCGCGTTAAAGTTGAGACGCCTGTCGGTGAGCCGTCTGATGACATTGTATTGGGCGAGCTGAACGGTACTACCGTCGCCTTTTTGACCCGTCATGGTCAGGGTCATAAATTCATGCCGTCCGAGGTGCCGTACCGCGCCAATATCTATGCGCTAAAAATGCTAGACGTGCGTTATATCATCTCGGTATCAGCGGTCGGCTCATTACAAGAAAACCTAAAGCCTTTAGATATGGTCGTCCCTAATCAAATGATTGATATGACCAAGCAGCGTGTTAGTAGCTTCTTTGGAGATGGCGCAGTCGCTCATGTGTCGATGGCTGATCCGCTTTGCCCTGCTATGTCTGAGGTTTTGACGAGATCTTATGATAAAGCCAATATTGCCGATGGGCAGTACCACTCAAAAGCGACTTACGTTTGTATCGAAGGGCCACAGTTCTCTACTCGTGCAGAGTCGCAGTGGTATCGGCAAATGAACGCTGACATCATCGGCATGACCAATATGCCAGAAGCCAAACTCGCGCGTGAAGCCAGTATTGCCTATGCCACGCTTGCGTTAGTGACCGATTTTGATAGCTGGCACCCTACCGAGGAAGCCGTCAGCGCCGACTATGCCATCCAAAACCTGATGAAAAATGCTGATAATGCCCAGCAAGTGATTAAAGAAGCAGTCGCCCTACTCGCTAGCGAGCAGCCCAAATCTATCGCTCATACAGCTCTAGCGCAAGCATTAGTCACGCCAATAGAAGCGATGAGTGATAAAACCAAGACCAGGATTTCAGCGCTATTACCCAAATAGTATCAATCGTTATTGCATAAAAAACCACCAAAATATTTGATGGCTTTAGCATTTTAAGTCGTTTAAACCTAAGAGTTATTCAGATGGTATCCAGCCAGCCTACGGGCAGATACTGTAAATCCTCAGGCTCATCGATATCAGGCAAAGGCGCTAACAAAGCCAATGACCAGTTTAAATCTTGAATACGCTGCTGAGTAATAGAGGCAACGCTTGCGGTACTCCACTTGATATCTGCAAATAGACTGGCATAAATCTTCTTAAAACCAAACAGCACATAACCGCCATCAAAGGCGGGAATCATTACGCTATCAACTTTATTAGATGAGTTATGTAAGTTATGTGAGTTATCTAACTGCTGCGCGGCATTTTGAATCACTGCCGCTGTCAAACTGGGGCAATCGCTCCCTATCAGCAATACCTTTTCAAACTTTTTCAAAGCCTGCGTACTGGCGTTAAGCATACGTAATCCCAGATCGCCATCGGCTTGTGCTGACCAGTGCAATGACTTGGGTAAATCCAGCGTCTGCCAGCATGGATCGCTTGGCGCAGGACTGACGCATAGCTCAACTGTAAACCCTGTCGCTCGCGCCTGACGGGTACTATGCAAAAGCAGTTTACGCGCCATACGAGCGGCCCCTGCCATCCCAAGCACTGGCTGCAAGCGCGTTTTTGCCTTGCCCGCCGCGGGGAATTTGGCAAAGATAATGATACAGGTTGATGAGTTTTGATTCATGATAAAGGTTTGTTTTATCGGTAATAGCGCTGCCAAATATTGTCAGCAGGTACGCCGCGCCAATAATCAAAGCGCAGCCGCCACATCAGTAATATCGTGCGGCAAGTGCCATGCTGCTGCCAACGCCGTGCTGAGGTGATGACTTGACTGGTTAAACAAGCAGGTTTGCCAATGGTTTTTAGACGTTTACTAATCTCAACATCCTCCATCAACGCTTGATCGGGATAGCCACCAATTTGCTCAAACCAATCTCGTTTGATAAAAATAGCTTGGTCACCCGTGGCAATACCAGTTAGCCGCGAGCGTAAGTTTATCATTTTGCTGACTCGCT
This sequence comes from Psychrobacter sp. Rd 27.2, assembly GCF_001921755.1. Lineage (NCBI taxonomy): Bacteria > Pseudomonadati > Pseudomonadota > Gammaproteobacteria > Moraxellales > Moraxellaceae > Psychrobacter > Psychrobacter sp. Rd 27.2. Next base: position 13,191 of record NZ_MRYB01000003.1, on the reverse strand, counting down.
TTAGCATCCAATCAGGGCTATTTAGACGTACGTCAAAACGACCCCATTTTTTATCTTGGGTAGCAGTTTTTATATCCGTAATAGCTTGAGGTGGCAATTTGGTATCTGCATGCAAAAACAGCAGCACATCACCAGTAGCGAGCGCTGCGCCTTTGTTCATTTGCCGTGCACGACCTGCTTGTGACTGAATCACTTGCCAGACCACTTGCCAGTCGATGTCTGACTGATTATCACGAGTGACATCTGCAATAAGGTTTTGAGTCAATGCCAAAGACTCATCATTTGAGCCACCATCAACCAATATCACTTGCTGCGGAGGTGGGTTTAGCCCGATGATGTGTACAAACAAATGCGGCAGGTTATCTGCCTCGTTGAGTATAGGAATGATGATAGAAATTGTGGGCATGCTATCTGGTTACTTCCTATTTAGCGTTCAGTCATGGTTGGGGTGGCTTATCTTAGTTTGAAAAACAGTACCTGAAAACGCTAAACCACTTTCGTCTGATCATTTTCTAAAGCGCCGCCGCAGCTACTGCCCTGTCCTGCCGTACAGCCGTAGCAATGGTCAGCGATAGCAATATCATCACCCTCTGGATTTTGCGTCAATAAGTCTTTTAGATGCCGGCGCGATTTATTTGGCACTGGTATCTGCAGCTGCTGATTAAAATCACAATCAAACAATTCGCCCAGCCAATTGACACTGATGGTCGAGCGGCACATGACGTCTTTGAGATTGTGCGCATCGTAGTTGTCTTTGAGCAGCGTCATATAAGGATAGAACTCGTTTTTGGCAAGCAAGACTGCACCAAAGCGCTGAATGGGCATGTTCGTCAGAGCAAATAGCTGATTGAACTCAATATCAAAGTGTGCTTTGAGCTCGCGCTTATAGTCTGCCTCTAGTGTCTGCTGATTGGGCGGTAGGGTCGCGCCTTGCGGGTTATAAACCAAGTTCAAAATCAAACCTGTATTTGCCCTTCCATAACCCAAAGCATTAAGCTTATGCAGCCCTAGGATACTGTCATCAAATGCGCCTTTGCCGCGCTGCTTATCAACGTTTTCAAGCGAATAACACGGTAGTGAGGCGACCACTTCCACCTCGTTATCTGCCAAAAACTGCGCCATGCCTTCATAGCCTTCTTTCATCAAGATCGTCAAGTTACAACGATCAATGACTTTGACGCCAAGCTTACGCGCTTCTTTTACCAAGTATTTAAAATCCTCGTGCATCTCAGGCGCGCCGCCGGTCAAATCAAGTGTATCGATATTTTGCGCTTGCAGCACTTGCGCAATAAGCTCAACCAACTCACGCGACATCATCTCGGTGCGGTATGGACTGGCTGCGACATGACAATGCACACAAGACATATTACACAGATAGCCCATATTGACTTGTAGAGTCGTAAGCTTACGTCTGTTGATAGCAGGAAAATCCGTCGCTTCGAGTAGCTCAATAGTAGATTTCATAACGATATGGCATCCAGCCAGGTGTCTTTTTGCGATAAAAAATCGTGCTAAAACGTTGATGTTGCCTTGATGCAGGCGCGGGCATGGTCCACATCATATGCTTATCATTCAGCAAAAAAATAAAGGAGACTTCATAAATCATACCTTATTTTTTCTTCTGTATTATCATTAATATTAAGTATTTAGCTGGTTATTCCATATCAGCATTAATGCATACTCTAGGCGCTACTGGCTCCCACAGGATAGAAAAGCAACAAATCGCCCAAGGATATTGACCGCATTTGGCATTATAGTTAGATTGGTTCTATCGACATCTTTTGGCAAAGCGCACAGTACCTTTATCATTCATGAGAAAAGACAAGACTAGGGAAAAAAATGAGCACACATCTATTTATAAGACCGGCCTTATTAGGCATTGGCCTACTGAGCATGATCGGCTGTGCAGCAAATCTGACAGCAGACAATCAAGACAGCGCGGTGGCGGTACAAACAGCGACCAGTCAAGCAACCATCTATTACAACGGCAATATCATTACCATGGAGGGCGACAAGCCGCAACTGGCGCAAGCATTGGTCACCCAAAACGGTAAGATTGCTTATGTTGGTAGCTTAAAACACGCGCAAGACAACTATAAAAACGCCGCGACCGTCGATTTGCAACATCAGACGCTGCTGCCAGGATTTATCGATCCGCACAGTCATTTTGGCTTGGTGTCCAACACTATAGGACAGGTGGATCTGAGCGCGCCGCCGATTGGCAAGATAGACAATATCGATAAAATGCTGCAAGCGTTAAAGGCTTATAAAAAAGACAATAACATCGCTGATGGTGAGTGGATATTTGGCTGGGGTTATGATGAGACGCAGCTCACTGAGGATCGCCATCCGACCAAAGAAGAGATTGATAGCGTTTTGTCAAACAACCCAGTGTATTTGCAGCACACCAGCGGTCATATGGGGGTTGCCAACTCCAGTGCGCTGGCTGCTATGAACATCACTGCCGATAGCCAGTCACCTGAAGGCGGTAATATCGCCCGAGTCAAAGGCTCAAACGAGCCAAACGGTCTGCTACAAGAAACGGCGATGTATCCGCTTATGTATCAATTGCTCAAGACGCTTGAGCCCAAGCAAGGGCAGTTTTTTGATCAAACCCAAGACTACTACGCCAAGTACGGCGTGACCACGGCGCAAGACGGCTCTACGACCCGCGATGCTATTCAGTTTTTTCAAAAACAAGCAGATAATGGTAAGCTAAAAATCGACTTGGTCTCCTTGGCAGGGGTTAGTGATTTGGACGAAAACTTGGCCGATAAAGACTTTAAATGGCAAACCTATCAAAACGGTTTTAAGGTACAAGGTACCAAAATAATCGCCGATGGCTCCCCGCAAGGCAAGACCGCTTACTTTACTCAGCCCTATCTGACGCCTGTACCAGACTGCGAGAGCGACTGCCGCGGCTTGCCGAGTATCAGCCAAGAGAAGATGAATGAGATGTTTGTCAAAGCCTATAAAAATGACAATCAGTTATTTATTCATAATAATGGCGACGCGGCCACTGATATGATCCTCAAAGCGCACGAATATGCAGTCAAACAAACGGGGCAAGCCACTGATAAAGACCGCCGTATCGTGCCGATTCATACGCAGTTTGCGCGGCCAGACCAGCTAGCGGCGTTTAAAAAGTACAATATGGTGCCGTCATTTTTTACCAACCACGCTTATTTTTGGGGCGATGTCCATATCAAAAACTTGGGCGAAAAACGCGCCAATTCCTTAAGCCCTCTTGCCACAGTTGATAAAATGGGTATCCCTTATACCAATCACTCCGACGACACTGTCACGCCAGTCGATCCGCTGTTTTCTGTTTGGACAGCGGTCAATCGCACTTCACGCACAGGTCAAGTCATCGGTGCTGATGAACGCATCACGCCGTACCAAGCTCTCAAGGCCATCACCAGCAACGCGGCGTATCAGTACTTTGAAGAAGATACCAAAGGCACACTGGCTCCTGGTAAACTCGCGGATTTGGTGATTTTAGATAAGAACCCGCTGACCATAAAACCAGCCGATATCCGCAATATTGAAGTAGTAAAAACCATCAAAGAAGGCAACACTATTTATCAGCGTCCAGTACAATAGCAGCCAAACGATATGGCCCATCATGCGTCCCATATTTTACCGAATCATAGGAGTTTTTTATGAGTAGTAGCACCGATAGCAGTCACGAGCATATTTTGTCCTCAGACAATATCCACCATCTGCATCATACGTTTTTTGTGCCAAGTGATACGCAAACCCATATCAAGGCCACCCTACTCGTCGTACACGGTATGGCCGAGCATAGTGGCCGCTATGCAGATTTTGCGCAGTTTTTGGCCGATCACGGTATCGCCGTCGCCACTTATGACCATTTAGGCCATGGTAAAACCGTCAAAACCCAAGCGGACTTAGGGTTTTTCGCTGACGAGCATCCTATGCAGTCATTGCTAAAAGACGTCATCGTGATGGCAGATCAGTTACAAGCGCGTTATCCGGAGGTGCCACACTTTGTCATGGGGCACTCAATGGGCTCCTTTATCGTCCGCAATGTCCTCAAACATCACGCTCATCGCTTTGCAGGTGCTATCTTGATGGGCAGTGCAGATGCCAACCCCTTGACCAAAGTGCTGGTACCTGCCAATAAACTCTTGGCAAAAGTCGCCCCGAAAACCCCAAATCCTGTATTTGCCACGGTCATGAATAAAGTCCTAAACAGCAAGCTAAAGAACCGCCAATCAGAATCTGAGTTTGCTTGGTTAAATCAAAACCCCGAAGCCATCGCAGACTATGAAGCCGATCCATTGACAGGCTTTGATTTTACTAATAATGGCTTTATGACGCTGTTTTGTTTGATGGAAACGGGGCTGAATAAACACTGGGCTGCCACCATTACCAAGGACTTTCCGATGCTCTTTATCAGCGGCGAGGACGACCCTATCGGCAATATGGGTCGCGGCATTCGTCGCATCGTCACCCGCTTAAACAAGCAAAACTTTAGCAACGTCGATATCCAGCTTTATCCAAATATGCGTCATGAGCCGCTCCATGAAAAAGACCATCAAACCGTTTATCAAGATATCCTAGAATGGATAGAAGATAATACTGCGGACGTTTGCTAAAAGCGGTCAAATTAGCGACAATACAGCGAACGTGTTTTTTCACCACATTTACGCCCTTATTTTGTTATAAGACTTCTCTTTTATTAATTTTAGGAACCTTTATGTCATTACAACAAACCATCGAACAAGCCTTTGAAAACCGTAACGAATACAGCCCAAGCACCATGCCGCAAGATGTGCGCGATGCCATCGAGCAAGTGCTTGAGCAACTAGATAACGGCAGCCTGCGCGTAGCAGAAAAAAAGGATGGCGAATGGGTCGTCAATCAGTGGGCCAAAAAAGCAGTACTACTGTCATTTCGCCTAAACGACAACTACGTACAAGCCGCTGGCGAACATGTGAAGTTTTATGACAAGGTACCGACCAAATTTGCTGACTGGACCGAAGCGCAGTTTAAAGAAGCTGGTGTACGCGTCGTGCCACCTGCGGTCGCTCGTAAAGGCTCATATGTCGCGGCAGGCGCGGTGCTGATGCCGTCATACGTCAATATCGGCGCTTATGTCGATCAAGGCGCGATGGTTGATACATGGGCGACGGTCGGCTCATGTGCCCAAATCGGCAAAAACGTGCATCTCTCAGGCGGCGTGGGTATCGGCGGCGTGCTTGAGCCACTACAAGCCAACCCGACCATCATTGAAGACAACTGCTTTATCGGTGCGCGCTCTGAGATCGTTGAAGGCGTCATCGTCGAAGAAGGCGCGGTCATCTCTATGGGTGTCTATATCGGTCAATCAACGCGCATTTATGATCGCGAGACAGGCGAAATTCATCGCGGCCGCGTACCCGCAGGCTCTGTCGTCGTACCAGGTAGCTTGCCATCAAAAGACGGTAGCCATAGCCTCTATGCCGCCATCATCGTCAAAAAAGTCGATGCACAGACACGCGCAAAAACAGCGGTAAATGAGCTACTACGCTTAGACTAATCTGCTCGCGTATATGTTGGTTTTTATACCAAACCGTTTTTAGGGCGTGTCCTCAATTCAATCGATAGCCATCTAAATGGGCTAAAAATGGCTAAATCTGGCCAAACGGTGTCAAATAGCTGACTAATATCTCGATATTACTTGCGCTATCTTCCTTGTTTGACTGCGATTTATCTCATTTTTATCACCATTTTTAAAATGAGAACACGCCCTAGTAAAATAGCTTTATATACAGATGCTGGAGCATGGCTTCAGCATCTTTTTTTATGTTTTAATTTTTTATGTATTAGCCGCAGTGTAATATCATTGGTTACGTTATAATTCACCGTGATTTTTTGCGCTATCCTCGCATAAAGCGGCCGCACCTACGACCTGACTTTTTGCACAAGCTTATCGCCGAGCGTTTTATCAACCTATCGCCTTATCAACGCTCACTTGTCGTTGAAACTATATTGTATTTGAAACCATTATGAACCAGTCGCCGTTACGCACCGCCGCCATTCCTGTCACCGACCCGAGCGCAGGTCTGCGTTTGACAGAGATTTTTTACTCGCTACAAGGTGAGGCGCTGACCTCAGGCTTACCGACCATATTTGTCCGCTTAACCGGCTGTCCGCTCAGATGCGTCTACTGCGATACTAAGTATGCCTTTACAGGTGGCGAGCGTCAGTCATTAGATGCCATCATAGCGACGATCAAAACCTATCCGTGCAAGCGGATTTGTCTGACGGGCGGTGAGCCATTGGCGCAGCCCAATGCCATCGAGCTGATGCAATGCCTGCTCAGCGATGGCTATGAGATTTCCCTTGAGACGGCAGGGGCGCTGAGTGTCAAAGACGTACCAGCGGCGGTCAGCAAAGTCATGGATCTCAAAACTCCAAGCTCAGGCGAAGCTGATAAAAACCTTTGGTCAAATCTTGACCACTTAACCCAGCATGATCAGATTAAGTTTGTCATTATGAACCGCACTGACTATGACTGGGCAAAAGCCACACTCATTGAGCATCAGCTGGATAAACGTGTCGGCACGGTTTGGTTTTCGCCGATGTTTACTATTGCAGATGATATCAATGACGCGGTCAGTCCAGAGGTGCCTGTGCTTGCCCGCGAGCTTGCCGAATGGATACTGACCGACGCCCTGCCCGTGCGCTTTCAGCTACAATTGCACAAAATCATTTGGGCAGATGCCAAAGGTAAATAGTGAACAGGCAAACAGTAAAAAGGCAAATAACGATAGGACATCGCCTCGGCGTTATCCTAAACAGCTAAATAGCTGTATCAAGGACACAAGACAAACGGCACAAATCGCTCACACGACACGGAAATAAGGATAAGGGCACAAGGATGGTCAAGCTAATACTACTGGGCTTAGTGGCGGGCGCGTTTTTTAGCTCGACATTTATTTTAAATGAGATGATGAGCGCGGCAGGCGGCCACTGGTTTTGGTCGGCGAGTCTGCGCTATGTCTTTATGTGGCTGATAATCACCGGCATCATCTTGTTTCAGCAAGGGATGGGGTGCCTCAAAGCTTTGACAGCGGTCTTTTTTCAGCACTGGGTTTTTTGGTGTCTCACAGGCAGTATTGGCTTTGGGCTGTTTTATGCAGGTATCTGCTATGCCGCCGATCATGTGGCAGGCTGGGTGGTCGCGGCGACCTTTATGTTTACCGTCGTGACCAGCTTATTGGTGCTGATGGTCTTTGGCCAGCGTTTTGATAAAAAATTCATCCTTTATGCCCTTTTAGTGTTTGTTGGGGTGGTGATGGTCAATGTCAGTGAGGGCTTGCACGCCGCTGCACTTGCCGACACTGATATTGCCCATGCCGTCCCTATGGCACAGATGCTGCTCTATGGCGCACTGCCCGCCCTTATTGCCGCTTTTAGCTACCCGATTGGCAACCAGTTGGTCTGGCAAGTCACTCATAACTCCCGCACGCCAGCGTTACCCGCTGACTTGGCAGATCAGTCGCACGCCGTATCTGGCATTGCCGACACCCATGACGAGCCACTCATCTCAGAAGCTTATGATCTGCCGCCTACTTTATATGACACTAGTACCACCAGCACCGCTCTAAATGCTCTGCCTGCCGCCGCACCTGCGCCGTCACTACTGCAAACTCTGATCCATCGTACTCCCTCGATTGAGACTACCTTACTACACAATGCCTTTAACAAAGTTTGGCTAATGACTCTGGGGAGTTTGCCATTTTGGCTGCTTTTGGGCATGATAGTGCGACCCGAGCTACCCGATAGCGCACAGGTGTTTAATACCTTGCTGGTGGCTTTGTTGGCCGGGGTTGCGGCTACTACTATATTTTTGTACGCGCGCGGTCAGGCGGTGACCTCAAGCGAGGTGGCTGGCGTCGATGCCACCCAAGCCAGTGAGGTGATATTTGCCCTTATCGGTGGGATATTATTACTGGGTAACTCGGTACCTTCTACGATGGGTTTGCTCGGTATTGGTTTGATCATTATCGGGCTGATATTTTTTGCCAAGGATGGCTAAGTCGTACACAGCTGTCTCGTTGATTTTTTTGCTACACGACGAATGCAATAGCCTTTATTGCGCTCAGTCATCTCATTTTGACGGTCACGACTTGGTGCTATAACGATGGTTAATGATTTGATTTTTCCTGATATCTTGTTGTACTTACTGGATATGGTAGGGGTGATAGCCTGCGCGATCGCGGGGACCTTGCTGGCGCAGCACAAAGGCTTTGATATTGCAGGCTGTATTTTGGTATCGATGGTCAATGCCATCGGCGGTGGTACACTACGTGATATGGCGCTTGATCGTCATCCGCTGTTTTGGATGACGGATCTCAATTATGTGATCGTCATCACGCTGACGTCACTTATTTTACAGATATTTTTTCATCTTTATCATAAGATTGATAATGCGCTAAAGCTCTTTGATGCTATTGGCTTGGCCGCATTTAGTGTCATTGGTTTTAAGGTGGCGCTCACGCAAGATATGTCACCGATCATTGCGATTATGATGGGGGTTTGGACCGCGATTATCGGTGGGCTATTACGTGATATTATCTGTAATGAGATACCGCTGGTGCTACAGCGTGAGATTTATATCACGGCCAGCATCATAGGCTCTACGACCTATCTGCTGCTGCAGTATTTGGGGGTCGATGCTGGCATCAATGAGTTTATTATGCTGTTTGTGATTTTTGCCGTGCGGATGTTGGCACTGAGGTTTGACTGGCATCTGCCGTCTATTCGCCTAGTTGATTAAGGGTTGACGATTCATTGGCAGCTAACTAATATCAGATTGATTGCAGATAGCCTCTATCCTCTTCTGCCGATTCGACCCGCTGCCCCATCATCATCACCTAATGAGACTTGCGCATGTTGACCATCGCATTAGACCCTGCTGCTCTGATCACCACGTTCGATCCGCGCTCGCTGATATATCTGTTTGATATGATCGGTATCGTCGCTTGTAGCGTCTCAGGTACGATACTGGCTAAGCACAAAAACTTCGATGTCTTTGGTTGTCTGCTGGTGTCTATTGTCACTGCCATCGGTGGCGGTACGGTACGTGATGTCATTTTAGACCGTCATCCGCTGTTTTGGATGGTCGATATGAGCTACTTGACCGTCATTACTTTGTCTTCACTAGTGATGCAGATATTTTTTCATCCAAACTCCAGACGCGTCGATACGTTTCTCAAACTCTCAGACACCATCGGCCTATCAGCCTTTACCCTCATCGGCATCAAAGTCGCAGACAGTATGGGCGCCAACGTGCCAGTGGCTTTACTCCTAGGGGTAATTACCATTGTGGTCGGCGGTATTATCCGCGATATGATCTGCAATGAGATACCGCTGGTTTTGCAGCAAGAGATTTATATCACCGCGGCGTTGGCAGGCGGCATTCTCTACTTTGCGCTGCACAATCTCGGCGTGACGCCTTGGGTGGCTGACGTCTCAGCGATGAGTACGATTTTTATTTTGCGCATGCTGGCGATACGTTATGATTGGCAGTTTCCGACCATAGAATGGCGATATTAATCACACGGCGCTGGCACGCGGGTCTCAATGCTAAACAGTCAAAGCACTGGCGGTAAAAGCGCTTTACGAGCTACGCCGCTGCTACCACTGCCAAGTCTTTGATCATGAGTTGTAAGCTTTGTTTGCCGTTCCACTCGTTGATGTCCAGCTCAAACAATACATGCACTTGCTGGGCGCGATAATCCCACGCCGCGCTATCAAAGTTAAAATAAATGGCATCAATCGGATACTGCACGTCAGGATAACGCAGTGATAGCTTCAAGTGCTTGTCTTTTAAAACCTTAAAGCTTAATACCTCAAACACCCCATCAAATATCGGCGGTGCAAAGCCATGACCCCAGATACTGGCATCTGCCAAATGCTCGGCAAACCATAGGCTAAAGTCGCTGGCCTGCAGTGGCCCATCGGTGAGCTTTTGCTCAGCAAACACCTCATCATCTATCTCTGCCATGACCTCATTGAATGCCGCCACAAACCCGTCAAAGTGACGACGCTTGATCGTCAAGCCTGCCGCCATCGCATGGCCACCAAAGTGACTGATCAAGTCAGGATAGCGCTCAGCGACCAGCTCAATGGCATCACGAATATGCACGCCTGCAATCGACCGCGCAGAGCCTTTGATCGCATCATCGTCTCCGGTACACGCTTTATCTGCTGGCGCAAAGACAATGCTGGGCAGATAGTGCGTTTCTTTTAATCGTCCAGCGACGATACCGATGACGCCTTGGTGCCAATCGTCTTGATACAAAATAATACTGCGCTTATCGGTGCTACTGGCGGTGCCTGCTAGCGTCTGTACGATATTGTCCGCCTGCGCCCGCATCTCGCCTTCTACCTGACGGCGCGTACGGTTTAGCTGTTCTAGCTCTTGCGCCAAACGCTGTGCGGTGTGCCAGTCTTCGGTCAACAAGCACTCAATGCCGATACGCATGTTATCCATACGCCCAGCAGCGTTGATACGTGGGCCTAAGACAAACCCAAAGTCCTGCGCGTGCAGCTGCTTTGGATCGCGGCCTGCTTGCTCGAGGAGCGCCAAGATACCCATGCAGCAGCGCCCTTGACGAATGGCAGTTAGCCCGTGATGCACCAAGATACGGTTGTTTTTGTCCAATACGCCAACATCGGCAATCGTGCCGAGCGCCACCAAATCTAAATACTGGCTGACTTGTACAGTGGACTTACCAGCTGTACGGCGTCGTTTTGCCAAGCGGCCCAGCACATAAAACGCCACGCCAACCCCCACCAATGCTTTGCTGGAAAAATGACAGTCAAGCTGATTGGGATTGACCACCGCTTCAGCTGGCGGGGTCGCTTTGGTGGTCAAGTGATGGTCGGTGATAATCACCGTAATGCCGTCGGCCTGCGCACGGGCGACACCTTCATGACTGGAGATGCCATTGTCCACCGTCACGATCATGTCTGGCTGATAAGTCTCAATCCCCAGCTCCACAATCTCAGGCGTTAGCCCATAGCCATACTTAAAGCGATCTGGCACCAAAAAGTCCACCACCGCGCCCATCTTAGTGAGCACACGCATCATCAGTGCCGTGCTGGTCGCGCCGTCGCAGTCAAAGTCGCCGACGATCAAAATCCGCTGACCTTTATCAATAGCAGCATCTAACAGATCCACAGCTTGGGTGACACCATGCAGCTGCTCAGCGGGCAGTAGCCCAGAGAGACTGATCTCCAGCTGCTCAGGATTGGTGATGCCGCGACCAGCGTATAGTCGGGCAAGCGTCGGTGACTGGGCGGCAAGAGGCTGCAAAGCGGCGGGCAACTCGTCGATGCGAGTGCTGGTATAACGGGAGGTTAAATTTAGCATGATGGTATTCTACTGGCTTTCATGCAGGGTCACAATGCCAATTTATAGCGGTCAGGTTTATTCTTTACGATTGCTTGTGACTTCTTAAAACACTTTTTTAAAACACTTTTTTAAAACACTTTTTTAAAACACTTTTTTAAAACACTTTGTCAGCCTTCAGCAGATCATACAGTGCTTACGCTCTATGTTTGCGCACACCTCTGGCTTAGGCTAAATTTACAAAAACGGTGCACAGTGACTGTACTTTTCTGCATTTTGCTACAAAGCGATGATTGTATGCTACCGATAAATCCATAAAATGGATGTAAATTAATATATTTTCACCGTGAGTGATATAAAAACCCTATTATTCATTATCTAAAAAAACGTACAAGGACCTTTTATGAAAACCACACCAGTCGCTGAAAAACTCCCTAATACCATCGACCCCAATCTTGATCTTGATAAAGTCAAACAAGAATGTCTGGGTTTGGTCAAAAAACGTGCCAGAGTCTCAGCTGGTGTCGCCATCGTACCTGTGCCGTTTTTTGATGTGGCAGTTGATGCAGGCATGTTGACCCAGCTCATCCCTGAGATCAGTGAGCGCTTTGGCTTGATCGAAGACCGTAAATCAGCGATTGACTTGGAGTCACGCGAAGTGCACTGGAGCGCGATTAGAGACCGTACGGTTGACTTTGCAGGATTGATGGCGACGCGCGGTCTCGTCAAAAAAACCATTCAAGGTTTTGGTGGTCGTATCGCCGCCAAGCAAGTGACCAAATTTATCCCATTGGGTGGGCAATTGGTGGCTGCAACGATGGGCTATACCATTTTTAAGAAAATCGCCACCGATCATATCAACGACTGCTATAAGTTGGCCAAAGACATTCAGCAAAAGCAGCACGGTAAAAACGTCTAATATCGGCATTACTAAATAAAAGAACTAAATAAAAAAGATACGCTGCATCAGTTCGCTAGACTGGGATCTACTTATTTCAGTCTCGCTTTGATGCTCTGCGCGATCTTAACACGCCAGCGAATACCAAAATAAATGGCCTTTGCTGGTTTTTTTGTGTGCTTTTTTAGGGCTGTCGTGGCACCATGTTTGTCTTTACAACCATTGCCTTTACAACCATTATTTTTATAACCATACCAAGGAGTATTCTGTGAAAAAACACGGGCCTACAAAAAAGATACTGGCATCTACTACCTTACTGACTGCGCTTGCCTTGGGCGGCTGCACCACCACAGGCGGCGTCAATAATGATGCTGGCACTGCCATTGGTACCGCCAATGAGATCGGTATGAATGTGTTTCGCGCAGCCATTGACAACCAATGCCGCAGCCAAATCGAAAAACAAAATGCGTGGCGTATCGCTAGCGTTGCCATGACCGAGACGCAGCAAGAAACCATAAAAAGCAATGTCTGTGGCTGCGTCAGTGAGCAAGCTCCGCAGCAAGTCAGCCTCGTTGAGCTGGGCAACGCGGCCATCGACCCCAGCTATCGCACGCAGCTGGTTACCCGAGTCGTCGCAAAATCACTGCAGAGCTGCTATGCAAGTTTTATGAAATAACCAGACTATCACGGAATGCGATTTACTCAAGTATAACTCCCGTTAGTCAAAATCCTTTATCATTAATCAAAATCCTTTATCAGTAGATATAACGCCAATAGGCAGGTTAACGATTGCGTCACGCTGTCTATTACGATAGATTATCAGTCAATGGACTTTATTTTTGTATCTGTCCCGTCCTAAAATAAGTTTACGAAAAAGGGACTTATTTATGGACAAGTTAGCAATAGCAAAGGTTAAGCGCAC